>NZ_JAUSZH010000001.1:699166-1048750 GCF_030817355.1 Streptomyces sp. V1I1 | reverse complement strand
ACTGGCCGACCCTGCTGCGACTGTTTCCCGCGGTCGCCGCCGGTGTGGTGGCGCCGGCACGCTGTTCATGTTCTGGGCCGACGACGACGCCGTACGCACATCGATCGGGGCGATCCTGCTGCTGATGGCCGGGGCCACCGTGTGGCGCAGAAGGCCGGGCGCGGACGAGGCGCTCGCATCGCAGGAAGGTCTAAGAGGCCGGCTGAAAGCACGCTCGTACGGCGTGCTCGGCGGATTCACCACGATGGTCGCCAACGCGGGCGGGCCCGTCCTGTCGCTGTATCTGATTTCCGCGGGCTTCCGGAAGCTCGGCTTTCTGGGGACCTCGGCGTGGTTCTTCCTGATCGTCAACACCTCGAAGGTGCCCTTCAGCGTGGGCCTCGGTCTGATCGACCGGCGTTCTCTCCTGCTGGACGCGGTGCTCGCGCTGTTCGTGCTGCCCGGAGCGTTCATCGGGAAGGCGTGTGTGGACCGGATCGACCAGGTGCTCTTCGAGCGGCTGGTCATCGCGGCGACCGTGCTCGGCGGTCTGCAGCTGCTGCTGTTCTGAGCGGGCTGAGGGCCCCTTCCCGACGAGGCGGGGCTGGGGCACGATGGCCCGACGTACCGCGAGACCACCGTGCAGAATCCTTCCGACCTGGAGGCGCCGCGTGACGAGCAAAGATCACACCAGGCTCGACGAGCTGCAACGCGATCCCTATCCGCTCTACGCGCGGGCGCGCGGGTCCGAAGGCCTGACCTTCGTTCCCGAGCTCGACGCCTGGCTCGTCGCGCGGGACGCGGATGTACGGGAAGTCCTGCGGCGGCCCGAGGAGTTCTCGTCCGTACGCGCCCTGCTCCCCGACGTCATGCCCTCGCCCGCCGCCCTGGAGGTGCTGGCCAAGGGGTACGGCAAGCGGCCCACCGTCGTTTCCACCGACGGCCCGGCCCATCAGCGCCACCGGGCCCCGCTCAACCGCGGACTGTCCGCCGGACGGAACGCCGCACTCGTCACATACGCGGCGGAGCGCGCCGAGGCGCTCGTGGACGGCTTCGCTGCGGACGGCGGCGTCGAGCTGATGGAGGCGTACGCGAAGAAGCTGCCCGGCCAGGTGATAGGGCGGCTGATCGGACTCGACCCGGCGGACGTCGCGGCGGCGGTGCACGGCGGCTACCGCGCCGAACAGCTGCTGTTCCGGCCGCTCGACCCGGACGCGCAGGTCCGCGCGGCCGAGGACGTCGTTGCGCTCCAGAGGCTGCTTGATACGTACATACGCGAGCGTCGGGAGAGCCCGCGTGAGGACCTCTGTTCGGGGATGGTCGCCGCGCTCGCGCCCGGTGACGGCGAACTCACGCTGGACCAGCGCCATGAACTCGTGTCGAACCTCCAGAACTTCCTGATCGCCGGGCATCTCACCACCACCGCTCTCATCGGCACGACGCTGCTCCATCTGCTGAGCGACCGGCGGCAGTGGGAACTGATATGCGCCGACCCGGAGTTGATACCGGCCGCCGTCGAGGAAGCCGCCCGGTACGACACCGCGGTCCAGGGCTTCCGGCGGACCACCACCCGGCCGGTCACGATCTCCGGGACCGAACTCCCGTCCGGAGCAACCGTGTTCGTGGCGTACGGATCGGCCAATCGCGACGAGGACCGCCACGACCGGCCCGACGTCTTCGACATCACCCGGCCGGTCTCCCGGCAGCATGTGGCCTTCGGCCACGGGGCGCACGGCTGCCCCGGCTCGCAGCTCGCGCGCGAACAACTCCGCCTGACCATTGAACTGTTCGCCCGCAGGATGCCCGGCCTGCGGCTCGATGAGGACAAGCCGCCGGTCGTGATGCGGCCCACCTTGATCCACCGCTCGCCCGAAGCGCTCCATCTCGTCTGGTGAACTGATCCATTCAGGACAGAAGATGACGGCACTGTGGCCCACAGCTGTGGCATGTGACATGGTACTGCCGTGAACACTCGTCTGACCTGCGATGTGGTGATCGTCGGGGCCGGAATGGTCGGCGCCGCATGCGCCTTGTACGCGAGCCGTGCAGGACTGCGCACCGTACTCGTGGACCGCGGGCCGGTCGCCGGCGGCACCACCGGAGCCGGTGAGGGCAATCTGCTGGTCTCCGACAAGGAGCCGGGACCGGAGCTCCAGCTCGCCCTGCTCTCCCTGAGGTTGTGGCGCGAACTCACGGCTGGGACCGGTGGGTTCGGCACGGCCGTCGAGTTCCACGCCAAGGGCGGCCTGGTGGTCGCCGCCCGCCCCGCCGATCTCGCCGCGCTGACGGCGTTCGCGGGGGGTCAGGACGAGATCCCAGCCGCGGGACTCTCCCTGATGGCGGCCGTCAACGCCGACGAACCGCCCGTACACCCCGAGGACCCGACCATCACCGGCTGCCACCATGTGCAGTTGCTCGCCCCCGGATCGACGGCCGAGCGCTCGCGGCATGCGATGGCCATCCACCCCGGCTGGTTCGACCGTTCCCCCTGCGGCACCGGAACCTCCGCGCGCATGGCGCAGCTGTACGCCCGCGGCGAACTCCCGCTCCACCAGGACTTCGTCAACGAGTCCTTCATCGGCACCGCTTTCACCGGCCGCCTCACCGGAGTGGCCGAAGTCGGCGGGCGCCCCGCCGTGCTGCCGACCGTCACCGGACGGGCCTGGATCACCGGCACCGCGCAGTATCTGCTCGACCCCACCGACCCCTTCCCTGGAGGGTTCCTTCTGTGAACCGCCCCACACCCCCGCAGCTGCCCTCCCTCACCGGCCGTATGAACTACCGCGAACGCGTCGCCGACGCCCTGCGCGCGGCGCTGATCGCGGGCCAGTTGCTGCCGGGCGAAGTCCATTCGGCCCCCGCCCTCGCCGCCCGCTTCGGCGTCTCCGCGACACCCGTACGCGAGGCGATGCTCGACCTCGTCAGGGAGGGCCTGGTCACCGCCCTGCCCAACAAGGGCTTCCGGATCACCGAGGTCACCGAGCGGCAGCTCGACGAGTACCTGCACATCCGTGCCCTCATCGAGATCCCGACGGTCACTGCCCTGACATCCGCCGCGGACCCTTCGGCGCTCGAGGCGCTGCGCCCGGTCGCCGACGAGATCGTGACGACGGCCGCCTCCGGCGACCTCATCGGCTATGTCGAGGCCGACCGCCGCTTCCACCTGGCGCTGCTCGCCCTCGCCGGGAACGGGCATCTGGTCGAGGTGGTCGGCGACCTGCGCAAACGCTCCCGGTTGTACGGACTGACGGCGCTGGTCGAACGGGGCCTGCTGGAGGACTCCGCAGAGGAACACCACGAACTGCTGGACGCGCTGCTGGCCAGGGACGAGGAGGCGGTACGGGAGGTGATGAGCCGCCATCTCGGGCACGTACGCGACCTGTGGGCGAAGTAGCCCTCAGGCTGTGGTGGCCTCAGCCCCGCCGCAGCAGATAGGTGTCCATGATCCAGCCCTTGCGGGCACGCGCCTCGGCACGCAGCTCCTCGATGCGGTCGGACACCTCAGAAAGCCGCCCCGACACCAGGATCTCGTCCTCGGTGCCCACATACGCGCCCCAGTAGATGAACAGATCCTGATCGAGATGGCGGGTGAACGCCTGCCGCGCGTCGAGCATCACGACCACGTCGTCCACGCCTTCAGGCCAGCCGTCGGCGAGCCGCCGGCCCGTGGTGATCTGAACCGGGCGGCCCACCCGGTTCAGACCGGTGCGGTGCTTGGCCAGCAGCGCCGAGACGCTGCTGATGCCGGGCACCACCTCATGGGTGAAGGCGACCGTGCCCCGTTCGAGGATCTCCTCGAGAATGCCGAGGGTGGAGTCGTAAAGCGCCGGATCGCCCCACACCAGGAACGCGCCGCACTCGTCATCGCCCAGCTCCTCGGCGATGAACCGCTCGTACAGGTCGGCCCGGCGGTGGCGCCAGTCGTCGACCGCGGGGGAGTAGTCCGATGTTTTCCGGTCCCTCTCCGGATCGCTCGCCACGACCAGACGGTACGAAGGGTCCTCGACATGCGCGTCGAGAATGTCCCGGCGCAGCTGCGTCAGATCCGACTTCTCCTCGCCCTTGTCGAGGATGAAGAACGCATCCGCCTTGTTCAGCGCCTTGACCGCCTGCAGGGTCAGCTGGTCGGGGTCGCCCGCCCCGATGCCGATCACATAGATCCTTCTCACGCTGACGAGTCTGCCCCATCCGGCTGATCGCGGGACCTACCGGGGTCGCCGGTGGCGGCATATCCTCCGACCATGCGTGTCGCACTCTTCGTCACCTGCGTCAACGACGCGGTGTATCCGGCCACGGGCATCGCGACCGTGAGACTCCTGGAGCGGCTCGGGGTGGCGGTGGAGTTCCCCGCCGCGCAGACCTGTTGCGGACAGCCGCAGTTCAACACCGGCTACCGGCGTGAGACCGAGCCGCTGGTCCGCCGCACCGCGCGGGCCTTCGAGGGGTACGAATACGTCGTGACCCCGTCCGGATCGTGCGCGGCGATGGTGCGCGAGCACTACCCGAAGTTCGGGGAGTCGGGGCTCCCGGCCCGTACGTACGAACTCACCGAGTTTCTCGTCGACGTCCTCGGCGTCACCGATGTCGGCGCGTACTTCCCGCACACCGTCACCTACCACCCTTCCTGCCACGGCCTGCGCCTGCTGGGGCTGGGGGAGCGGCCGCGCAGGCTCCTGGAGGCGGTGAAGGGACTCGAGCTGCGCGAACTGCCCGGCGCCGACGAGTGCTGCGGCTTCGGCGGCACCTTTGCCGTCAAGAACTCCGATGTCTCCGCCGCCATGGGCCAGGACAAGGTCCGCAGCGCCGCCTCCACCGGAGCCGATGTGCTGTGCGGCGCCGACAACTCCTGTCTGATGCACATCGGTGGCATCCTGCGCCGCCAGGACGCTCCGCAGCGCGCCCTGCACATCGCCGACATCCTCGCGAGCACCGAAGAGGAGCCCCTGCTGTGAGCGGTACGTATCTCGGCATGCCGTCCTTCCCGAAGGCCGCCAAGGACGCCGTGCACAATGTGACGCTGCGCGCCAATCTGCGGCACGCCACCCACACCATCCGTGACAAGCGTGCCAAGGCCGTCGCGGAACTCGACGACTGGGCGCTGCTGCGCGAGGCCGGAAAGCAGATCAAAGACCATACGCTCCGTCATCTCGACCGCCACCTGGAGCAGTTGGAGTCGGCGGTCACGGCGGCAGGCGGCACCGTCCACTGGGCGGCCGACGCCGAGGAGGCCAACCGGATCGTCGCCGGTCTGGTGAAGGCGACCGGCGAGAGCGAGGTCGTCAAGGTCAAGTCGATGGCCACCCAGGAAATCGGCCTCAATGAAGCCCTGGAGGCCGAGGGCATCTCGGCGTACGAAACCGATCTCGCCGAACTGATCGTGCAGTTGGGGGAGGACCTGCCGAGTCACATCCTGGTCCCCGCCATCCACCGCAACCGCGGAGAGATCCGCGACATCTTCGAGCAGAGGATGGAGAGCTGGGGGCGGCCCGCGCCCGACGGGCTCTCCGACTCCCCTGCCGAACTCGCCGAGGCGGCCCGCCTCCACCTCCGCGAGAAGTTCCTGCGGGCCAAAGTCGGTATCTCCGGCGCCAACTTCATGGTCGCCGAGACCGGCACCCTCGTCGTCTTCGAGTCCGAGGGCAACGGCCGGATGTGCCTGACGCTCCCCGAGACCCTGATCTCCGTCGTCGGAATCGAGAAAACGGTCCCCACCTGGCGCGATCTGGAGGTCTTCCTCCAGACGCTGCCCCGCTCCTCGACCGCCGAACGCATGAACCCGTACACCTCGATGTGGACCGGCACCGCCGACGCCGACGGACCGCGGACCTTCCACCTGGTCCTGCTCGACAACGGCAGGACCGACGCGCTGGCCGACGAGGTCGGCCGCCAGGCGCTGCGGTGCATCCGCTGCTCCGCCTGTCTCAATGTCTGCCCGGTGTACGAACGGGCCGGCGGGCATGCGTACGGCTCCGTCTACCCCGGTCCGATCGGCGCCATCCTCAGCCCCCAACTACGCGGCATCCAGAGCGAGATCGATGCCTCCCTGCCGTACGCCTCCTCCCTGTGCGGGGCATGCTACGAGGTGTGCCCGGTCGCCATCGACATCCCCGAAGTCCTCGTCCACCTCCGGGAAAAAGTCGCCGACCAGGGTGGCAAGGGCCACCGTCTCGAGAAAGCCGCGATCAAAGCGGCGGGCTGGATCCTCGACCATCCGGCCGCGCTGGCCGCCGGCGAGAAGGCAGCATCCAAGACCCGCGGGCTGCATCCGAGGAAGCCGCCGGGCGCCGGGGCCTGGACCGCCGACCGCGAACTGCCCGAACTGCCCGCCCAATCCTTCCGTGACTGGTGGAAGAAGAACCGCACATGAGCACCGAAACCGGCTCCCGCGACCGCATCCTCGCCCGGATCCGCGCCGCCGTCGCCGACGCGCCCGACGCCCCCGAGGCCGCCCGCGACTACCTGGACAGCCACACCCCCGACGACCCCGCCGCGATCCTCGACCTGCTGCACGAGAACCTCGCCGACTACCGGGCGATCGTGCACCGCGCGAGCGAGGCCGAACTGCCCGCTCTGGTCGCGCAGTTGCTCGCCGATCGCGGCGCGCGGTCGGTCGCCGTGCCGGACGGGCTGCCCGCCGCCTGGCTCGCCGCCGCCGACGCCGATCAGCGCACGGACGACGGCCCCCTCAGCCCGTACGAACTCGACGCCGTCGACGCCGTGGTGACCGGCTGCGCCCTCGCGATCGCCGAGACGGGCACGATCGTCCTCGACGCGGGCCCGGGACAGGGCCGCCGGGCGCTCACTCTCGTCCCGGATCTGCACATCTGCGTCGTACGGACCCCGGACCAGGTCGTCGCGTCCGTACCGCAGGCGATGCCCCGACTCGACCCGACCCGCCCGCTGACCTGGATCTCCGGCCCCTCCGCCACCAGTGACATCGAGCTCGACCGGGTCGAGGGCGTGCACGGCCCCCGCACCCTCGAGGTCGTGCTGCTACAGGACTGAGATCAGCCGGGGAGCCTCGGCGCCCGCGTCCACCTCTGTGTCCACCGGCCCTTCGAGACGGGCCGCGAGCTCCCGCGCCCAGGCCGTCAGACCGGCCACATCGATGGCGTACGGATCCCGGTACCCGGAGATCCGGTCCGCGCCCCGGAGCAGCAGCCGCGCGCCGCCCGCCCTGTTGCCGCGGGCGGCGTGCGTGAGCCCCACCGCCAGCTGCGCGAGCCCGCGCCACAGCTCACGCTCCGCCGCGGGCCCTGACTTCCACGCGTCCTCGAGGACCTCGTGGGCATGGAAGGGCATGCCCGCGTCGAGCAGCCGCTGTGCCTCGGCCAGCGTCTGACCCGGCGCGCGCACCACCCCCTCGGCCTGCCGCTCCACTCCCGGACTTCCGTACGGAAGGGGGCGTCCCAGCCCGTCACGAGGGCGTGCGTTGCGTGCGCGCCCCTCGGCGTCGCGGTCCCTGCCTGATGCCTTGTCCACGCCTCGATTGTCCCCCGGGGCGCGGCGGCCGTTTGTCCCCGGGGGCGCGGCGTCGTTCTCAGGCGTCGGCGCGGGCCGCGGGCTTCGTGTGGGGCAGGAGCAGGCAGCAGGCCGCCGCCGCGGCGACCGTCGCCACCAGAGTGAAGATCCAGCCGTGGCGGAAAGCGTCCATCACGGCGGTGCCGTACGGCTTGCCGAGCACGGCGACCAGGCCCGCGACACCCACCACGCTGCCGGCCTGACGCGCCATGGTCACCACGCCCGAGCCGGTGGAGAAGTTCGTCGGCGGGACCCGGGTGACGGCCGCGCCCACCAGGGTGGGCAGCGTGAAGCACACGCCGATGCCGGTCAGCACCATGCCGGGCAGCAGCCCCAGTACGTAGTCGTGGTCATCGACGCTCAGGGCCGCGATCCACCAGACGAGGCCGACCGCGAAGAGCGCACAGCCGGCGGTGGACACCCCGGCCGCGCCGAAGCGCTGCACGAGCATGCCCGCGTACTTGGACAGCAGCGGCACCATCAGCGGCCCGGGGCTGATCGCCAGACCGGTCTGCAGCGCGGACCAGTGCCATACGTCCTGGCACCACAGGGCGGCGGAGAGCAGCATCGCGCCGAACGCCACCGCGAACAGCAGATTCGCCAGCATGGCAGGGCCCATCGCCGGAATCCGCAGCAGATCCAGCGGGAGAACCGGCGCCGGATGCTTCGCCGAGCGCCAGACGAACAGGGCGAGCAGAACGACCGCGGCCGCCAGCGTGATCGCCACGGAGCCCGAAGACCAGCCCCAGTCGGGGGCTTTGACCAGCCCGAGGGCGACCGCGCCGATCCCGGCAGTCAGGAGCGCCGCGCCGATCAGATCGCCGCGGCCTGTGTCCTTACGGCGGGGGGAGGGCGCGATCGCACGCCGGCCGACGACGACGGTGGCGACGCCGACCGGCACGTTGATCAGGAAGATCCAGCGCCAGTCGGCCTGGGCGAGCGCACCACCGATGACCGGGCCGAGAGCTGCGGCCAGTCCGCTCAGGGCCGCCCAGTTGCGTACGGCCGCGCCGCGCCGCTCCGGCGGCGCGGCGGCCAGCAGAATGCCGAGCGAGGCGGGGATCAACAGCGCGGCTCCGGCCGACTGGACGACCCGCGCCGCCACCAGGAACCACACGCTCGGCGCGACCGCGCACAGCACCGAGGCCACGGTGAAGACGGAGATGCCCAGCAGATACGCGCGCCGCGCCCCGGTGCGGTCGGCGAAGCTGCCCGCGGGGACAAGCAGCGCGGCGAAGACCACGGCGTATGCGTTGAGCACCCACGACAGCGAGGACAGCGACGCCTCGTCGAAGTGGCTGCTGATGTTGGGGATCGCCACATTCACGACGAAGAGGTCGAGGTTCGACATCGCCACGCCTGCGGCGACGACGGCGAAGACGAGGCGGAAGCGGGAGATCGCTGCCTTGTCCTCGACGGTTGAGGCCTGTTGGACCATGTTCTTCACTCTCTTCAGGAGGGTGCGGCTTGGCCGACCGGAACCGGCAGCTGCGCGAAGGGGTTCGCTCTTCCTTCAGGGGTGCGGATCTGACGCGCTGTGGTTTGGATATCAAACTGACTACTCGGCACGGGATGCTAGAGGGAGTGAGTTGGATGTGGCAACCTAGGGGGTATGAAGGCACGCACCGCGGAGGACGGCGCACTCCCCGCTCTGGCCCTGGACTCGCGCGGCAGGCCGTGCTCGATCGCGGCGTCGCTTCAGGCGGTCGGCGAGAAATGGTCGCTGCTGGCCGTCCGGGAGATCAGCTTCGGCAATCACCGCTTCGCCGCGATCGCCCGTAACACCGGCGCTCCCCGCGATGTCCTCACGGCGCGTCTGCGCCATCTGGAGTCGGTGGGCGTCCTCGCCCGGCGGCCGTACAGCGAGCACCCCCCTCGCTTCGAGTACCACCTCACCGAAGCGGGGCGGGACCTGCTGACCGTGCTGACCACGCTGCGCGCGTGGGGCGACCGATGGCTCGTCGACGAGCCACCCGCGGTGTTCAGCCACTCCTGCGGCGAGGAGCTGGACATGGTCCACAGTTGTCGCCACTGCGGCGGGGAGGTTGCTCCCGAGGAATTGCGGCTGCAGGTGCGCGCACCCGGCTGGGACTGGAACGGGCCGGTCGCGCCCGAGGACGGCTCCGCCCAGGTCTGAGGGCGGTATCCCGCTGTTCGTCGACCGCGGCTTGTTCTGGCCGTCGCAGTGCTCCCCGAGTTCGGCTGAATATCGACCGTGTGTCGTTCATTACCTATGGGTACATTGGTTCAGGTCAGCACCTCCGGTCATATGACGCCGAGGCTTTCATGGCAGTCCGGCCCGGCCTGCCGGAGAGCGCAGAGTGCACGATCATGTTCCGGATGCTCATTTCTCGTACCACCTGCTCGTGGGGCTTCTGAATTATTTCCTGACGTTACGTTCAGGGGGCGGACCAATTAATTCCCGTGCAGGCGGTACTGGGTGTGGCGCGCATCACAAAGCTTTTTCTTGTTGACTGGATCTGGTGCGCTTATCGTCGTGTTCATGCCAAATATCATAGTTGATCACGATGGCCTTGGAGAGTTGATCCCGCCCGGCGTTCTGCTGCGAAAGCCCACTGGGGAATGGGTGGAAGCCGCAGGTCATCTCAACGGCTTCGGGGGGTTTCACGGCGGTCTCACCCTCGCCGTGCTGGCCTCCGCCATGGAGTCGCACGCTCCCGGCCTCGAGCTGCGGAGCATCACCGGAAGATTCGGCAGGCCGATTGATTCCGGATTCCGTATTACGAGTTCGCTGGTGCGGGCCGGGCGCAATACGTCAACGGTGACGGCGTCCGCAGAGACCGACAAAGGCGTGCACGTCGAGGCGTCCGCTATTTTCGGTGCGGGAAGCGATGCGGACTGGCCGCTCGTCGCTCCCGCGGCTCCCGAATCGCCGGCGCCCGAGGATCTTGAAGTATTCGCCATTCCCAAGGAATTCCTGCCCATCGCCACCAGCATGGAAATCAGGCCGGTGGGTGTTTCACGTCCGTATGCGGGCGGAAAGGAACCCGAACTGACGGCGTGGATAAGGATCGTCGAGGACGACGATCCACCGGACGTTCTGCGCTTTGTCTTTCTCATGGACGCCCTTGCGCCCTCGTACACGGCGATCTTGTCCACGCTCGCATTTGTGCCGACGGTCGAGCTGACGGTCAGGCCCGGCGTCGGGCTCGCCCAGACCTCGTCGCCATGGATCCTGCTGCGGGCGAGGACGCTCGCGGCGAGCCCGAGCGGCTGGGTCGACGAGCAGATCGACGCCTGGGGCCGCGACGGCACCCACTTGGGCACCGCGCACCAGCTCCGCCTCGTCCGTCAGGGCTGACCGCCAAACCGCCCTGACCCCGATCCAGCAGACCCTTGTCCAGCAGAAAGGCCCTCTGTGGAAACGCCGTCAGCGGAATCGTCGTCCCCGAAAACGCCACCGAAGCCCCTGGAGACGAAGCCCCTGGAGACGAAGCCCCTGGGAACGTCTCTGCCCGAGATCCTTCAGGAGCGGGCGAGGACGCAGCCGGACCGGCTCGCGTTCCGCTTTCTTCAGGACGGCACGAGCGACCAGGCTGTCGACTGGACCTATCACGAGCTGGCCGTGCGCGCCGAGGCGGTGGCGGCCGAGCTTGGCCGGCGGGGTCTCGACGGCGGCCGGGTGGTCCTCGCCGTCGACCCCGGACTCGACTATGTGGCCGGGCTGTTCGGAATTCTGAGGGCCGGCTGCACCGCCGTCCCCTCCTTCCCGCCCATCGGGAAGCGCGCCATGGCGCGCTTCCTCTCCATCGTGGTGGACTGCGCGCCCGACGCCGTCCTGACCGATCCGCGCTTCAGCGGCCAGGCCGGGCAGTTCGACGAGCAACTCCCGGGCGGCTCCCCGCAGATCGAGTGGATCTTCCCTGAGGAGGAGTTCTACCTCGGCGCCGGGGAAGCCGCGGCCCCGCTGCGCCTCGCTGACCAGGCGCTGCTTCAGTACAGCTCCGGTTCCACCGGGGACCCCAAGGGAATCGTGCTCACCCACGACAACCTGGTCAGCAACTGCCGGGTGCTCGAAGCCCACATGGGGATGGAGCCCGACCGCGTCGGCTGCTCCTGGCTGCCGCCGTACCACGACATGGGTCTGATGGGGACGATCATGCTGGCCGTGCACGGCGGATGGCCGCTCGTCATGCTCTCCCCGGTGCACTTCGTCCAGGACCCCTACCGCTGGCTCAAGGCCATCACGGACCACCGGGTGACCATCACAGTCGGGCCCAACTTCGCCTTCGACCTGTGCGCCTCGTCCATCGGCGACGACGAGCTGCGGACCCTCGACCTGAGTACGCTGCGGCAGGTCTTCTGCGGCAGCGAGCCGGTCTCCGGGGCGACGCTCGGCACATTCCACGAGCGCTTCGGCCCTGTCACCGGCTTCAACCCCTCATCGGTCATCCCCTGTTACGGACTGGCCGAGGCGACGCTCTTCGTCTCCGGCAAACCCGAGAGCGAAGGCGTACGGACCGAGTGGCTGGACGGCACTGCGCTGGAGCTGGGCGAGGTGCGCCGCGCCCCGGACCGCGAGGCCGCGGGAGCGGTGGGCGTCGTCAGCTGCGGCGTCATCGCCACCGGTCACGAGGTCGTCGTCGTCGACCCGGACAGCGCACAGCCGGTGCCGACCGGGAGGATCGGAGAGATCTGGGTCAGCGGCCGGAACGTGGCGAGCGGATATCTGAACCGGCCGGAACTGACGGCGAAGACGTTCGGCGCGACGCTGCCGGGCAGAGCGGGACAGACGTATCTGCGCACCGGCGACCTCGGTTTCCTGCTCGACGGGGAGCTGTTCGTCACCGGACGGCTCAAGGACCTGATCGTCATCAGCGGTCGCAACCTCTACCCGCAGGACATTGAGGACTCCGTCCAGAAGTCCCACAGCGCACTACGCAGAACGGCCGCCTTTTCCGTGCGCAGCACGCGCAGGGAGGAGGAAGAGGTCGTTGTCGTCGCCGAATTCCGGGGTACGCCAAGAGAGTTCGCGGCCGAGGAGGACCGGCTGCGGGAGCGGGTGACGGCCGCGGTGACCGCCGAACACGGAGTAAAGCCGGGTGCGGTGCACTTCGGCCCGCCCGGGGTCGTTCTGATGACCACCAGCGGCAAGATCCGCCGCAACGCCACCAAGGCCGCTTTCGTGAACGGAAGCCTCAAGGCCTTCCCGCCCTCGCCGGCCGAAAGCCAGGTGTCCGTGCGATGACCACCGACCACACGACGACCCCTACCGACCACACGACAACTTCCACCGACCACACGACAACACCCGCGGACCACACGACAGCCCCCGCCGAATCACCGCCCGTCGAGGAGTTGGACACGGCGGCGAGGAGGCTCGCCTACGTCACCGTCGGGGTGCCCACCCTCGGTTTCGCGGCGGCCGTCGCCTTCTCCTGGAACTACGGATTCACCCTTGTCGACGGCCTGCTCCTGCTGATGATGTACGCGGTGACCTCGCTCGGCGTCGAGGGCGGCTTCCACCGGTTCTTCTCCCACAAGTCCTTCACCGCCGGGCCCGGCATGACCGCCTTCTGGGGCATCGCGGGAAGCATGGCGGCCCAGGGACCTGTGCTGTTCTGGGTCGCCACCCACCGCCAGCACCACGCCTTCACCGACCGCGACGGCGATCCGCATTCGCCGCGGCCGCTCGGCGGCGGCCGGTTCCCACGGCTGCGCGGGTTCTGGCACGGACACGTCGGCTGGCTGTTCCAGGTACGCCGGCAGAACTGGGCCAAGCGCGTGCCCGACCTCGTACGGGACCGGCTGGTGATGCGCCTCAACCAGTACTACTTCGGCTGGATCCTCGCGGGTCTCGCGCTGCCCGCTCTGCTGGGCTGGCTGGCCACCGGGAGTGTGCGCGGGGCAGTGGGCGGCTTCCTTTGGGGCGGGCTGGCGCGGATCTTCCTGCTCGACCATGTGACCTGGGGCGTCAACTCCATCGGCCACAGCATCGGCAACCGGCCCTACCGCACCCGTGACAACAGCAGAAACGTTGCACCGCTCGCCGCGCTGTCGGTCGGCGGCTCGTGGCACAACAACCACCACGCCCGCCCGGCGCTCGCGCACAACCGGCACGGGCTCTGGCAGATCGACCCCACGGGGGCGGTCATCCGGGCACTCGACGCGCTGGGCCTGGTGTCCAACGCGCGCTATCCCGACCGGGAACGCGCGCTGGGCCTGGTGTCCAACGCGCGCTATCCCGACCGGGAACGACCTGACAAGGAAGGAGTCGACTGATGTCCTCGGCCACGGCCACCTCCGGGGCACTCTCCGGCGCCATCGTCACGCTTGATCCCGCCAGTCTGCGGATCAAACGCTTCTCCGCGCTGACGACGATGACGCTGCCGCTCATCGGCACGGCAGCCGCCGTGTACTTCTTATGGACCGGAAACTTCACGGCAACGGACCTGTGGCTCTTCGGGGCCATGTACTTCGTGCACATGTTCGGCATCACCGTGGGCTTCCACCGCTACCTCGCCCACAAGGCGTTCAAGACCTCGCCGGCCTTCGAGGCGGTGATGATGATCACCGGTTCCATGGGCGCGCAGGGACCGCTGATGTTCTGGGTAACCACTCACCGCAGACACCACCGCTTCAGCGACCAGGAGGGCGACCCGCACTCGCCCAATCTGCACGGCAGGGGCTTCAAGGCCCGTATGCACGGCCTGTGGTACGCGCACATGCCGTGGATGCTGAGCGCGGAGACCACCAAGTGGACGGTCTTCGGCCCCGATGTGCTCAAGAACCGGCGGCTGATGTACTTCCACCGCACCTATCCCCTGTGGGTGGTCAGCGGACTGGTGCTGCCCGCCCTGATCGGCTTCGCCGTCGAGGGGACCGCGATGTCCGCGCTCACCGGCCTGGTCTTCGGTGGGCTCGCGCGGATCTTCGTCGCCAACCAGGCGGCCTGGTGCGTCGGTTCCGTCTGCCACGCGTTCGGCGGCCGCCCCTTCCACAACAAGGACCGCAGCGCCAACAACTGGCCCGTTGCCCTGCTCACCTTCGGTGAGGGCCTGCAGAACAACCACCATGCATTCCCCGGCTCCTACCGCCACGGAGTCACCTGGTGGGAGCCGGACATGAGCGGTTGGCTGCTGGCCGGACTCGGCAAGGTCGGCGTCGTCTGGAGCCTGCGCGAGCCCGACGCGGAAACGATCGCCAAGCGCAGGGAAGAGGCGAGGACCGCGGCCGTCCGCCAGGCCGTGCCGTAGCCGCCGTACCCCGCCGTACCCCGTCGTGTCCCGCGGTACCTCTTCCAATCCCGCCGGATCACTCCGCACATGAGATCACCCCCATCGTCCGCCCAGGACAGAGGCAAGACAGGAGCTGGCAGTTGTTCAGGAGGAAGAAAGCCGTCCCGAAGCCGGACGGCCCACTGACCGAAGAGTCGCTCAGACAGTGGCTGACCGACTACCTGGCCGCGCAGATCGAGGTCCCGGCCGGTGAGATCGACACGAAGAAGACCTTCGAGTCCTACGGGCTCGACTCGCGGGTGGCTGTCCAGGTCTCCGGCGCGCTCGAGAAGATCGTCGAGCGCCGCCTCTCCCCGGGCCTGCTGTACGAATACCAGTCCATCGACGACCTCAGCGCCTACCTCGCCAAGGAACTCAGGCTGTAGGACCGGACGTCCGCAAAGGAGACGACAGACGACATGGGTGCGTTCAACTTTCCTTCGGCGCCTGACGAACACTTCGAGAAGTTCCTCCGGCAGTCCGAGCAGATCGAGGGGGAGCGCCTCGCCGGCGCGATCCCCAAGGACTACTTCGAACCCCGGGTCGCCCGCGGCATCGCCGGCTTCGCCGTCAGCTGGCTGCTGTACTTCGGCGCGATCCTCGGCGTGGCCTACGCCCCGCACTGGCTGCTCTGCATACCGCTGTGGATCGTGGCCGGGCTCGGCGGGTGGGGCCTCCACTGCATCGCGCACGACTGCGGGCACGGATCGTTCTCACGCTCCCGCAAGTTCAACTACGCCATCGGGCACCTGTCACTGCTGCCGCTGGCCTACCCCTTCCACGCCTGGCGACATGTTCACAATATGCACCACAGCAGCACCAACCACCTGGAGCTGGATACCGACTGGCGCCCGCTGCCGGCCGGTATGTACGACCGCATGACGGTGTGGGAGAAGGTCGTCTACATGTCCACGCGCACCTGGGCATTCTGGGGCGGCACCATCAACTACTGGCTGGAGTCAGGCTTCCGGCCCGGCTTCTTCCCCAAGCAGGGACAGCGGCGCGAGGTGCGGCGCTCGATCGCCTTCGTCCTCGCCTTGGGCGTCCCCTACTTCGGACTGCTCATCCACTTCACCGGATTCCAGGGCGTGCTGCTGTACTTCGTCGCACCCTGGATCGCCACCCACGCGTGGTTCAGCGCCACGACGCTGATGCACCACAGCGCCAGCGACGTGCCCTATCTGACCGCCGACTACTGGACGCGCAACGCCAGCCGGCTGCTGCTCACCACGGACTACGTCTACCCGAAGTGGCTGCTGTTCCTCACCCACAACATCTCCATCCACACCGCGCACCATGTGGCGCCCGTCGTGCCGTACTACAACCTCCCCAAGGCACAGGAGGCACTCAAACGGCAGTACCCGGGCATGGTCAGGGAGAAGAAGTTCAGCTTCAGCCAGATGTGGCGCATCGTGCGCCATCTGCACTTCTACGACACCGAGTCGGGCTTCTACACCGACCGCACCCGCGCCAAGGTGGCGCCGGGGGAGAAGGCCATGGCGTCCGGCAAGGGTGCCTCGTGACGGCGCGAGCCCTGCGCAGATTCGCCCACACCGCCCTGGGCGCCGTCGCGCCCGGGGCGGGTGCGCGCGTGGCGACCGATGTCTTCAGCAGCACGCGCACTCTCGGGCTGCGCCCCGACAACGTACTGCCGCTGGGCGCACGGAATTTCACCGTGCACGACAGCCCTGACGCGCCCAACGGATACCTGTGGGGCGAACAGGGCGGTACGGAAGGCACCGCGCTGCTCGTCCACGGCTGGGCGTCCGACAGCAGCAGCATGTACTCGCTCGTCGCTCCGATGCGTGAACTCGGCTTGTCGGTCGCCGCGTTCGACGCTCCCGCCCACGGGGTGCGCAAGGGCTCGCAGGCCACCATGACCCAGTACACGCGGGCGGTCCGGGCGGTCCTCGACACCCTCGGGGACGTACGTGTGATCGTCGCGCACTCGCTGGGCACGATCGCCTCGGTCGGGGCGGCCGTGCAGCGGACCGTGCGGCGGACCGCGCCGCCGCTCGACTGCCTTGTCGCGATCGCCCCCGCCTGCACCCTGGGCGGCGTGCTGGAGCGATGGGACGGCGCGGGACTTCGGCTGACCCGCACCGTGGTCGACGGCATCTACCGCGAACTCCACCTCCGCAACGGCGTGCCCGTCAGCCACTGGGACGCCGTCGCGCTCGGCATCGGGCTCGACACCCCCGTCCTGGCCGTCCACGACCCGGGCGACCCGATGGTGCCGTACTCCGACGCCAAGGCCGTCGCCGCAGGTCTGCGCCATGTGACCCTCGAAGAGGCGCCGGGGACCGGTCACGCCGGGATCCTCATGGACAGGGAGGTCAAGGCGCTGGTGTCCGCGTTCGTCTCCCGGAACATGGACTGGAACAGGAACAGAGAAGGGATCTCATGAACGACCAGTCGTCCGGCAAGCGGTCGTGGATGTGTCTCCTGTGCGGCTGGGTGTACTACGAGGAGCTCGGCCTGCCCGAAGAGGGAATCGAGCCGGGTACGCGATGGGAGGACATCCCCGACACCTGGGAGTGCCCCGACTGCGGCGCCATGAAGGCCGACTTCGTCATGGAAGAGCTCTGACGCCGCAGGCCGGAGGTCCGGTGGCTCCCGGGGAGTGGGGTAATGTTCTCTTGCGCCCTTCGGCGGGGAAACCCGGAGGAACGGCGTATCGGGACGTGGCGCAGCTTGGTAGCGCACTTGACTGGGGGTCAAGGGGTCGCAGGTTCAAATCCTGTCGTCCCGACTGGAGACAGTCGCAGGTCAGGGCTGGTTTCGGAGGAATCCGAAACCAGCCCTTGACCATTCTTGGGGACCAGTTGGGGACCGGCGTCCTTGACCGAGGTCACCGGGTCACAACAATCGGGCTCGGCAGCGAGCGTGGTGCGCGCAGCACGCTGAGGTGTGCGGAGAGCGCCGCCCCGGCGGCCGTGATCTTGTGCACGTCCGGGTGCAGGTAGCCAGCAGCCAGTCCGCGGAAGCGAAGGCGTGCAGAACCTCCGCGATGCCGGCGAACTGACGGGCGAGGTGCGAGGCGGCCCGGGACGCTGTCTCGTACGTCTCGTGGACGAGATCGGCGTCCCTCACCCCGAGGCGGCGCATGATGTCGTTGAACTCACGCCCCAAGTGGCGCTCGTACGAGGCGAACGGCATGTCAAGGCCATGAGTCGCCTGGACCTCGCGCCACGCCGTCTCCATGACCGGCCGGGTGTCGAGCAGAACGCCGTCGAGGTCAAGGAGAAGGGCACGCGGCGCGCAGTTCGCGTGATTCCTCTCTCCCGCTACGACTTCGGATGCGGCCGGAGCCGGTGGTGCTATCGGGGTGGGGGCGGTCATGGATGTCCTCCTGGTCGGGGCGGCTGTCGGCACCTGGAAACGGCGCGGCTCAGAGGGCCGAGGCCGGTGTGAGTTCGCACTCGGGGTACTGGCTGGGCCCGTCGGCCTCCTCGAACGCCGCATTGAGCAGCGCCACATGCATGCGGTCGTGGCGGCTTCTGGACTGCAGGGCGCGTCCGTGGCGGGTCAGGGCCCACGCCTTGAGGGCCGTGGGTTCCTTCATGAAGTTCTTGGCGTTCTGCCGCAGCACGGCCGGCGTGAACACCCCGAGGTTGAGTCCGGTGCGCCAGAACTCGAGCCACCACTGGCACATCAGCAGCGGACCGGACTCGTCCTCCTTGACGTGATCGGGGTGGTTTCGCACCCAGATCGGGTCCAAGTCGGGGTGTGTCGTAGCGACTTCGAGCATGCGCCCATGCGCCTTGTGCATCTCCAGCTCAAGGAGCCGCTTGTGGTGCAGGTGTCGCTGGACGGTGTGCACCGTGGACGCGACGGCAACGCCAGCGGCCAGAGCGAGAACGGGACGGTTCATCTGCTACCTCACTTGCTCGCGGGTGGATGGGTGGTGCCGTGGGCGACTCGCACGCCGCTGACGGACCGCGCGATGGCGGAGGAGGCCGCGGTGGGGCGGCAACCCACATGCCGGGTGCCGACCGGATCGACGATCCCGGTTGTGGATCCCGCTGCTACGGACTTGGCCTTTGGCGGCCCGGGGGTCGAATCGAGCCGGGAAGGGAAGGAAACCGCTGTCAGGCACCGTGACGGGATGATGAAATCGGATCACTCACGGTTCACTCATCCACTCAACCGGCGGGAGTTCCCTTCCCCCACCGGCTCGACTGGAGGTGGGGGAGTGCTGAGCGGGCGAGTGGACGCGCCGGTGCCGGCGAACGGTCACAAGGCCCGACGGCGCTGGTCGGACAGGAACAGTGCGGTGTGCCTGCCGAGCCAGCAGCGTTCCTGTTCGGCCCACCCGTTCTGGAGTTCTTGCACTTGTTTCTCGGTGAAGCCGCGTTGCCACGGCCTCTCGTCCGGTTCGCCGCCGCGCTCGGACCAGACACGAGCAAGGACGTACAGCTGCCCGCCAGGGCGCAACCAACGGCGTGCGTCGACCATGAAACGCGTGTGGTCGATGAACGGCAGGATGTTGCGGCAAACGATGAGGTCGAGCGAGCCGGGCTGCAGCCGGGGCGGGATCGACTCCGCGTCGAAGTCGTGAACGCCGTAGTCCAGCCGACCGTTGACGCCTTGCCGATGCGCAGTCCGGATCGCGACCGGCGAGAAGTCCAGGCCCAGCACGTCATAGCCCCAACGAGAGAGCTGCCGGCTAAGGCTGCCGATGCCGCAGCCGACGTCGAGTACGGATGCCCCGGCGGGCGGGTTGACGTGCTGGAGGAAGCGGTCGGCCTCGGCGTCAGTCACGAGGCGGTCTATGGCCCGGCCCTCGCTGTACCAGGTATCCCACTGGGCGGGGCTGAGGCGGTCCAATACCGACGTCACGCTGCGTCCTGCGGGTCACTTGAATCCGGGGACGCCGCGTTCCTCGAAACCGGCAGGCGGGAGAGCCGGTGAAAGCGGGAGAGGTCAAGGCTGCCACCCTGCACCTCGCCGGCGGGGACGGCGAAGAGATCGATCCCGGCCTCGCTAGGCAGTTCCGGGGCGGCCTCCTGGATGGCGAGGAGGGCCTCGCCCTGCTCGCGGTGCGGCAGGAGCCGCGGCGCCCGGTCGGTGTGTCCCTCGAATGTCATGGTGGCCCCCTGATCAGGTCAAGTCGTAGGTGATGGCGAGCACGGCAAAGACAGCGGCGATGAGGAGGACCTGAGCGCTGATCTGTCTCCAGCCCCAGCCCTTCTCGTCCATCCAGCGCAGCGGACGCCTTCAAGTCGGCGCAGTAGGCTCCTCGGGGATCACGAGGTGTACGAACGCCTTGTACCGCTCGCCCAGATGCTTGATCACGGCGTGGTATTCGTCGTCATCGGAGCTGATGTTGTGCCGGTCGAGGACGATCACGCCCTCCGCGAATCCGCCTCGGATCTGTCTCTCGACTTCCCTCCAGCCAGGGCGATGCCAGGGGGGCGTGTAGACGCTCCGGCCCGTGCGAGAGCTGGGGAAGTACGTCGTGGGCACGGGGACGGCAACATCGTGGAGCCTTGCTCCTATCGCGTAGCCGTGCTGCTCGGCCTCGGCCTGGAGGGTGTTCCAGTCCTCGTCGGGGCTGGCCCCCGGACTCGGCACCAAGCTGTACGCCAGCACGCGGAGCTGCTGGTCGCTGCTTTGACGATCGCGCTTTCCGACAGCCTCTCGATGGAAGTGCTGGCGGAGCTTACGGAGCTGCCCAATTGCGGGACTGGCGCTCCAACGGGTCGGGTCCGCGGTGCCGCCACCGGATCCGGTCATTGCCGGCATTCGGCCAGTCGCCGGACGACTGCACCTCCCGATCCAGGCCAGGGTCGGCCACGGGGCTCAACACGTCGGATCCAAGGTTGGTTGCGTCGTGCGGCGACATGGGGGTGCCTCCGGAAGAGTGGGAATGACCGCATATGTAGTCCGGCCGCTGTCGGCCACGCCCCACCGATGTGACACGTGCGCGACTAGGAGCAGCCCTCGCCCGCCCGGGTCGTTGGCACCTGCGCGTCGTCGCTTGGCCGGGGTGGTGCTCCCGTCGGTGACCTCGATCCGGAGCTGGTGGTTGCCGTACCGCACCCGTAGCCGCACAGCCCCAGAGCCGTGACTGATCGCGTTGGTCACCAACTCTGAGACGACAAGCTGGGCATCTCCTGACGGTGCGTCCGGCAGAGCCCACTGCCTCAGCAAGGCCGCTGTGGTACCTCGTGCTTGAGCGACGTGAATACTCGCCGGCGTCATGACCATCTCGAAGGCACGGGACGCCAGCGGAGACACGGCCGGTGCGCTGCCGGCGGCGGTGGGTCCGCCGTCAGTCATCCCAGGTTGGGGAGGCGTTGCTGCACGGTGCGTGGTCATGTGCCCATCGCACCGTGGTGTCGCGATCCGGAACAGGGGAAACCTGAGGGGGGAAAACTTTGTCAAGGGGGGAAAACTAGGGGGGAGTTGGGGTCAGGATTGGATTCCCCCACCGATAGAGGTCACACTCATGCCAGCAGATCCGTTCGCCGAACTACTTCGTCAGCTGCGCCGTAACGCGGACCGATCGCAGGATGAGCAGGCGGACGCGATCAACACGGCCTCGGGGGCCGGGCGACGGTGACCCGCCGCGAGGTCAGTCGGTACGAGAACGGTGAGAACGTCCCTACGAACCACACGCTTGGGCACATCGCTGTGGCCTGCGGCGTCCCGTTGGAGCCGCTCCTGCGGGAGGCGAAGGCCGCCCGGGTCAGGCGGAGGAAGAAGGACGACGCTGAAGGGGAGGACCTGGACGACGTGAAGCGCCGAACGCTGCTGGGGGGCGCCGTCGTCGGCGCAGCTGCCGCTGCCGAGCCTTGGGGCCGACTCGCGTACGCGCTCAGTAAGGGAGCCAGGATCGACCCCGAGTCCGCGTCCGTGCTCATCGATCACGCGGCTGGGTTGCATGTGGACGAGCTGAGTGAAAGCGCACGCAGTCTGCAGAACCGAGTCGAGTCACACCTGGACGCGATCACCGCGGCCCTTCCCCGTGCCGGCGCCCACGAGCGAGCGCTGACCATTGCGGCGGGGGAAACCGCAGCCCTTGCCGGATGGGTCGCCTGGGACCTGGGGGAACACGACAAGGCTGCTGCCTATTACCGGGTGACCTCGGAGTGCGCGAAGGAGGCCGGGCACCCGCCTCTGCGCGCCCTGGCGCTGGGCTACGCGAGCTATGGTGCCGCTACCCCGGGTAAGGCGCTGGAGATGCTGTCACAGGCGGCTCAGGATGTGCGTGGGCATGGCAACGCGACCGCTGCGGCGTGGGCATTGGGACGGTATGCGGAGGAAGCGGCTCAGTCAGGGGACGATGCCGGTGCTCTCCGGGCCCTGGAGCAGGCGAGATTCGCGTATGACTTTGCGAATCACACGAGCGAGCAGGCGTGGGTCCGATTCGTGACGCCATACCGGATGGACTCACTGGCGCTCTCGGTATACGGCGAACTCAAGCGCCAAGAGCTGACGGTCACAGCCGACTCCGCGGTCGAGCGCCTCGGTAAGGAACTGCCTGACTCTGGAGTGGTGGTCCTCGGGGACCTGGCGTCGGCGCTTCTGCGCGGCGGCGACGTAGACCGTGGGGTCTACGTCGCGCGCAAGTTCGCCGCAGCAGCGGAGTCAAAGCCGAACACCATGGGACGTCAGCGGGCGCAGAACATCGCTGCCTGGCTCCCCGACACGGAGCGCGACCTGGCCGGCCACTTGCTGGCGTTCGCATCGTGAGCCATCGCGGCGCGCAGGTTCGGTGACGGTGAGGCGCCGGGTGGCGTGTCCTACTGCGGGTGAGTCTCCTCGACCACCCAAGACAGGTACGCGTCGGACCCGCCCGTAACTGGCAGCGTGATCCACTCGGGAACATCGTAGGGGTGCTCGCCCGCTACCCACGCCTGCAGTGCCGGAAGACGATCAAGGGTCGTCTTGTACGAGATCCGCCACTCCTGTGCCGTTTCGATGGCGCCCTTCCAGCGGTAGACCGCGCTGAAGGGGGCGTCGATGTGGGCACACGCCGCCAACTGGCTCTCGACGGCGCCCCGTGCCAGCCCCTTCGCCCGCTCCGCGTTGTCGATGGTGGTCTGCGCGATCACGATCTCGCTGGCCATACAACTACCTCTCCCACTCGGTGTCACTCGACCCTACCCAGCCCGTTGGTGCATCGTCGAAGGGCTGGCGACGGCCGGGAAACGGGGGAAGCCGGGACGTCCATATTTGTACGCATACGGCTAATTTGATCCTGCTGCCGGTTCCAATCTTGAGGGTACGAACCAAAGGCCCCAAGTGTCCGTAATTTCACTGTGGTTGACTGCCCGACTCCCTTGGTGGTGCACAGCCAATCCAAGATCTTCGAAGGCGGGACGTTCGTGCGTGTGCCAGTGCCTGAGTTCCGTCTCCACCTCCGCCCACAGGTCGCGCGGCCCCCCACTGGTACACGGTGTGCGGCGGTTGGCAGAAGATCACGGCGCGGGAGCGGGCGCCGTCGTCGAGGTGAAGGCGATCGGCGACTCGCGCTCATCGACATCCAGATGCCGGTCGTCGACGGCATCGAGGCGACCCGGCGCATTGCCGCCGACCCGGCCCTGGCCCAGGTGCACGTCGTCATCCTGACCAACTACGACTTCGATGAGTACGTCTTCAACGCGCTGCGGGCCGGCGCCGCCGGATTCCTCGTCAAAGACATCGTGCCGGAAGACCTCCTGCACGCCGTACGCGTCGCCGCCCGGGGCGACGCCCTGCTCGCACCGTCGATCACCCGCAAACTGATCAACCGGTACGTCACCCAGCCGCTCCACACAGGCGCCGACGCGGGGCTCGAAGAACTCACCAACCGCGAACGCGAGGCCGTCGTCCTGGTCGCAGAGGGCCTGTCCAACGACCAGATCGCCGACCACATGGTGATCAGCCCACTGACCGCGAAAACTCACATCAACCGGGCCATGGCCAAGCTCCACGCCCGCGACCGCGCCCAACTCGTGGTCCTCGCCTACGAATCCGGCCTCGTCGCCCCACGCAACCGCTGACACCGACGGCCCGCAGCCGCCGTCCCGCTCCGCCGTCGTCGTTGAGGAGCCGTGCCAGGGTTCAGGATTGCCTGAATTCACGTAGGCTTGTACGGTCAGTGTGTGCTGACTCTTGCTCCCGAGGTTGAGCTACTGGCCCGCTTCGGCCGTGCGCTCGCCGATCCGATTCGCTGCCGGTTGCTGCTCGCCCTGCGCGAGGCGCCGGCCCATCCGTCTGATCTGGCTGAGCTGTTGGGGATCTCCCGGACCCGGTTGTCGAACCATCTCGCCTGCCTCCGGGACTGCGGCCTGGTCGTCGCCGTGCCTGTGGGACGGCGTACCCGGTACGAACTGGCCGACCCCCGGCTGGGACATGCCCTCGACGACCTGCGCAGCGCCATGCTGGCCGTCGAGGCCGACCGCACCTGCCCGGACGCCGCCGAGAAGGGCTGCTGCTGATGGCGGCCGGGATATCCCTCGGTCCGTCCCCGGCCCGGCGGGACGTGCTGGCCCGCCGGATACGCATGCTGGTCGCGGCAACTATCGCGTACAACGTGATCGAGGCGGTCGTCGCGATCACGGCGGGCACCATCGCTTCGTCCACGGCCCTCGTCGGCTTCGGCCTGGACTCGGTCATCGAGGTCTCCTCCGCCACAGCGGTGGCCTGGCAGTTCTCCGCCCGCGACCACGCGGTGCGCGAGTCGCGCGAGCACATCACCCTGCGGATCATCGCCATCTCCTTCTTCGCGCTCGCCGCATACGTGTCCGTGGACGCCGTACGGGCGCTGACCGGTACAGGTGAAGCGGATCGCTCGATCCCCGGCATCGTGCTCGCCGCCCTGTCGCTCGCGGTGATGCCCTTCCTGTCCGCCGCGCAGCGCAGGGCGGGGCGAGAACTCGGCTCGGCCTCTGCGGTCGCGGACTCGAAGCAGACCCTGCTGTGTACCTACCTGTCGGCCGTCCTGCTGGTCGGCCTGGTCGCCAATGCCACGCTGGGCTGGTCCTGGGCCGACCCGATCGCCGCGCTGGTCATCGCAGCTGTTGCGGTCAAGGAAGGCCGAGACGCCTGGCAGGGCAAGGGCTGCTGCGCACCCGCGGCGACAGTGACGCCCGCCAGGCGTGAAGAGGCCGATGCCTGCGGTTGCCGGCCGGGCTGCGACTGCTGCTGACCGTGGTACGAAAGCGCGGTCGGCTCATCTATCCCTTCCTTGGCCTGTCGCAGCGCCGCCCTGGCGCGTGCGGTCGTCGAGGCTGTCTGGTCGCTGACGCCGGACTACGGTGGGTCCACGGCGGTACCGCTGGATGTCGTGGTGGGCGCGGGCCGGACGGGACTGGCCCTCACGGCTCAGCTACGCGCGTACGGCACCCGGTTCCGCATCGTCGACCGCAGCCTCGACCGAGCCCGCGAGTCACGCGCGCTGGCCGTCCAGCCGCGGCCGGGCCGACCGAAGTCGCTGCCCGCGACCCACACGATCGAGGCGATGAGCATGGCCACCGCAGCGACGAGCACGGTCAGGGGCAGCCAGCGGCCAGGCAGCCTGGTCACTGGGGCCTCGGCCGGTGGGCGGCGAGGCGTTTGCGCGCCTCGGAGTAGGTGTCCGCGTCGATCTCGCCGGAGGCAAAGCGGCGGTCGAGGATCTCCTCCGGCGTCTCCTTCTGAGGCAGCCAGGGGCCCATGCCGTCGTGGCGACCGGCAGAGTGCTGCGTGAGGCGGACTACCGCCCACACCACAAGGCCGATCAACGCGATCCACAGCACGGGCATCAGGGCCATCCAGACCCAGCCACCGCCATCCCAGTACATCACCGTGGCTCACCTCCCGGGAGGCTTCCTCTTCACTCTCCACCCGGACCGGGAAGAACGCCAATGTCCTTCCCGGTCCCGCTCACCGGGCCACTCGGGCACCCTGGCTGCCGGTAGGTGCTCGGCCCGTCACTGGTGCAGTGCCGGGCCGAGCAAAATCCAGTCGGCGACATCCGGGCACGTGGTGGCTCAATTGCGTGGGTGCGTTTCGTACATGCGCACCGCCACGAGGAGCCCTGATGCGGCGGTGAGCGCGGCGATGGCCCAGATCGCGGTGGTCAGGCTGTAGATGTCGGCGAGGGCTCCGGCGAGGAGGGCGCCGACGGCGAAGCCGCCGTCGCGCCAGAGCCGGTAGACGCCGACGGCGCGGGCGCGCCAGGCGGGGTGGGCGATGTCGCCGATGACGGCGAGCAGGGTGGGGTAGACCAGGGCGGTGCCGATACCGAGGAGGACCTGGGCGGTCGCCCAGACACCGAAGGAGGTGCCGGCGGCGACGACGGCGATGGCGGCGGCCTGCAGCAGCATCCCGGTGGTGATGAGGTGTTTGCGGCCGATGTGGTCGGACCACCAGCCGGTGAGCAGCTGGCCCGCGCCCCAGACGGCCGGGTAGAGCGCGGCAAGCACGCCGATCTGCGCGATGGACAGGCCGTGGGCGGCGAAGAGCAGCGGGAAGATGCCCCAGGCGAGGGCGTCATTGAGGTTGTTGACCATGCCCGCCTGGCTGGCGGCGGACAGGGCCTTGTCGGTGAAGCTGGTACGCCAGGCAATCTGTCCGGTGCTCAACTCGGTTTCAGCGACGGTCTGCTGTGGGTGGAGCGCTGCTTCGGCCAGGGCGTGACCGCGGGTCTCGCGGACGACGAAGACGGACAGTCCCAGGCCCAGTGCTGCGTAGGCGGCGCCGAGGAAGAAGGGTTCGGGGCGCAGTCCGGCGTGGGCGGCGATGGCGCCGGTGGCCATGGCGGTGGCGGCGACCGCGCCGTATCCGGCGGCTTCGTTGAAGCCCATCGCCAGGCCGCGGCGCTCGGGTCCGGCCAGGTCGATCTTCATGATGACGGTGGTGGACCAGGCCAGGCCCTGGGAGATGCCGAGCAGGATGTTGGCGCCGACGATCCAGCCCCAGGAGGGGCCCCAGGCCAGCATGGCCGGTACAGGGAGTGCGAGGAGCCAGCCCGCGATCAGGACAGGTTTGCGGCCGTAGCGGTCGGAGAGAGTGCCGGCGAAGAAGTTCGTGATCGCCTTGGTGGTGCCGAATGCCAGGATGTAGGTCAGCGCGGAGGTGTATGCGGCGAGACCGAAGACCTGGTCGGCGAGCAGTGGCAGGACCGTGCGCTCTTGGCCGAGCATGCCGCCGACCAGGGCGTTGACCGCGACGAGCAGGCTGAACTGGGCGAGGTTGGCGCGTAGTCCGAGCCGTATGCCGGAGCTGATCCCGCCGGTGGCATGGGCGGTCACGCGGTCTTCTCCAGGGGGCTGCCGGTGGCCTCGGACCAGTCGCCCGGTCCGCCGTCGAGGACCGCGAGCCCTTGATGTCCGGCGCGCTGGAGCAGGCTGGCGGCGGTCATGGCGCGTTCACCGTGGCCGCACGCGACCACAGCACCGTTCGGTGCTTCATCGGTACGGGCGGCAAGGTCACCGAGTTCCACGTGAACCGCGTCAGCGATGTGCCCTGCGGTGTGCTCGGCCCTCTGCCGGATGTCGAGGACCGGACGGCCGACGATGCGGTCGGCGGTGAGTAGCTCTATGGCCTGCTGCGGCCCGCCGTCAGAGATCCAGGCAGCCATGCCGCCGTCGAGATACCCGGCCAGTCGCTCGTATCCGATCTTCAGTGCCTGCCATGTGACTTCGGCGAGATCCTGCTCAGGTCCGGCGAGGAAGACGATGGGGGAGTCGTCTGGCAGCAGCCAGCCCAGCCAGGTGGCGAACTGGTCGCGGAGCGGGATGGAGACGGCGCCGGGGATATGGCCGCCTGCGAAGTCCACCACGGGTCGTACGTCGACGAGCTGCGCGCCCTGCCTGAGCAGCGCCCGCACCTCTGTCACCGTAAGTGAGGCAAGGCCGGGCGCGGCGGTGAGGACGCCGGGTCCGCGTCGGTTGATCTCGCCGAGCCGGTCGAAGTACGCGGGGTAGGTGCCGAGGCTGCCGAGCAACTGCCGTACGAAGGTGTCCTCGTCGGGCGCGGCGAGCAGCGGGTTGGCCTGCTTCTGGGCGCCGATGGTGGTGGTGCGCTCGGCACCGGGCGGGGCGGAGCAGAAGGACCCGGCACCGTGGGTGGGCCATACGGCCACTGTGTCCGGCAGTTCGGCGAGCCGCTTCAGCGAGCGGTACTGGGCGCGGGCCAGTTCCTCCGCGCGGTCGGCGCCGAGCAGGTCCGTACGCGCTGCCGAGCCGACGATCAATGAGCCGCCGGTGAACACGCCCAAGTCGCGTGAGCCGTCCAGGAGGAGGAAGGACAGGTGCTCGTCGGTGTGGCCGGGGGTGGCCAGCGCTCGCAATGTCAGCCCGCCCAGGTCGGTCTCGTCGCCGTCGGCGAGCGCGGTGTGCGGGAAGGCGCGGCGTCCGGCGGCGGAGGCCAGCACGGTGGCGCCGTCGTCGGCTGCGAGCTGGAGTGCGCCGGTGAGGAAGTCGGCGTGCAGGTGGGTGTCGGCGGCGAAGGCGACCGTCAGACCGCGCCGCTCGGCGGCGGTGCGCAGGGCGCGCAGGTCCCGGCTCGCGTCCACGGCCAGGGCTCGGCCGTCGCCGAGGTCGACGAGGTAGGCGCTGTTGCCCAGCCCCTCATCGACCAGTGGTATCAGGTGATCGTCGGCGAAGCCCATCAGGTCCTCCAGGTGTCATTCGGTAGGGGCTGAGTGGTCACAGCACCTGCCTACAGATATAATATTCCATGGATCTATGGAGGATGCCATGGGAGATGCCACCCGCAAGTCGGCGCTGTACGACGCCTTCGCTCACACCGGTAAGGCTCTGGCCAGCGGAAAGCGTCTGGAACTGCTCGATCTGCTCGCACAGGGCGAGCGCACCGTCGACGCACTTGCGAAGGCCGCGGGGCTGAACCTGACCACCGCATCCGCCCATCTGCAGACCCTCAAACAGACAGGACTCGTGGCCACCCGCCGCGACGGCGTACGCATCCACTACCGGCTGGCAGGAGACGACGTCACCGCCCTGTACGCGCTGCTGCGCCAGGTCGCCCAGACCCACCAGGCGGGCGTCGAGGCCGCGCGCACCGCCTACCTCGGCGACGCGGGTGAGGCGGAGGAGGTCGGCCGGGAGGAGCTGCTGGCCCGGGCGCAGGCGGGTGAAGTCGTCGTCCTCGATGTTCGCCCGGCCGAGGAGTACGCCGCAGGGCACATCCCCGGCGCGCTCTCCATTCCGGTCGAGGAACTCGCCGAGCGGATCGCCGAGTTGCCGGACGATGCCGAGGTGGTCGCCTACTGCCGGGGCGCCTACTGCGTCCTCGCGTACGACGCTGTACGGCTGCTGCACGAGCGGGGCCGTAAGGCGGTCCGGCTGAGCGACGGGATGCTGGAGTGGCGGCTGGCCGAGCTGCCCGTGGACAGCGGGACCGCATGATCCCCGCGCACACCGGGCTGCAGGATGGACCGGTCTATCTGGACTACAACGCCACCACCCCCATCGACCCCCGGGTGGCCGAGGCGATGCGGCCGTATCTGGCGGACTGGTTCGGCAATCCCTCCAGCGCCCATGCCTACGCGGCCCAGCCCAAGGCGGCTCTGGCCCGCGCCCGTACCCAGGTCGCCACGCTCATCGGGGCGGACGAGGAGATCGTGTTCACCGGCTCCGGATCCGAGGCCGACAACCTCGCCATCCGGGGTGCCGTACTCGCCGCCAAGAGCGACCGTCCGCATGTGATCACTCAGGTCACCGAGCACCCGGCCGTCCTGGAAACCTGTCGCGCGCTGGAGCGCCTGCACGGCACCGAGGTGACTTACCTGCCCGTCGACGGCGACGGCCTGGTCGACCCGGCGGCACTGGCCGCCGCACTCACCGAGCGCACCGTCCTCGTCTCGGTCATGGCCGCCAACAACGAGACCGGCGCGCTTCAGCCGATTGCCGAACTGGCCCGCATCACCCGCGCCCACGGGGCACTCTTCCACTGTGACGCAGCCCAGGCGGCGGGGAAAATCCCCCTGAACGTAAGGGACTTGGGCGTCGACCTGCTGACGATCGTCGGCCACAAGATGTACGCACCGAAGGGCATCGCCGTCCTGTACATCCGCGCAGGAGTCGCCCTCGAACCGCTGGTCTACGGCGGCGGGCAGGAACGCGGCCTGCGCGCCGGCACCGAGAACGTCGCGCTCGGCGTCGCCTTGGGCGCCGCCGCCCAACTCGCCGTCGAGGAGCTGGCCGACGGCGGCGACCGGCGCATCGCCGCGCTCCGCGACCGCCTCCACGCCGGCTTCGCCGCCCGGCTCCCCGGCCGGATCCACCTCAACGGCCCCGCCGATGGCCGCCTGCCCAACACCCTCAACATCAGCATCGACGGCGTCCAGGGCCATGAACTCCTCGCGGCCGTCCCCGAGATCGCCACCTCCACCGGCTCGGCCTGCCACAGCGGCGACCACACGCCCTCGCCCGTACTTCGCGCAATGGGTCTGGACGACGACCGCAGCCTCGCGGCCCTGAGGCTGTCGCTGGGCCGCTGGACCACCCCCGACGAGATCGACCGCGCGGCCGACCTGCTGGTGACCGCCGCGCGCAGGGCCGCATGACCGCGACCCTGCCCGCGCCACCGGACCGGCCCCTGGTCATCGACGGCACCGGCATGCTCTGCGTGGTCCTGCTCCTGCACCTGCGCGCCCGGATCGCCGATGCCCCGCCCGGAATGGAGGTCCACCTGATCGCGGACGATCCTGCCGCACTCCTGGACCTGGCCGCCTGGTGCCACCTGACCGGGCACACCTACCTCGGCCCCCTCTCCAAGGGCGGCCACGGCCCGGTCTACAGCTTCACCGTCACCGGTACCGCGAAGCCGACCCAGCCCACCTCGCCGTGGCGGCTGGACGGCGGCGAGAACTCCGCCCCTGAGCAGTAGCCATGGCGGTGGCGCGCTGGTGCGAGCGGAGCCGTTACGCGGCGAAGAGGTCCACGTAGCCGGCGAGGCAGTGATCCCTTCCCTGCGGGGTTTGACCGCCCCGCGCACCGGCGGGGCACCCGCGCTTGGCGTGCGAAGTGCCGGTGCTCGAGTTCCCCCCGGGTGCGCTGGGTTCGCACTCACCCTGCTCGCCACACCGCTCAGCCTGTTCGTCCTCCTGCAACGAGGGCGTTGCGCTCGTCGTTGACAGCCCCCGGCCCACAGACGCGGTCACTGCTCAGCGGCTCGATCCGCAGGAGGAGAGGAGTGGCCACACCGCGGCAGCCGGGTCCTTGGCGCTGATTGCGTGGCCTTCGGCGCATCGGTGCCGGTGCACTGACACCCCAGCCTCGGCGTTGTCAGCCGCCCGATCATTTGATCAGGCGGGCGGGCATGGTGGCGGCGTGTAGCAGGTACTCCAGTGGCCCGCGCCGGAAGACCCATGTCCAGGCGAGGGCCAGCAGCATGGCCGCGACGGCGAAGCAGATGAACACCGGCAGGGCGGCGGAGTCCGGCAGGTCCTCGACGCCCAGAACCCTGATGGCAATGATGTGGCCGACGTACGCGGTCAGGGCGATCGAGCCGACCGCGGTGACGGGTGAGGCCGCCCACCGCACGCGTGCAGACCGGTCGGTGGCGATGAGACAGGTGGCCAGGATCAGCAGGGCGACGCCGGTGTTGCCCAGGATGGACCAGGTCGTCTGGCTGTGCGGCGCGGCGACCAGCAGCCAGGCGGGAACGCCTGCGGTCGGGTCCTCGCCCACGGCGTCGGACCACCAGGCCGATGCGGCCGCCGTGGTGTCCGTGGCCGCGTTCACGGCGGCCTGCGCGCCGGGGACCAGGTGCAGGGCCAGCCACGACCCTCCGTAGCCGAGCACGGCCAGCGCGCCGCCGCACATCGCCACCCTGGAGAGGGCTCCGGGGCGGCCGAGGTCGAGCTTGGCCACCGCCATTCCGGCGATGATGAAGGGCAGCCAGGTCACCACTGGGTACGCGCCGGTGATGAACAGCTCGACGAACCCGCCCGAGTCGGTACTCCGGGCCAGCGGATCGAAGGCGATGACGGCATCGGCCCGGCTCCTGTTCTCCACCGCGATCCGGATCAGATACAGGACCTGGGGCAGCACGAGCGCGGCCGCCGCGGCGATGACGGCCAGGGTGGCGGCCCGCAGCCGGTACAGCGGAAGCGCGAGGACGAACAGTAGCCCGTAGGCGGCGAGGATCACGTCGATATCGGTGTCCAGAGCGATGAGGGCGTATCCCAGCGCGATCAGGATGGCGGAGCGGATCAGTACTCTCCCCACGGCCTGTCGCCCCGCGCGCCCGGTCCGCGGCTCCGGTCGGCCAGTGAGAATGACCAGGGTGAACCCGGCCAGCAGCGCGAACAGGGCGGCCGGTCGCCCTCGGGCCGCCTCCATTACCCAGCCGAGCGGGCCGCCCACCGACGGCTCGGGACCGACGTGGGCGGCAAGCATGCCCAAGATCGCCAGGCCGCGGGCCAGGTCGAGGCCGATCAGCCGCCCCGTCGACGACGTGCCAGGCGGGTGGCCCGCCCCGACTGAGGACGCTGCTTCGGGCGGCGCGTCACACCTCATGTCCCCCAGGGTCGGTGAAGCTGCCAGTTTCAACCATCCGGCAGGCGGCTGGTACCGCCCCCGCCGGCTGGCTGGCGCAGTGCCGTCGCTGAAAGCCGCGCTCCGCGCGGACTCCGACTCAGGTGTGCGTGATTCCTACGCGTGCGGTGGTGCGTAGTGGCTGAGGAACATGTCGACGCCGCTGGTGATGAGGCGGCCGGTGAGGTCGTCGTCGATGTGGGTGCCGTAGCCGCTGAAGACCATGTGTGGGAAGACCAGCAGTGCGTACAACTGGATGATGGCGGCCTCCAGGTCGGGGATGACCAGCCGGCCCTGGTCCGCGAGCGTACGCAGTGCACCAGCCACGGCGGGGTGGTGGCCTTCGGGGCCGTGGCCCTGCCAGGCCCGACCGAGCTCGGGGAAGCGGTGAACCTCGGCGGCGACGAGGTTGCGCAGGGCGGTGACCTCGTGGTTGGTCCGGACCGCGGCCACCCAGGCGCGTGCGGCGTCGATCAGCGCGCTGCGCAGGTCCTCCACCTCGGGCAGCCCGTCGAGGGCGGCCGATGAGGCGCTGGAGAGGGGTTCGTCGAGCGCGCTCGTGATCACCGCGGTGAACAGCGCTTCCTTGCTGCCGAAGTGGTTGTAGACGGTCACCTTGGACACGCCCGCCTCGGTGGCGATCGCGTCCATGCCGACGCCGAAGCCCTCACGCAGGAACAGCCTGCGCGCCGCCCGGACGATGGCCTGCCGTTTCACTTCGGCGCGGGGTCCGCTGGGGGGCTGCTTGACGTTCTCCGCGCTCATAGGCGGATCTTAGCACCCAACTGAACTGAACAGTTGAGTTCAGGTGAACTGAACCGTACAGTTCAGAATGCTTGGGCGTCTGGCTCAGCCCTCCGTCCTAAGGAGCCGTCATGACCCACCCCGCCCCCGGTGCGCAGCACGCGCCGGAGCACCCTCTGCCGCCGGCCGACCCGCGCCGCTGGGCGTCCCTCGTGATCATCTGCATCGCGCAGTTCATGCTGATCCTCGACGTCACCGTGGTGAACGTCGCGCTGCCGGACATGGCCGCCGACCTCGGTCTCGGCCGGGAGACGCTGACCTGGACGGTCACCGCGTACACCCTGTGCTTCGGCGGTCTCATGCTCCTCGGCGGTCGCCTCGCCGACGCCTTCGGCGCCCGGCGCACGCTCCTGGCCGGGCTCGTGGTCTTCACCGCCGCCTCGCTGGTCACCGGGCTCGCCGCGGGCGCCCCCATGCTGCTCGGCGGACGCATAGCCCAAGGCATAGGCGCGGCACTGCTCTCCCCCTCGGCGCTCTCGATCGTCACCACCACCTTCCACGGGGAGGAGCGCAACAAGGCGTTGGGCGTGTGGGCTGCGATCGGCGGAACTGGCGCTGCCGCCGGTGTGCTGATGGGTGGCGCGCTGACCGCCGGCCCTGGCTGGCAGTGGGTCTTCTACGTCAATGTGCCGGTCGGCCTAGCCGTCCTGGCCGCCGTGCCCGCGGTGATTCCGGCTCGCGCGCCGCAGCCCGCCCGGCTCGACGTGCCCGGGGCGCTGCTGGTCACCGCGGGCACCGCCTCGCTTATCTACGGCCTGGTCACGGCGGGCGACGCCGGATGGGGAGCCACCGCCACACTGTTGCCGCTCGCCGCCGCGGTAGTGCTGTACGCGGCGTTCTCCGCGGTCGAACGGACCGGCCGGGCCCCGCTGATGGACCTGCGGATGTTCACCCGGCGACCGGTGCTGGCGGGCGCGTTCCTGATGCTGATCGCCACTGGGCTGCTGATCGCGTTCTTCTTCCTCGGTTCGGTCTATCTGCAGCACGTACGGGACTTCAGCCCACTCAAGACCGGCCTGCTGTTCCTGCCCGTTGCCGTGGCGACCGGTATCGGAGCCCATCTCGGGTCCCGGCTCGTCGGACGGATCGGCAGCCGTACGACCGCTGTGGCGGGCATGGTGATCGCGACCGCCGGAACCGTGCCGCTGACCCAGCTCTCCGCCGACGGCAGCGTGTACGCCGGTCTGCTGCCCGGCTTCGTGGTCGCGTCCTTCGGTCTTGGTGCGGTCTTCGTCACCGCCACCACCACCGCGCTGGCCATGGTGGAGAACCGTGAGGCGGGTCTCGCGTCCGGAGTCGTCAACACCTTCCACGAGGTGGGCGGTTCCATCGGTGTAGCGGTCGTCTCCACTGTCGCGGCGGCGGGCATCGAGTGCGGCTCCGTCGGCGCTTTCACGGATGCCTTCACGGTCTGCGCTCTCGCCGCGGGGGCGAGCGCAGCGGTGGCCCTGGGGCTCGTACCGCGCGGCAAGCCGCAGTTGACCGGCGGCCCCCACGCGCACTGACACGCTGCGGCCGCACAGGATGCGGACCCTGCGTCCACGCCGGTCGGGCTGGGGCAGTCAGTGCCTGTGGGACTCCTTGTCGGCCTCCGGGTAGACGAAGGTGCGGGTCGCGAGGTGGTTGGGAGCGGTCAGGGTTTCGTGGAGGATCCGGCCGTCCTCGTCGAGGGTCAGTTCGAGCTGGGTGTGCTCGGCCGGGTAGGCGAGGGCGATGCGGCGGTGGCCGTTGTCGTTGGCCAGGCGGGTGGTGACGGGGGCCGTGCCGCTGCCGTACGGCTCGGAGGCGAGGAACTTCTTTCCGGTCAGGGGGAGTTGCTTGAGGTTGCCAAGGCTGAGGGTGGTGTTGCTGGTGACCAGTTCGTGCAGGGTGAAGTGGGGGGTGGCCTGCATGGCGGCGACGGCTTCGCGGAGCAGGGCAGCATCGGGGCGGGGCGGCCAGGTGAGTGTTAGCCCGGTGCGGCCGCCGGTCCATCCTTCGGCGGACACGTTGAGGGTGAGGCGGCTGGTGCCCTTGTGCCAGGTGATGGGGGAGTAGAAGCAGCCGGTGCCGCAGCTGCGCAGCTTGAGCCGCCGGTTGGTTCCGCCCGGGTCTGCGAGGGTGGCGGTTAGGGCGTATTTCTTTGTGCCGTCGCCGACTTGGGGGGCGGTCAGGTCGAGGACGAGCTGACCTGCGCTGGCGCGTGCGCTGACGCCGATCTCTCCGGCGCGGGTACCGGCGGGCACGACAGGGCCGTTGGCCGGGGGCGCGAAGGGGAGGGGGCGGTCGGTGTCGGCGGGTGCCGGCAGGACTGTGAGGGTCGCGGACAGGGCGAGGATCACGGCGAGCGCGGAGGCTTCGGCGCGGGCCGGGCGTTGTGCGGACGTGTCGCGGCGGAGCCATCGGCGGGCGGTGATCGCGAGGGCAGCGGCAGTGGCGACCAGGGCGAGTTTGCCGAGCAGGACCTGGCCGTACGTGGTGGCGGTGAGGTCCTCGAGCGGGACGAGGAGCACGGTGGCGATCAGTCCCGTGGCGACCACCGCGGCGAACAGCCAGGCAGCCAGGCGGGCGTAGGCGAGAAGCAGCGCGCGGGCGGCGGAGCGTTCACCGCGCCAGGCCGCCATCGTACGCAGCACCTGTACCAGCGTCCCGGCCCACAGCGCGGCAGCCGCGAGGTGGACGAAGGTCAACACGGGTCCGGCGACGGGCTGTTCGGCCTGCGGGTGGGCGCGCAGCGCCTCGGCGACCAGCACGGCCGCCAGCGGAACGAGGGCCCAGGCGCGTCGGCGTACGAGCACGGCCACGGCCGCGAGCACGAAGCCCGCGACCTCGATCACGGAGAGCGCACCCGGCCGTGTGTCGAGGAGGGCACCCGGCGAGGCGTCTCCGGCTACCAAGGCGGCCAGGGCGAGAGCGGCCGCGCAGCCGACCAGGGCCACGGGCAGGGACCAACGGCGCGGACGGCGGCCTGGGGCGTTGGGGACGCGGGAGGCGAAACGGCCCGCCGCCAGTTCGCCGAGCAGGAGCGCGAGGGCGGCGAACAACAGCCAGCGCAGCACCGTGGTGGGCGTGGCGTCCTTCGCGGCCGTGCTCTGGCCGGAGCCGAGGGCGACGGTTCGCGGGCCGACGGCGAAGCGGTAGCTGCCCATCATGATGTCGCCGTCGCGCGCGGTGACCTGCCAGTCGACGGTATGGACGCCCTCGGCGAGGGCGGAACGCACGGGGATGGTGACGGTCCGGGCGCCCTGGCCGAGAGCAGGGGAACCCAGCCGCGTGTTCTTGAGACGCACGGACGATCCCGCGACGCTGACCGGCTGGTCGAAGACAAGGACCAGCGATTTGGGCGACTCGGCCACCGTCGCGTCCGCCGCCGGGCCGGTGAACAGCAGAGTGGCGTGAGCCGCGGCCGGCGGGGCGGCACCGATGAGGCCGGCGAGCGCGAGGACGATGGCAGCGAACAGCAGTCCGGCCGCCCGGTGGAGGAGCGGCCGGGCCCCAAGAGCGGGGCGTGGGGCAGGGGAGGTCACGGTCTGATGGTCTCCGGTCCCCGTTCGGGAGCGGCAACGGGGTCCGTCCTGACGGCGGACTGCGCGCGCAGGAGACGCAGTTCCTCGCGGGCGCGGCGGATCTCCTCGTCGACACTCTGCTTCGTGCGCTCGGGCGCGACAGGGCTGCAGCCCTCGTGCCGGCGCATCGGGCGGATGCAGCACACGTAGGTGAGGGTGGCGGCGAGCGCGGTCGCGGCCAGGGGAAGCCAGACGCCGGTCATGCCGGTGAGCCCTTGTGGAGGTCAGCCTTCGGGGACCTCTGCTCGTCGCGCAGGGCCTCGACCTCCTCGCGCAGGCGAGCGAGCTCCTGCTCCTGCGCGGTGGTGGGGGCGGTGTGCGACTGGTCCGGGGCGGGGCGCTTGCCGCGCATCATGAACCACATCATCAGTCCCATGCCGACGGGGCAGGCCAGCGCCGGGAGTATGTACAGCAGGTTGTCCATTGCGGGTCCTCGGGGTGTTGCGGTCGGTCAGTGAACCTTGGTCATGGGGTGCCCGGAGCAGCAGGTGGGGTTCTGATCTCCGCCGTGGCCAGGAGTCGCGCCCCTGGTCACGGTGATCTCACAGCCGCACTCGGCACACCGGTACACCTCGCCGGTCACCAGTGCCATGACGGGACCTCCTCTGCGCTGCTGCGCTGCGTCCTTACGCTCACGACGCTAGAACCTTCCCCCAAGGGCAAGGTCAAGGAGGCGGCGGCAGACAGTTCATCCTCGCCACCTTCGCCGCCTAGTCTTGATATTGGCTTTTCTTCTGAGATGTTCGATTTTGCGTCCATTGTCGTTCGTCGGCTCGGGAAGGCAGGGATGCGCCGCAAGTCTCGCAAACCACCCAGCAAGGGATCGGATGGCCGCCGCGCCCGGGCCGCCGCTCTGCGCGAGCAGGAGGCCCGCGCCCAGAGTCGCCGTCGCCTGCTGACCATTCTGGCGGCGACTGTGGCGGTGATCGTGATCATCGCCGGGATCACGATCGCGCTGGTCTCCACTTCCGGCGGCGGCCCTTCCGGCTCTCGCGCGACCCCCGAGGCGGGCATCCAGACCGTGCCGATGACGACCGCGTCGGGCCGTACGGCCGACCCGCCCTGGAGCGCCCCCGCCGATCCCGCGGCGCGCGCCAAGGCGGCCGGGCTGCCGATGCTCGGAGAGGAAGGGAACGTGGAGCACATCCACGCCGCACCTCGACATCACCGTCGACGGGAAGCCGGTCCCCGTCCCCGCGAACATCGGGATCGACGAGCAGACGCAGCAGATCAGCCCGCTGCACACACACGAGGCGAACGGTGTGATCCACATCGAGTCCCCGGTCAAAGCCACCTTCTCCCTCGGCCAGTTCATGACCGAGTGGGACGTCGCCCTCACCCAGGATTCGATCGGCGGGCTCAAGGCCGACGACGGCAACACCTTCCGCGCGTACGTCAATGGCAAGCCGTACACCGGCAACCCGGCGGCGATCGAGTTCACGGCGCACGACGAGATTGCGATCGTCTATGGGCCGACGGGCCAGAAGGTCGACGTGCCCGGCAGCTACGACTGGCCGGAAGGCGAATAGCCCAACCGAGTCGCCACGCTCACAGGCTCCTGAACTGCGATGACGAGTCAGACCGGCGGCCTGCGCAGGAAGCGGCGGGCGGGCGTGCCATAGCATGGCGCGCATGTCGCGCCGCGTACTGATGCCGCTCCGGGCCTGGTCCGGGGCGCTGCTCGTGTGCGCAGTCATGTTCTGCCTGACCGGGATCGCGCGGCCCGCAATAGCGATGCCCCCCTCGATGACCTCCATGGGCTCGATGGAGGTGGCCTCTCCGGCCGCAGCCGACGATCACTCCTCTCGGGTGATGCATGCCGACGCGGCCGGGGCTGGGGTAGCGATGGCGGTCGGCTCGGTCGAGCACGGTACGCACTGCCCGATGTTCGAGAAGCAGTGCGCGGCACCGCAAGCCACCCTCGTCCACGACGTTCAGCCAGGCACGGCCGTGACCGATGTGCCGACAGTGACGGCCTGCTCCCATGCGGCCGTCACCGCCCGGCCCAACGCGCCGCCTCCGGCCCTGGCCCCTCCTGATCTCCACCGGTTGTGCGTGTCAAGGACGTGACGGTTCGTCGCCCGTGAGGCTGCCCACTGCTGCCGCCTCGTGGGACGCCGACCTTCCTCACGTCCGCCTCGGCACGCCCGTAACCACATCCCTGTGTGCGTGCCGTCGTATCCGAACAGGAGTCACGACGCATGCCGTCGTCCATCACCTTGCTCATCACCGGTGTCAGCACCGGTCTGCTCGCCGGCGGCGCCTCGTGCGCCGCCGTCCAGGGCGGTCTGCTCGCAGGAGCAGTCACCCGCCGCGACCCCGCCGAGGCCCGCGTTCCCGCCCGCACGTCCTCCACGTCCGCCAAGAAGCGACCCCGAACCGCCGCCCCGAGCCCATCCGGGCGCGCGGCATCGACTGCGTCCCCGGAGCCGACGGTCGGGAACCTGGCCCCGGTCGGCGCGTTCCTCGCCGGGAAGCTGTTCTCCCACACGATCCTCGGCGCCCTGCTGGGGATCTTCGGCGCCGCGCTGCAGCCCAGTCCCCGGACGCAGGCGACGCTGCTGATCATTGCCGGGGCACTGATGGTGCTCTTCGCGCTCGACCTCTTCGGGGTCAAGGTGGTGGGCCGGATCATCCCCCGGCCCCCAGCCTCCTTCGGACGCCTCGTGCGGCGCAGCACCAAGACCACCTCGATGGCCACCCCAGCCCTGGTCGGCTTCGCCACGGTGCTGGTGCCGTGCGGGGTGACGCTGTCGATGGAGCTGGTCGCGATCACCGCGGGCTCCCCGATCGCCGGGGCGGCGGTGATGGCCGGGTTCGTGCTGGGCACCGCCCCGCTGTTTACCGTCCTCGGCTACCTCTTCCGCCGCTCCAGCCGGGCACTGTCCGGCCGCCTGGGCATCGCCACCGGCGTCGTGGTGCTTGCCGTCGCGGCCTGGACCATCGCCTCCGGACTCCAGGCCGGCGGGTGGGCCTCCTTCAACACCGGCTCCACGACCGTGGCGGCCGCCGCTCCCGCCCCTTCGGAAGGCGGTACGGGGGCCTCGGACGGCCCGGTGCGCATCGACGCCACCGGCAAGCAGGTCATCACCCTGACCGTGACGGACTTCTACGTCCCCACCCAGTTCACCGCCAAGGCCGGCGTGCCCACCACGCTGGTGCTGCACGGCAAGGACTCCGGCGGCTGCGCCCGCGCCTTCACCATCCCCGAGCTCGGGGTGCAAGAAATCGTGAAGCGTGACGGCGACACGAAGGTCGAGCTGGGCACCCGCAAGCCCGGCACGCTCCGCTTCTCCTGCGCCATGGGCATGCAGACCGGCACCATCGACTTCCAGGAAGACACAAAGTGAAGCTCTTCAAGCGCAAGAAGGACACCGACACCGGCAAGCAGTTGGTGCTCCACATCGAGGGCATGCACTGCAACAGCTGTGGCCTGCTCATCGACGACGAGCTGGAAGACATCCCCGGGGTCCGCTCCTCCAGTACCGACGTGAAAGCCGGACGCACCACCGTCCGCCTGGAGGAAGGCGCCGACGTCGCCACTGCCGCACTCGTTGCGGCGGTGCAGCAGGCCGGCGACTACACGGCCCGTCCGGCCGACTGACACGACAACGCCCCAAAGGGCGGCAGCAGCTCCGCCGTGTGGCCCGGCCGGGAAGTCCTCCCGGCCGGGCCACCCGGCGGGCCAACTGTGACGTGCGGGAGAGACCGGTGACGGCGAGGATGACACCATGCCCGAGCCGAGCGACAACGAGCGGCTGCGCCGCTACTGGGACAAGCAATCCCGCTCCTACGACCGGCAGATGCGGTTCTTCGACCGCACCCTGTTCGGCGAGAGCCGTTCCTAGGCGTGCTCCCAGGCCACCGGCGACGTCCTGGAGGTCGCCATCGGCACCGGCCTGAACCTCCCCCTCTACCCTCCCGGCGTGCGGCTGACCGGCATCGAGTGGAGCCCCAAGATGCTGGCCCTCGCCCGTCGCCGCGCCGACGAGCTCGGCCGGACCGCGGACCTGCGCGAAGGCGACGCCCAAACCCTGCCGTTCCCGGACACGTCCTTCGACACCGTGGTGTGCACCCTGTCGCTCTGCGCGATCCCCGACGACCGGCGCCCCATCGCCGAGATGAGCCGCGTGCTCAAGCCCGGCGGCCGGCTCCTCCTGCTGGACCACGTCCCCAGCTCCGCCTGGCCCGTCCGCGCGATCCAGCGGCTCATCGAACTCGTCACCGTTCCGCTCGGCGGCGAGCATCTGCTGCGCCGCCCCCTCCGGAACGTCCAGGCGGAAGGACTGGAGATCGAGCAATTGGGCCGGTTCAAGCTCGGCATCGTCGAAAGGCTCGCTGCCCGCAAGCCCGCCCGCGCATCGGCCGACGGGTGACGCGCAGGCCGAGCTCGGTCGGGCGAAGCGGCCACTCACTTTCGCAGGGCTTCCGTTTCCGCGCCGACGAGGCGCACGCTGGAGGGGAGGCCGCTCCGCCACCACCCCGGAACGCGGGGTCGGCGCGGGCAGCCACGCAACTCTCATGGCCTTGCGTAGGCGGGGGGATGAGGAGGCTCGCGAGATGACCGAACAGACCACCAGCCCGCCTTGGCATGTGGTCGGCGACTGGTTCGATACCTGCAAATGCGCCATACCCTGCCCCTGCACGTTCGCCCAGCCCCCGACCGAGGGCGATTGCGAGGGCGTGCTCGCCTGGCACATACGCGAGGGACGGTACGGGGATGTCCGGCTCGACGATCTGAATATCCTGATGCTCGGGTCCTTCACCGGCAACGTATGGGAGGGCACCCACACGGACGCATACGCCGCCGTCTTCGTCGACGAGCGTGCCAACGACCGCCAGCGCGCCGCGCTCGGCGCGATCTTCGGTGGTGAGGCGGGCGGCTGGCCGCAGCAGTTCAGCGAGGTCTTCAGCCCTGAGATGCGCGGGATGGACGTCGCCCCCATCACCGTCGAGATCGACGACGACCTCGGGTCGTGGAGCGCCGAAATCCCCGGCCGCGTGACCGCACGCGCCGAGGCCCTCACCGGTCCCACCACTCCCGAGGGCGCGCGCGTGCAGGTCCACAACGCCCCCGGTGCCGAGGTCGGCCCGGGCCAGATCGCCACCTGGGGTCGCGCCACGACCGACCAGGCCGACGCCTTCGGCTTCAGCTGGAACCGCAGCGGCAAATCCAGCAAGCACTTCCCGTTCGACTGGAGCGGCCCCAACTGACGTGTGGCAAGGCGCTCAGTGCGGTCGGTCCGTCATCGAGTTCATCGACGGCTCGGACATCTGCAGGCCGGGCAGCAACCAGTCCTGGAACGGGGCCAGAACGCCCAGGACAAGAAAGGCCAGACCAACCGCCCAGGTGAGCAACGGGCCGCGCCGCCACAGCTTCTCCAGGAAGATGACCGCCGCGAGGCCGGCCATGGCTGCCACATTCATCACGCCGAGCGGGACGAGGACGATCATCAGGCCCCAGCAGCAGCCCACGCAGTAGAGCCCGTGGTGCGCGCCCACGCGCAGGTCGCGGGCCCACGGCCGGAAGTGCGCGTACCGCATCAGGGCCGACAGCGGGTTGCGGCAGTGCAGGAGACAGACGCGCTTCAGCGGCCCGAACTGGTACAGCCCCGCGAGCAGGAACGCAGCCGCGCCAAGCCAGCGGCCTGTCTCGGGGGCGCCGTCCACCAGCCGGGCGGCTGCTGCCAGGACTCCGTAGGCGAGCAGACCGAATGCTGTCCAGGCCAGCAGGTAGCCCCCTGCGAACTGGGCGATACGCGCGGCGCGGACCGCACCGGCCGACTGCCGGCCGATGGCACGGGCCCATGTGATGGCCACCGGCGCCACCGACGGGAACATCATCGCGACCATCATGGTCACCCACAGCAGCAGGAAGAGCGGCAGCGCCAGACCCATCGTTCCCGGCTCCACGCCCATGTCACGGGACTGGGCGACGGTGAGCACCCATGCCAGTGCGGCGAGCACAGCCATCAGGGTCCATGCAACGGCCAGATCACGCCGCGGCAGGATTCCGGGCTGTGTCGGCGCGGGGGCGGCGACGCGGACGTGCAGCATGGCGCTCCTCCCAGGGGCCGCCCTGCCAATATCACCAGGCACGTCACCACCGGAGTCCCGGCAGTGTCGACTACTGCGCCTGCCCACAGGGAGTGACAAGTCGGCCCGACGCCTCCAGCAGATCACAGAAGTGGGCGCTGCAAAACCGCGTCGACGTGGCCTCGGCGGCCTCGACGGTGTGCCCACCGTTACTGTGCGCGCCCGCACCGCGCTCGGTTGAAGTAGGGAGGAGCCGGGCCGCGGACCGTCAGCGCGTCAAGGGCTGGAAGCGGCGCAGCCTCAAGCTGTTCGAGACCACGAACACCGAGGAGAAAGCCATCGCGCCGCCGGCGATCATCGGGTTGAGCAGGCCGAGCGCTGCCAGCGGCAGCGCGGCGACGTTGTAGGCGAAGGCCCAGAACAGATTGGCCTTGATCGTGCGAAGGGTGCGCCGGGCCAGTCGGATCGCATCCGCCGCCGCCCGCAAGTCGCCCCGTACCAGGGTCAGATCGGATGCGGCGATCGCCGCATCCGTGCCGGTGCCCATCGCAAGCCCCAAGTCGGCCTGGGCGAGGGCGGCCGCGTCGTTGACGCCGTCGCCGACCATCGCCACCACCTGGCCCTGCCGCTGGAGGCGTTCGACCTCGGCGACCTTGTCCTCGGGGTGGACTTCGGCGATGACCTGGTCGATGCCGACCTCGGCCGCCACCGCGTGGGCCGCCGCCGTGTTGTCGCCGGTCAGCAGGACGGGGGTGAGCCCGAGCCGCTTGAGGTCGGCTACCGCCTCGGCGCTGGTCGCCTTGACGGTGTCGGCGACGACCAGCGCGCCGCGAACACGCCCGTCCCAGGCGGCGAAGACCACCGTACGGCCCTCGGCCTCGGCCTTCTGTTGTGCGCGGCCGAGCTCGTCGGGCAGCACCTGGTCCTGTTCCTCCAGCCACGCGGCCCTGCCCGCACGGACCGTACGTCCCTCGACCTGCCCGGTCACGCCCCGGCCCTGGGTGTTGGCGAAGCCGGTCACAGCGGGGAGTGAACCGAGGCGGTCCCGTGCGGTGTTCGCGATGGCTGCGGCGATCGGGTGCTCGCTGGCGTCCTCCAGCCCGCCCGCCAGCCGCAGCACCTCCTGCTCGTCCTCGTCGTCGGCCGGTATCACGTCGACGAGGCGCATCTTGCCCTCGGTGATCGTGCCGGTCTTGTCCAGAACGACGGTGTCGATCCGGCGGGTCGACTCCAGCACCTCGGGCCCGCGAATCAGCAGCCCGAGCTGGGCGCCGCGACCGGTGCCGACCATGAGCGCGGTGGGCGTGGCCAGCCCGAGCGCGCACGGGCAGGCGATGATCACTACTGCGATGGCGGCCGTGAGTGCGTTAGCTGCCGAGGCTCCGGTGAGCGTCCACACGCCGAATGTGCCGATCGCCAGGGCGATGACGACCGGTACGAAGACCGCCGATATCCGGTCGGCGAGGCGCTGCACCTCCGCCTTGCCGGTCTGGGCGCGCTCCACCAGCGCGGCGATCTGCGCCAGTTTGGTGTCCGACCCGACTCGCGTGGCGCGTACGGTCAGCCGTCCGTGGCTGTTGACGGTGGCGCCGGTGACCTGCGAGCCGGGCTCGACCTCCACCGGCACGCTCTCACCGGTCAGCAGCGACTCGTCGATCGCCGAGGCGCCGTCGGTGATCTCGCCGTCGGTGGCGATCTTCTCCCCGGGGCGTACGACGAAGAGGTCGCCGACCGCCAACTCCTCGACGGGGATGCGCACTTCGCTACCGTCCCGCAGTACGGCGACGTCCTTGGCGCCCAGGTCCATGAGCGCCCGGATGGCGTCCCCCGCCCGCCGCTTCGCGCGCGCCTCGAAGAACCGGCCCGCCAGCAGGAAGGCCGTCAGGACGACGGCGACCTCCAGGTACAGGTGATCACCGCCCAGTACGAGCGTTACGGCGCTCCACAGGTAGGCGGCCAGTACGCCCAGCGACACAAGGGTGTCCATCGTCGCCGACCCGTGCCGCAGATTCAGGGCCGCGGCCCGGTGGAAGGGCCATGCGCCCCACGCCACGACGGGAGTCGCCAGAGCCAGCGCGACCCACTCCCAGCCGGCGAAGTGCAAGGCGGAGATCATCGACACAAGGACCACCGGCAGCCCGAGCAGAGCCGAAACGATCAGGCGGCGGCGCAGCCCGGCGATGTGCACGCCCTCAGCGTCGCTGGCCTCTTCGTCTCCGGCCGGGGCTTCGGTCCGGGGAACCCCCGCCCCGTATCCAATGGCCTCGACAGCTGCCACCAGCTCCGCCACCTCGACCGCCGGGTCCTCGCGGGTGACGTGCGCGGTCGCGGTCGCGAGGTTGACCGTCGCGGTCACTCCGGGCAGCTTGCCCAGCTTCCGCTCGACCCGCGCCACGCACGAGGCGCAGGTCATCCCGGTGATGGTCAGTTCTATGGACTGCTCGGAATCGGCCCGAGTGGTGGTCGTCATGTCGGCACTCCTCTCTCTCAGTTTCGTACGGCCGGTGCCACAACGGCGAAGCCCTGCCCGGCGGCGGGACGCCAGCTCAGCTCGCCGCCGTACAAGCGGCGCAGGACGGCAGGCGGCTCGTGGTAGCAGAACACGGACGTGCCGGCCCCGACGATCGCCGGGGTGTCGATGAACAGCGGCAGCTCGGCCAGGAAGTAGCGCACAGCTTTCTCGACCTGCTCCACATCCGGCGCCCGCCCGGTGGGCAGCTTCCCGGCAAGCACCCATCCGGTCGCCTCCCGGCAGGCGTCGCGGAAATCCGCGTCCTCGCCATAGCGGCGCAGTCCGCTCTCATGGAGGCGGCCGAACGCCGCATTGCCCTCCAGCTCGGCCCAGCCCAGCACCCGCTTGTCCGAATCGTCCACGCCAAGCGAACCCAGCGCAGTGACGATCTTGTTGCGGGTGTACTGGCCCTGCCTGCGCGCCTTCCACGCGGCCTTTTCCGGCGCGTATCCAAGTGCCTCGAAAGTGAACGCACTCGGCGCGTCCGGGACGAAGAAGTCCACCCGCTCGAAGTGATCGAGCCCCCACTTCGCCAGCTCGTGGATCCGGGCCTTGGAGAAGTAGCTGTTGAACGGACTGATCCCGAAGCAGGCGTGCTCGGCCCGCTCGACCGCTTCGGCGCACCGGCCGCTCAACGGAGTCACCGCCATCGCCGCCGGACAGCCGTCGCCTTGATCTGTGCTCATGACCGGACGGTAAAACCTTGCCCTTAGGGCAAGGTCAAGTGCACACTGGCATCACTCGCACGAATGGAGCCGCACATGCTCACCGTCGGCCGCATCGCCGCCCAGACCGGCCTGAGTCCCAAGGCGGTACGCCTCTACGAGGCCAACGGCCTCATCGACCCACCCGAGCGCACCGCGGCTGGCTACCGCACCTACACCGACGAAGCGGTACCCGTGCTCGGCTTCATCCGCCAGGCCCAGGCCCTCGGCCTCAGCCTCAAGGAGATCAAGGACATCCTGGACCTCCAGCGCCGCGGCGAGCAGCCCTGCGGCCTCGTCACCGATCTCCTCGACCAGCACCTCGCCGACATCGACCGCCGCATCGCGGACCTCGAGGCCCTCCGTACGACGCTCCAGCACGCCCGAGCCCAGGCAGACCAGGCGGCGGACCGTGGGGAGGGTGCCGTGGTGTGCCGCATCATCGAGAACGCTGTCGGCTGAGCGCACCATTCGCCATCGGCATCCGCCCTCGGGTCGCGCGCCCTGATGGACATCGCCTCCGAGCCGCTGTCCTTCGTCTGCGGCCGACTGCTCGGCTTCCATCAGAACACCGGCGACAACGGGCAGCGCGAACGCCAGGGCTTCGGCGCCGAGTACGCCGCCGACCTCACCCGCCGCTGAACCGGCGGCCCGCGGCCCGCCGACTGCCAGTGCTTCTGCCGAGAACTGGGATCGGTGTTCATGGCATCGCCCACTCGCCGGCCCGGCCGGCGAACGGGCAGACTCCCCGGCATGACCGAGACTCCGCCGCTCGCCGACCAGACCATTCCCGAGCAGGAGCGATGGCTGACGCCCGGCGTCCGCGGCATCGGCACGGCCAGTTTCCTCGCCGACGTGGGCCACGAGATCCCCACGGCGCTGCTGCCCTCGCTGCTGACCTCCACCCTCGGCGCCCCGGCTGCCGCCCTCGGCGCGATCGAGGGCGTCTCCGACGCGCTCGCCGGGGCGGCCCGGTTCGGCGGCGGAGTCCTGGCCGACGACCCGGCCCGCCGCCCGAAGGTGGCCGTCGGCGGCTACGCGACCACCGCTGTCCTGGGCGCCGCGACCGCCGGTGCGACCGCGGTCTGGCAGGTCGGGGTCCTGCGAGCTGCCGCCTGGACCGCCCGGGGGCTTCGCGTCCCGGCCCGCAACGCGCTGCTCGCGGACATCGTCCCGGCCAAGGCATACGGACGGGCCTACGGCTTCGAGCGGATGATGGACAACCTCGGCGCGATCTTCGGACCGCTCCTGGCCCTTGGCCTGGTCGCCTGGCTGGGCGTGACCTGGGCGATCGGCCTGTCCGTCATCCCCGGCCTGCTGGCCGCCGTCGCGATCATCTACGCGATCCGGCACACGCCGAAGCCGACCAGCCGGGACAAAGTCCCGCTCAAGATCCGCATCCGGCCCGTCCTGCAGGGCGACATCGGCCAGCTCATGGCCGCCGTGGCCGCGTTCGAGGTCGGCAACGTGGCCGCCACGCTGCTGATCCTGCGCGCCTCCGACCTGCTCGCCCCCGAGCACGGAACGAAAACCGCGACGACGATCGCCCTCGGTCTGTACACCGCCTACAACGTCGCCGCCACTCTCGCGTCGGTCCCCGCCGGACGCCTCTCCGACCGGCTCGGCTCCCGCGGCCCCGTACTGGTCCTGACCGGAGGCGTCGCCGCATTCGCCGCGGCCTACGGCCTGTTCACGATCAACGGCGCCGCCATCGCATTTCTGGCGATCCCGTTCCTCCTGGCAGGCATCGGGATCGGCGCCGTGGAGACCGCCCAGCACTCCGCCGTCGCGGCCCTCGCCCCGACAGACCTGCGCGGCTCCGCGTTCGGCATGCTTGCCACCGTCCAGTCGCTCGGCAACCTCGCCGCCAGCACCATCGCCGGCATCTTGTGGACCGCTATCTCGCCGACGGCCGCCTTCACCTACCTGACCGCCTGGATGCTCCTGGCCCTCATCGGGCTCGGTCTCAGCTTCCGACGCTGACCGGCCACACCCGCCCGCCCAAGTGCATCCGCGCCCAGCGAGCACAGTGGCAGGGCTTGACCTTGGACCGTGCTCCCAGGTTTAGCGTCGAAGGCATGAACGGCTCGCACCTCACCGTCTCGGCTCTCGGCTCACAGGTCGGAGTCTCGGCCGACACCGTGCGCTACTACGAACGGGCCGGCCTGCTGTCCGCGCCGCAACGCACGGCGGCCGGTTACCGGCTCTATGGCCCCGAGGCCACCGATCGCTTGCGCTTCATCCAGGCGCCCAGCGTCTGGGACTGCGGCTGCGCGAGATCCGTGACCTGCTGGCTGTGCGCGACACCGGCGAGTGCCCCTGCGAGCCCGCTGAGGACATGCTGCGGCGCCGGATCGGCGAGATCGACGCCGAGATGGCCCGGCTGTCCGCCCTGCGTGGCGAGCTGGAACAGATGCTCGCCCGCATTCCCGCCCCCGACTGCCCGGACCCGGTGCCGGGCACCTGGCGACCGGAAGGAGGTGACCAGATGACCGAGGAGATCACTACCGTCGAGGCCCCCGTCCGCGGCGGCTGCTGCGACGACCCGGAGTGCCCGCCCGAGGCATGCGGCAACACCTGCTGCTAACGCAGACGAGCAACCTGACCGCCGGATCACGATCCGGCGGCCAGTGCTGATCAGGCGCGTCGAGCGCCCGGGACGACCCCTGGCTGTCAGAGACAGCCGCAACGCCTCCGGCCAACGGTCAGTGGGCGCCGTGCCGTCGGTGGTGGTGCAGGTGCTGTTCCTGGTCATCCGCTTCCTTGGCGGCGGAGGCCGGGCCGACGGCTTCGGCCGGGGGGCGCAGCCCGGCCAGGGTGACCGTGACAGGTCTTCGGACCGCGGCTTCGGAGGGCAGGCTGCCGGCTGCGCCGAGGGCGTGGAGGCAGTAGGCGGCGAGTTCGTCGGGTGCGCCATCGTTCCGCAGGTCGCCGGCCTTGGCTCCCTCGGCCAGCAAGTCGCTGATGAGTCCTCTGAGTTGCTGGTGCGCCCGTGCGACGTGCTTGCCTTGATGCAGGAGTGCCGCGACCTCGGTGCCGTGGTGCTCGTGCCGCCTGTGGGTCATGAGCGCGTATGCAGTCAGCACGGCTTCGAGCCGCTCGCCCTCATCGCCGGCTTGGTCCCTTACCGCGGTGAGGTGTTCGAGGTGTCCGGTGATCTGACGTTCATGCCAGGCGGTCAGGATCGATTCGACGTCCGGGAAGTACTTGTACAGCGTCGCCCGTCCGATGCCGGTTTCCTGGGCGATGCGCGACATCGTCACCGAGAGCAGCCCGTGCTCGGTCACCAGTGCCGCGGTGGCGTCCAGGGTCGCTTCGCGCACTGCGTGGCGGTGTGCCTCGATCGTCTCGTTCCAGAGCTTCGGCATCCCCCGAATATACGCGACGACGACTCCGTGACACGATGACTTGACAGAGACAGCCTGTCTCGCAAAAGGTGGCCGCCGTGACGGACTCGGTAATCGCGCACGACAGCGGAGGACACACTCATGGCTGACTTTCCCCCTGCTACCCACTCGGCCGACGGGACGGACGCGGCGAGGCCCGGTCCCCCTCCGGCATCGGGCAGGCCGCGGTGGGTGATCGTGTTCGCCGTCGTTGCCATAGCCTTGGTCCTGGCGTTCGTGATCATGCACCTGGCGGGCGGCGATATGGGGGGCCATCACTGATGGCGATGACACCGCGCCTGCGTAAGCTCGCGCTCACCGCGCACGTCACGGCCTCGGTGGGCTGGCTCGGCGCGGTCGCCGTCTTCCTGGCTCTCGCCGTCGCCGGTCTTACCAGTCAGGATGCCCAGACGGCACGGTCCGCGTATGTCGCGATGGACCTGACCGGCTGGTTCGTCATCGTCCCGCTGTGCTTCGCTTCGCTGCTGACCGGGGTTGTCTCGTCCCTGGGCACTACCTGGGGCCTGGTCCGGTACTACTGGGTCGTGGTGAAACTCGTGATCACGGTCCTGTCCACCATCGTGCTGCTGGTGCACATGCAGCCGATCAGCTACATCGCCGGAATAGCGGCGGGAGCGGACTGGTCCAGTGGTGAACTCGACGGCCTGAGGACCCAGCTCGTGTTCCAGTCCGGTGCTGCGGTGCTGGTGCTCCTCGTGGCGACGGCTCTGTCGGTGTACAAGCCGCAGGGCCGGACCCGCTACGGGCAGCGCAAACAGCACGAGCAGCGCACCGCGTCACAGGCCACGGACGCAGCCGCACCCACCCGGGGCTGAGGGAACGCAACGGCGCCCCCGACCTTTCGGCGCCCGGAACGCTCGGCTTCGCCAGGGCAATGTCGTTGCCCTGGCGAAGCCTTCCGTGTGCGTGGATCAGTGGCCGTCGCCGACGTCGACCGTGAACCGCTTGGTGAAGGTCTTGCCGCCGTCCCGGGACTCGTAGACGCCGTTCTGGGTGGCGGCCAGGATGTGCTCGGCGTCAACCGCCGTGAGCGCCTGGGCCTGTCCGCCGGGCACCGTGCCCGCCTTCTGCCAGGTGGCGCCGCCGTCGGTGCTCCGGTTGAGCCCGCTCGAGTCGTCGAGTCCGTACAGCGCGCCGGGCTTCGGCCACGAGAGGAAAGCCATCGCCGGCTGCTTGCCTGCGGCGAAGGTTCTTCCGCCGTCGGTGCTCATCGCGATCCCCTCGGCGGTGGTGGCCAGCACGGTGTCCGGGGCGTCGGGGCTGACGGCGATATCCAGTGCCTGGAGGCGAGCGCGGTCGTCCCAGGCGGCTCCGTCCTTGCTGACGCGCAGCAGGGCGTTGGTGCTGTCGTAGCCGTAGATGGTGCCGTGGGTGTAGTCGAGGGCGTGGAAATCGACCTCGCCGGCCAGCGAGCGGGTCTTCCAGGTCTTCCCGGAATCGGTGCTCTCGATCAGCCCCCGGTTGCCGGGGCCGCCGGTGCCGGGGGCGGGGTGGCCGCTAGCCAGGAAGGTCTTCGCCTTGGCCACGGTGAAGCCCATGAAGTCGTCCTTGCTGTTGCCGACCCGCTGGGCCGCGCCGTCCTTGCCCGGGGTGTAGTTCCCTTCGTGGGTGGCGACGTAGAGCCGGTTGTCGGCGGGGTCGATGCCGAGCCCGTGAACGTGGCCGTGCACCGACGCGACTGACGTCGCGGCAGCGGTGCTGGTGCCGGAGTCGCTGGAGCAGGCGGTCAGCGCGAGCGTGAGCGCGAGGACCGCGGTGGTGGCGAGGGGCCACTTCCGTGTGTTCTTCATCTTCTTTGTCCTGCCGTGGGTGGAGGCGTGCGCCGCCGTTCCGGGCCCTCGCATGGAAGGCCCGGAACAGCGGTGAGTACGGTGCGGATCAGAGACGGTCGAGGGTGCTCTGCATCTGCTTGACCTCGGCGGACTGGTTTTTGATGACGTTGTCGGCGAGCTTCTTGGCGGCGGTGTTGCGGCCGTTCTTCTGCTCGTCCTTCGCCATGTCGATGGCGCCGTTGTGGTGGTCGATCATCATCTGGGCGAACTTGCGGTCGAAGTCCGTGCCCTTGGCGGCCGTGAGTGCGTCCATGTCCTGATCGGACATCATCCCGGCCATGTCGTCGCCGCCATGGCCCGCGTTGCCGTGGTCCATGTCGGGAGACTGAGGCTTGCCCCAGGACTTGAGCCAGGACTGCATGGTCTTGATCTCGGGGTCCTGGGCCTTCTCTATCTGCCCGGCCAGGGTCTTGATCTCCTGGTCGGAAGCGCGGCCGTCGGCCTGCTGGGACATCTCCAGTGCCTGCTGGTGGTGGACGATCATCGCCTGGGCGAACGTCACGTCCCCGTCGTTGAAGGCGCCCGCGGCGGACGATGCGGCCGTCTCCGGTGTGGATGCGGAGGAGTCGCTGCTGTCGTCGCTGCCGCAGGCGGCGAGCAGCAGGGAGCCGGCGGCGATGACTCCCAGCACCGCGACGCGGCGGCGCAGGGGCAGGTCGAAGGAACGCGTGAAGGCGGTCATGTTCTGTGTACCTCGTGGTGTCGATTCTGCGGGTGGATGCGTAGGCGTCATGGCGGGCAGCCCTCATGGGCCTGTCCGCGCGGAAGAGATCGGCCTAGATCCGCAGAATCGACAGTTGTGCGAGGTCAGGAGCTCTGGGCGGAGGATTGGGCCGTACGACTGATCGCACCCCGGTCGCGAGAGCGGCCAGCCAGTCGCACCTGCCGGCGAATGCCGCGTGCAGCAGCGCGGCCAGTGCCCAGGCGCCGAGGACGGCCACGCACAGCGATGTGAGGTCCATGCCCATGCCGGGCTCGTGCGGTGACGAGATGGCGCCTGTCAGTTTCGCGCTGTCCGAGCTGGAGAGCGTGCTCGCGTGCGCGGCGGCCGGTTCGCCTGACATTGCATGCGTGCCGACGGCGTGCGATGCGGCAGACATGCCGGAGCCGGAGCCCTCTGCGGGGTGACCGACGGTGTGCATGACGAACACGCCGAGTGCCAGCACCACGACGAGCAGGAGGCGTGCGGCGACGGTGACCGCTTGTGCGTACCGGTGTGTCATCACCGCCTCCTTCCGCGTCCCACGATAACCGCGGTGCAGGGATGTACGCCCTGCGGGCCGCTTCCGTTCAGTCAATGGCTGTGGCCGTCGTTGTGACCTGGCTCGGGAGAGGTGCCGCGGTCCGCCGTCGGGGACTTGCTGGGCGTCGGCACGTCCTTCGTGGGAGGAGCTTCGTCCGGGTTGTGCGTGTCCGGGTCCGGCTCCTCGGCGTTTCCGTGGCTGTGCCCGCCGCCTTCCGCAGGCTCACCCATGGAGGCTGCTACCTGTCGCAGGCCGACGAAGCTGACGACCGCGGCGAGGAGCACGGTCAGCCCCACCAGGCTGAAGATGCGTTGCCAGGGGGTGTCGGCGTCCTTGATGACGTACGCAACGAAGGACACGGTGATTCCGAGGGGCACGAGGACGGCGCCGCGCGCCGGGAAGTCGTCGAAGTGCTGGAGGCCGCCGCTGAGCATGCCGATACCGAACGAGAGCAGCAGGGAGGCGCCGATCACCACAAGCATGCGTGGCAGGCGCGGCCTGTGGTGGGCGAGGACGATCTCGTTGAGGACGGTGGCGGCCAGGAAGACCAGGACGCCGTAGACGGCGATCCGGGTGTAGCGGGCCGGGTCGAGCGGATAGTGGACCACGGCTCCGCTGATGAGACCGGCGCCGACGAAGTAGCCGACGTATCCGAGGTAGCGCGCGGGCAGGGAGCTTTTGCGGGCGCGGCGGGCGCGGGCTTTGCGCTGGGCGGCCCGGCCGCCTTGGAGGGCGGGCGGCTCTTCGGTGAGGACGGGTCGGTCGACGAGTTGCGACGAGGACAAGGGTTCTGTTCCTTACGGCTCCGGGATGTGGCCGGCCGCAGGCGACGCCAGGCGTCGCCCGGCGCGCTACGGCGCGCCTGGGCAGGAGAATGGTGCGGACGGCGTGGGACAGGTGAATCCGGGAAACGCCGGAATCTAGACCTGCTGGATCACGGAGCCCGTTGAACTTCGCAACGGCGGCAGGGCCGACTGGTTCGCGGGCGGTCCCGACTTCCCTGCCACGACTCGATGGCAGGGCGTCTGCCCGTCGACGGGGGTGAGCGAGGGGCCGACGGGTCCCGATGTCAGCTGGGGCTGTACGGACGCACACTCCGCGGCCGGGTGGGAAGACTCCTGGCCGTCGTCGTGATGTTGCTCTTCGGCCGTGTCGCCGTGTGCACCATGCCCGTGCGCTGAGGGGGGTGCGGCACTGGCTGCCGGGTGACTCGAAGCGCTGTGGGCGCTCGCATCGTGTGTGAACAGGAAGCCGAACAGCAGAACTGCCAGCCACAGCACGCGCAGCGGACCCGCCGAGATGCGGGCCCGCGGCTTTCTGGGCGACGACCATGCCGTGACCATGCCGTGATCCTAGCCGCCCCTCGCGGCCCTGCCGCCCCGCCCCCTCACAGGCGCAGAGTGCGGCGCAGGGCGGTGGCGAGTTCGGCGTACTTTGCCTCGCCTTGGGCCGGGTCGGCCCGGACGCATCGAGCCTGACCTGAGCCGCTGGTTCCCGCTGTGGGGCACCCCCGGCTTGTGACACCGGCGGGCCACGAGCCCGCGCGCCCAGCCCTGGCCACACCTACGATGAAACCGTGAGCCGTGGCGAGCGAAGTCCGTCGCCGCAGCCGATGCTGCGGCTCACGATGCTGCTTGTGCTCACCGTGCTGACCGGATTGGTCGCGATGCACGGACTGGGCTCCGCAACCCCAGCCCTTGCGGACAAGGCCCCCTCGCACGCAGTGCACCAGATGCAGACGACCGCAACCGAGCACCCGTGCGTGTGCCCCGACGACGACGGCAGCGCCGACCGGCACGGCAGCCACGCCGACCAGATGTGTGCGTCAGCAGCGGTTCCCGGCGCCGTCTTCATCCCCGCCCTGGCCGCCTCTGCACCGAACGTGATCGCCACGACAGCACCGTCTGCCGCTGCGGCGACGCCGTGCGAGCCGGCCGGTGCACGCGCCCCGCCCACACTCGCTCAACTCCAGCTCCTGCGGATCTAGGAACGCCGCGCGCGGCACAGGCCCCAGCCGGGCCCGACGCTGCGCACAGGCACGCCCGGATCCCTCTCACATCCAGGAGCACCAACCATGAGCACGACCCGTTCCCTTCCCCGCCGTGCCGCTCTGGCGGCCGCCGCCTTGGCAGCCGCGCTCGGGCTCGCTGCCTGCGGCGACGACGGCAACACCAGCGGGACCGACACCTCTCCTCGACCCACCGCCTCCGCCCCGTCCGCCGTCCCCGCGGGCGAGCACAACCAGGCCGACGTCACCTTCGCCCAGGGCATGATTCCGCACCACCGCCAGGCCATCGTCATGTCCGAGATGGTGGAAACCCACTCCTCCTCCAACGACGTCAAGGCCCTCGCGGCGCAGATCAAAAAGGCGCAAGGCCCTGAGATCACCACCATGTCCAGCTGGCTCAAAGCCTGGGACGAGAAGGTCCCCACGGGCATGGATGGCATGGACGGCATGGACCACGACGACTCGGGCCGGCCCGGAATGATGGATGACCGGCGGATGGACGACCTCGAGGCCGCTTCCCGCTCGGCCTTCGACACGATGTTCTTGACCATGATGATCGAGCATCACGAGGGCGCGATTGAGATGGCCAACACCGAGAAGACCGAAGGCGCCTACGGCCCTGCCAAAAAGCTCGCCGACGACATCGTCACCTCCCAGACCGCCGAGATCGCCCAGATGAAGGCGATGCTGGGCAAGAGCTGACCGCCAAGGGTGGGCGGCAGCGTGTCGCCGTGCTCTGACCGGATGCCTGTGACCGCCCGGACAACCCGTGCATGGGCTGGCGGGCAAGAGGCAAGGACGCAGGCCACCCGCCGTACAGCCAAGGGAGCCCTTCGAAATGGTGAGGAGGGATGACCGTGCCTGACTCCACAGATGACCGTCGTCACCACGTGCACGGCCCGGCAGGCCCGAGCAAGGAGCGCAGCATTGCTGTGCTGGATGTGCGCGGCCTTGCGTGGGCGTCGCAGCAGAGCACGGTGATGGCCGTGCTCGGGCGGCGCCCCGGCGTGCTGGATGTCGAGGTCAACCCGGTCGCCCAGTCGGCGACGGTGGTTTTCGATCCGCGGCGTACGTCGCTGGCCGAGCTGCGCGGCTGGGTGACCGAATGCGGTTACAACTGTGCCGGCCAGGTGGTGCCCTCCCATATCTGCGACCCGATGGCCGAGCCCGATCCGCCCGCCGAGGATGTGCCGGGCGGGGAGGCGGGCCACGAGGGCCACGGCGCAGGGGCGGCCCTGACCAAGCCGGCCGAGCCGGTAGGTGCCTCGCACGCGGAACACGCCGAGGTCCTGGCCGCACCGGAGGGGATGCCGACGCCGCACGAGGTGATGGGCCACGGTGGGCACGGCGAGATGTCGATGGCGGCGATGGTGGCCGACATGCGCAACCGCTTCCTGGTGGCGCTGCTGTTCTCGATCCCCATCGTGATCTGGTCGCCGATCGGCGAGGACGTGTTCGGCCTCGACGTGCCGGTCCCCTTCGGGCTGCGTCAGGACGTGTGGGCACTGCTGCTCAGCCTGCCGGTGATCTTCTACTCGTGCTCGATCTTCTTCACCGGCGCCGTACGCGCGCTGCGTGCCCGCACCTTGGACATGATGGTGCTGGTTGCGGTCGCCGTCGGAGCCGGCTGGCTCTACTCCCTCATCGTCACAATCACCGGCGGCGGCGACGTCTTCTACGAAGCGGCCACCGTCCTGGCCTCCTTCGTGCTGCTCGGGCACTGGTTCGAGATGCGCGCCCGCGGCGGCGCCAACGACGCCATCCGCACCCTGCTCGACCTCGCCCCGCCCAAGGCCCTCGTCCTGCGCGAAGGCGAACCGGTCGAGGTGCCCACCGCCGAAGTCGTCGTCGGTGACCTGCTGCTGGTCCGTCCCGGGGCCAAGATCGCAGTCGACGGGATCGTGGAAGAGGGCGAGAGCGACGTCGACGAGTCGATGGTCACCGGCGAGAGCATGCCCGTGCACAAGGCCCCCGGCTCGCAGGTCGTCGGCGCGACCATCAACGCCAACGGCACACTGCGCGTACGCGCCACCAAGGTCGGCGCCGACACCGCACTGGCACAGATCGTCAAACTCGTCCAGGAAGCCCAGAACTCCAAGGCCCCCGGACAGCGACTTGCCGACCGGGCAGCATTCTGGCTTGTCCTCGTCGCCCTGATCGGCGGCGCCGCGACGCTGGCCGTCTGGCTGCTGGCCACCGACCGCTCCTTCGGCACCGCAATGCTGTTCGCGATCACCGTCGTGGTCATCACCTGCCCGGACGCCCTGGGCCTCGCCACGCCCACCGCAATCATGGTCGGAACGGGACTGGGAGCCAGGCGTGGTGTGCTGTTCAAGAACGCCGTCGCCCTGGAGACCTCTGCCGGCATCCAGACCGTGGTCATGGACAAGACCGGCACCCTGACCAAGGGCGAACCGGAAGTCACCGACGTCATCACCGCCCCGGGAACGGACGAGGGCCAGTTGCTACGGCTCGTAGCAGCGGTCGAGCGCGAGTCCGAACACCCGCTCGCCGAAGCCGTCGTACGCCACGCCCAGACACGCTCCACAGAGGCCGCGAGCGCCCGGCACTTCGAGAACGTTCCCGGCCATGGTGCAACCGCCGTCGTCGATGGCCACCGGGTGGCGGTCGGCAACCGTCGCCTGGCCGAACGCGAAGGCGTTTACCTCGGCCCACTGGCCGCTCGCCGCAAGGCGCTGGCTGCCACCGGCCGTACGGTCGTCATCGCCGCCGTCGACGGCCGGGCGGCGGGCCTGATCGGCATCGCCGACGCGCCCAGGGAAACATCGGCCGCCGCCGTGACCGAACTGCACGGCCTCGGCGTCGAAGTCGTCATGCTCACCGGCGACAACCAGGCCACCGCCGAGCGCATCGCCGACCGCCTGGGCATCGACACCGTCATCGCGGAAGTCCTCCCCGGTGACAAGGCGGCCAAGGTGGCCGAGCTGCAGTGCGGCGGCCGGAAGGTCGCCATGGTCGGCGACGGCGTCAACGACGCCCCGGCCCTCGCCCAGGCCGACCTCGGCATCGCCATCGGCGCAGGTACCGACGTGGCCATCGAGACCGCCGACCTCGTCCTGATGCGTTCCGACCCCCTCGACGTGGCCACAGCCCTGCGCATCGGCCGCGGCACCCTGCGCAAGATGCGCCAGAACCTCGGCTGGGCCATCGGCTACAACGCCATCGCCCTCCCCATCGCCGCAGGCGTCTTCGAGCCCGCCTCCGGCCTGGTGCTCCGTCCAGAGATCGCCGCACTGTCCATGTCGGGCTCCAGCATCATCGTCGCCGTCAACGCCCTCGCCCTCAAACGCCTCCGGCTGCCACGAGCAACAACGCCCCCCGCACGACCACCAGTCACCCCCGCGGCCCTTGATGCTGCGGATGGCGGTGCCTCCCGTCGCCGCGCCGCCTGACCTCGGCGCAATGCAGGACTCACCAACACCGCACCAAGGCATAGGACATGGCAACGACCACCGATCCGGTCTGCGGCATGTGTGTGGATCCTGCGACCGCCACCGAACGACGCGACACAGAAACCGGCACCCACCACTTCTGCTCCGCGCACTGCGCGGCGGCCTTCGGCGCCGACCCCGGCTGCTACCGCACAGCACTCGCCGGTCACAGCCACGGTCACGGCACTCCGTGACGTTCCCGGGATGGCAGCCTCCTGCCCTATTTCGATTGCGTGCGCTATGTGCAGCCATATGTTGGCGTGATCTTTGCGACCGGGGCGGCAGGGGATCGTCAGGACGAGCGGCTAGGATCACGGCATGGTTACGGCCTGGTCGTCTTCCCGCATGTCGCGGGCCCGCTCATCGGCGGGCCCGTTGCGCATGCTGTGGGTGGCCATGATGCTGTTCGCCTTTGTGTACACGCATGGCGTGAGCGCCGAAGGCGTTGCCGGCCATCTCGACGCAAGCGCGATCGTGCCTGCGGTGGCTGCCATTGACGGCCAGGCGGTCGAGGACGTTCCGTTGGATCACCACGGTGGTGGTCACGGCCCGTCCCATCCGGATCAGGAGTGCGTGCCCGGCCAGCCGCAGCAGACCCCTGCTTTGGATGCCCCCAGCGCCTGTGCCCTCGTCGAGGAGGGCACTTCTCCATCGGGGCCACCTGCTGCGGTCGCTTTCGGTGACGTGGCGTCGGCCAAGCAATTGCTGAGCACGTCGATAAGAGCCACAGTTCTGCAGGTCTAGGATGCGGCGACTGCTCGCTGGCCCTCGACGCCTTCCCGTCTGACACAGCTCTGGGACAGCCCACTGCGGCTGCGGGCGCGATGCGGCCGGCCAGTTCGCCGCCCCCTGCCTCGCCCAACGCGCCACCGCGCATTTGCGAGGCAGATCTCTGCGGCGATGTCCTGACACTGCCCACCCCGCCCGCCGTTTTGATGCACCACGTGGTGCATGACGGCCGCCTGCGGAGGAACTGTGCTCCCGTCATCCCGTATTCGCCCGATCCCGGCTGCCTCTGTGCAGGGCCGGCTGCTCGCCCTGCTCCTGAGCGGTCTGCTCATGATCGTGCTCGACTGTGCGCTCCTGCTGCACGAGTCCGGCCATGCTCACGGCGCCGCCCGTACGTTCTCCGGCGCCCCACAGGGCATCGAGCAGGTGCCGCGTGCTGCGGCCCCTGCCGACTCCTCCTGCTCGCCGACCGGTTCGGACGTGGAGCTGGCCGGACGGCAGCAGGTGCGTACGCCGGTGTCCGCCGCGGCGGCGCCCGAGGCGAGAGCGACGCGCGTGACGGTAACCGATGGGGGTGTCCGGCCCGTGTCGGGGGAGGCCCGAAGAGCCACGTCCGGCCGCTTCACGCTGTGCGCGCTGTGCCGGTGGCGGACGTAGGCCGTGCCCTTCGAGCCGCAGCATGCTGCGGCATCCGCCCTGCCCCTGAGACTGGATCACCGGTCGGGGACGGGCGGAGTGCGAGAGATCAGCACCCGACGCGCCATTCACCGAAAGATGAGAGCCGACCGATGCACTCTCCGAACACCGCACGTCAACTCACCAAGCTCGGCCACGCCGCCCTGACCGGTCTGGTGGGCAACACTCCCCTCCTGCACGTCGGCGAGCCCTTCGCTCCTGCGGGACGGGGATTTTGGGCGAAGCTGGAAGGCTTCAATCCCGGCGGCATCAAGGACCGCCCCGGCCTGCACATGGTCGAACGCGCCCGGGCCCGCGGAGATCTGAAGCCCGGAGGCCGGATCATCGAGTCCACCAGCGGAACACTCGGCCTCGGCCTGGCCCTGGCGGGCATGGTCCACGGCCATCCGGTCACTCTGGTCACCGACCCGGGTCTGGAGCTGTCCATGACCCGCCTGCTGACCGCCTACGGTGCCCAGGTCAACGTCGTCTCCGAGCCCCACCCCACCGGTGGCTGGCAGCAGGCCCGACGTGACCGCGTCACCCAGCTGATGCGGCAGCACCCCGATTCGTGGTGCCCGGATCAGTACAACAACCCGGACAACACTGCCGCGTACACCCCGCTCGCCCTCGAACTCGCCACGGAACTCGGCCACATCGACGTCCTGGTGTGCAGTGTCGGCACCGGTGGCCACTCCGCAGGCGTCTCCCGCGTTCTTCAGCAGCTCTACCCCGATGTGCGGCTCGTGGGCGTGGACACCATCGGCTCCACGATCTTCGGCCAGCCCGCCCGCCCCCGCCTGATGCGCGGACTCGGTTCGAGCATCTATCCCCGTAACGTCGCCTACGACAAATTCTCCGAGGTGCACTGGGTCGCCCCGGGCGAGGCGGTGTGGGCCTGCCGGCAGCTCGCCGCCTCGCACTACGCCACCGGCGGGTGGAGCGTCGGCGCGGTCGCCCTGGCCGCCGGATGGCTGGCGCGCACCCTGTCCGAGGACACCCGGATCGCGGCGATCTTCCCTGACGGGCCACAACGCTACCTGGGCACCGTGTACGACGACGACTACTGCGCCGCCCACGGCCTCCTCGACTCGCCGCCCGCGGCCGAGCCGGACGTGATCGGCTGCCTGGACGAGAAGGAAGTCACTCGCTGGACCCGGTGCACGAGTGTGGTCGACCCGCTCGCGCTCACCCGAGCCGCAGGCACGGACGATCCGGCGGCCGATGACATGCGTCCCGAGGCCGATGCGGAGGAGGGCCGGTGAAGAGCACCGTCGCGCAGGTTCGCGAATACCAGCATAGTGTCCAGCTGTTGATGGTGAACCAGTTCACCATCAACCTCGGCTTCTACATGCTGATGCCGTATCTGGCCACGCACCTGGCCGGGCCCCTCGGGCTGGCCGGGTGGCTCGTCGGGCTGATCCTCGGGGTGCGCAACTTCAGCCAGCAGGGCATGTTCCTGGTTGGCGGCACGCTGGCCGACCGGCTCGGCTACAAGCCGATGATCATCGCTGGGCTGGTGCTGCGCACCCTTGGCTTCGCGACCCTCGGTCTCGTCGACTCGGTGCCCGCGCTGATCGCCGCCTCCGCCGCGACGGGCCTGGCCGGCGCGTTGTTCAACCCGGCCTCCCGCGCCTACCTGGCAGCGGACGCGGGGGAGCGCCGGGTGGAGGCGTTCGCGCTGTTCAACGTCTTTTACCAGGCCGGGATCCTGCTCGGCCCGCTGGTGGGAATGGTGCTGACCGGTGTCGACTTCCGCGTCACGTGCCTGACGGCGGCCGGCATCTTCGCGGTGTTGAGCGTCGTGCAGATCCGGGCCCTGCCCGCGCGCCGGGCCGACGACACCAAGGTCCAGGCGGATGGCCGTCGGGAGAGTGTGCTGTCGCAGTGGCGCAGCATCGTGGCCAACCGGCCGTTCATGCTGTTCTCGTTCGCCATGATCGGCTCGTACGTGATGTCCTTCCAGGTCTACCTCGCGCTGCCGCTGGAAGTACGGCGCCTGGGCGGCGAGGGGAAGTTCGGCACGGCCGCGGTGGCGCTGCTGTTCGCCGTGTCCGGACTAAGCACCATCCTGGGCCAAACGAGGGTGACCGCGTGGTGCAAGGCCCGCATGGAGCCAGGGCGTGCGCTCGCCTGGGGCCTGCTGACCATGGGGGTCGCGTTCGTACCGCTGCTGCTTGCCACGGCGATGCCGGTACCGGACGGCGGAATCGGGCTGTGGCTGCTCGCGGCGGTGCCGCCCGCGCTGTCCGCGCTGCTGCTCGCCGTGGGCACGATGATCGCCTATCCGTTCGAGATGGACACCATCGTCCGGCTCTCCGGTGACCGTCTCGTCGCCACCCACTACGGCCTGTACAACACCATCTGCGGACTCGGTATCACCCTGGGCAATTTCCTCACCGGGGTCGCACTCGATGCCGCCCGCAACGGTGGAGTGCCCGCGCTGCCGTGGATCGCCCTGCTCCTGCTGGGTCTCGCCTGCGCCGCCGCCGTGTACGGGCTCAACCGCACCGGCCGCCTGGCAACTCCGGCACCCGCCGGCCGGCCCGAGCCCGCCACAGCCTGACGCCGTCGGGCCATCACAGCGCCGGGGTGGGTAGCCGTACGCTGCCCGCCCCGGCCCAACCGCCTCAGTGCTGGTGGCTGTCTGTCTCGTGTCCGGTGGCGGGCTCGGCGGACTGCTGGGCGCCCGTGGAGGTTCCGGCCTGGACGGTGAAGGCCGCGGTGCGGACAGTGCCGTTGTGCTTGAAGTCGAGGAAGAGGCGGTAAGTCGCGGAGCTGGGTGCGTCGCGGTGAGCGAGATCTCCGGACCGGGCTTGGTGGTGCTGTCACCGGGTTCGCCGTTGGGGTGGACGGGGAGGTAGGCGAGGTCGCCGGCCCGGAGGGCGACGGGGTGGCCGCAGGCGCCGAGGTAGGGCTGAAGGTCCGTGACCGGGCGGCCGTTCTTGCTCACGTTCGGGCTTCTGCAGCGCCGGGGCGAAGTTCGCCGTTCAGGGTGACGGTGTATCCGTCGACGGTGGCGGTACGGGAAGGCTTGGGCGGTGCTGCGGGCTGGTAGGGCCCGACGGCGGCTGATGCATTCTGCCATTGGACGGCGACTTGGATGTGGACGCCGAGTATCCGGGCGGGGAGCTCGGTGGCGAGGGTGAACAGGGCGGTGGAGCGGTCCTGTCGGGAACAACCAGGGGATGTCGTCAGGGGTGCCGAATGTGATGGCGACTGTCGTCGCTGATGTGGACGTCGCCGACTGTGAGTTGGCTGATTGTCACGATCTTCTGGGGCGACGGCCCGCCCGCCGACACCTGGTTCAAAGTGACCGGCGTCTGGCTCCCCGCGGCACCGTAGGCACCTCCTCGGCGCTGCTCTCGCCCTCGACATGGCGACCGTCAAGAAGATCCCGCGGCCGCCAGGCCCCTTACCTGGACTGAGCCCCGGCCGCAGACTGAGATCCGTGATGCGCCAGGGCCATATGCGGGTCGGGGGTGCCTGGCATCGGGGCTGGGTCGGCGTGGACCAGTGCTGCGGTCAGTTTCGGTACGGCGTGCAGCAGGGCGTGCTCGGCGTCGACGGCCACCTGGTGCGCCTCGCGCACGTTCAACTCCCCGTCCACGACGACGGCGACCTCGGCGCGCTGCCGGTGCCCTATCCACCGCAGTCGCAGTTCGCTCACCGCCCGTACAGCCGCAACGTCGAGCAGCGCGTGTTCCGCGGCATCGACGAGTGCGGGGTCGACCGCGTCCATGATCCGGCGGAAGACCTCCCGGCAGGCGTCACGCAGCACGAGGAGTATCGCGGCGGTGATGGCCAGGCCAACGATGGGGTCGGCGAGCTGCCAACCCAGCGCCGCGCCGCCCGCGCCCAAACAGGACGGCGAGGGAGGTGAATCCGTCGGTACGGGCATGCAGCCCGTCGGCCACCAGGGCCGCCGAGCCGATCTCATGGCCGACGCGGATGCGATATCGGGCCACCCACTCATTACCGATGAAGCCGATCACCGCCGCCGCGGCGACGGCCGGCAGGTAGCTGATCTCCTGCGGGTTCAGTAGCCGGTCGATCGCGGTCCAGGCGGCGAAGGCAGCAGAGGCTGCGATGGTCAGCACGTTGACGATGCCGGCCAGGTCCTCGGCCCGCCCGTAGCCGTAGGTGAAGCGCCGGTTGGCAGCGCGGCGGCCGAGCACGAAGGCGACGCCGAGCGGCAGCGCGGTCAGGGCGTCGGCGGCGTTGTGGACGGTGTCGCCCAGCAATGCCACCGAACCGGACAGCACCAACGACGACCGCCTGCGTCGCCGCCGTCACCCCGAGGACGGCCAGCGATATCCACAGCACCCGCATGCCCTTGGCCGAAGACTCCAGCGCGCGGTCGACCTTGTCGGCGGACTCGTGCGAGTGCGGCTTGATCAGGTGGCCGGCCTGGTGCCGCCACCGCGCCCAGCGGCGCTCGCCATGGCCGCGGGCATGCTGCTGTCCGTGGTCGTGGTGGGCAGGGGCAAGCTCGCAGCCGTGGTCAGTGCTGGTGGTCACCCATCTCGTCATCTTCCGACGGCCCGGTCCCCCGGCTGCCTTCGGCCGCCGCATCGGCCGGGACGGTGAAGGCGGCCGTACGCACTTTCCCGCCGTGCTTGAAGTCGAGGAAGAGGCGGTACGCGCCCGAACTCGGTGCGGTGGCGGTGAAGGAGACGACGGGGCCGGGCTTCGTGGTGTCGTCGTCGGCTTCGTCGTTTGGGTGGACGTGCAGATAGGCGAGGTCTCCGGAGCGTAGCGCCACCAAGTGACCGTAGGCGCCGAGGTAAGGCTGGAGGTTTGTGACCGGGCGGCCGTTCTTGGTGATCTTCAGGTCGAGTTTCCGCGCCTCGCCCGGACGCAGATCGCCGTTGACGGTGACCGTGTAGCCGTCGACGCTGGCGGTCCGGGACGTGTCGGGGAACTCGACGGGCTTGTAGATGCCGGAGACGGCCAGGTCGGCGCCCAGGGTCAGGTTCTTGCCGCCCATTGCTGCGGGGGTGAAGTCGGCGAAGATGCGGTAGTCGCCTGCCTTCGGGAGGTCGACCGGGGTGCTCCAGGTGCCGTCGTCCGTCCGTGTCGGGTGCAGGTGCCGGTAGACGGACAGATCGCGCGAGGCGAGGATCAGGTGCAGCTCCTTGCCGTGCACGCGCTTGTAAGCGGTGGTCTTTCGGCCGCTCGCGTCGAGGATGCCGAAGCGCAGCTCAGTGCGCCGCTCCGCTTCCACCCGGGGAGTCCTGAGGTCGAGGGCGTAGCCGCTCTCCGAGATCTGAAGTCCCCCGGCGGGCGGGTCACCAGGGCCGGTGACCTGGGGGCCACCGGCGCCGGCCGCAGCGCCGCCGCCGTGGTCCGCGTGGGCGGCGGGCTCGGTTCCCGTCGAGATCGGGGCGAGGCTGCTGCCCACTGCGTAGGTGGCGCCGAAGGCCCCCGCGAGTGCGGCGGCGAAGCCAGTGATCTTCAGTGCTGTATTCATGGCGTTCCCTTACTCAAGACAGTTGCCCAGAGAGGCGATTCGACCTCCGACAATACCCCCTAGGGGTATATTTTCAAGCGGTCGACCTGCCTTGCGTTTCCATACGGACTGGGGGTATACATTGATCATACCCCCAGGGGGTATACATTCGCCGCCAGTCCAGCCCGACCACACCTTCAGGAGGAACCCATGTCGTCCTGCTGCACCCCCGACGGCAGCTGCCACACCGGCGCAACAGGCGAGTCTGTTGCCGATGGCCGCACCACGGTCTACAACGTCGAGGGCATGACGTGCGGCCACTGCAAGACCACGCTGACCAAGGAGATCGGCGCGCTCGACAGCGTGCTCTCCGTCGAGGTCGACGTGGACACGGGGCGCGTCACCGTGACGACCGCCGACGAGCCCGACGACGCCCTGTTCGCCAAGGTCGTCGACGACGCCGGATACGAACTCATCGGCCGGGCGTGACCAAGTCCTGACCCGCTTCCTCGCCCGCGGCGAGGAGCACTTCAGCTGGGGCCCGACCGGAATTCTCCCCGGGCCCCAGCTGTCCATTCCTTCAGCTCCAGGAGCAGTGATGACTACCACGGTGCCGGAAACCGCTGAGGTCGAACTCGCCATAGGCGGGATGACCTGCGCCTCGTGCGCTGCCCGTATCGAGAAGAAGCTGAATCGCCTGGAGGGCGTGGAGGCCACCGTCAACTACGCCACGGAGAAAGCGAAGGTCACCTACCGCGGTGGCGTCGCGGTGGACGACCTCGTCGCCACCGTGGAAGCCGTTGGCTACACCGCGGTGCCTCCCGCTCCCGCCGGAACGAGCATGCCCGCTCAAGGAGACGGCACGGGCGCCGGGGCTGAGGAGGTGGATGAGCTGCGGCCGCTGCGGCAGCGTCTGATCACCGCTGTACTCCTGGCCGTGCCGGTGATCGCCCTGGCGATGGTCCCGGCCTGGCAGTTCGAGTACTGGCAGTGGCTCTCGCTCACCCTGGCGGCACCCGTGGTGACGTACGCGGGGTGGCCGTTCCACCGGGCCGCGTTCACCAATGCCCGGCACGGTGCCGCCACGATGGACACCCTGATCTCGGTGGGTACCTGGGCCGCGTTCCTGTGGTCGCTGTGGGCGCTGTTCTTCGGGACCGCCGGCATGCCCGGCATGACCCACGGCTTCGAGCTGACCATCGCCCGTACCGACGGCGCGGGAAACATTTATCTGGAGGCCGCGGCGGGCGTGACGGCCTTCATCCTGGCGGGACGCTACTTCGAGGCGCGCTCCAAGCGGAAGGCCGGGGCGGCACTCCGGGCGTTGCTCGAGCTCGGCGCGAAGGAAGTCACCGTCCTGCGCGACGGGCGCGAAGTGCTCATCCCAACCTCGGAATTGGCGGTGGGCGACCGGTTCGTCGTACGCCCTGGGGAGAAGATCGCCACCGACGGGACGGTCGTCGAGGGCTCCTCGGCTGTGGACGCCTCGATGCTGACCGGCGAGTCCGTGCCGGTCGAGGTCGCGGTCGGTGACGCGGTCACCGGCGCGACGCTCAACGCCGGCGGGCGGCTGGTCGTCGAGGCGACCCGGGTCGGCGCGGACACCCAACTCGCCCGGATGGCCAAGCTGGTGGAGGACGCGCAGAACGGCAAGGCCGCGGCCCAGCGACTCGCCGACCAGATCTCCGCGGTCTTCGTCCCGGTCGTGATCGGCCTAGCGCTCGGCACGCTGGGCTTCTGGCTGGGCAACGGCGCAGGCCTGACCGCGGCGTTCACCGCCGCCGTCGCCGTACTGATCATCGCCTGCCCCTGCGCACTGGGCCTGGCCACTCCCACGGCCCTCATGGTGGGCACCGGCCGCGGCGCGCAGCTCGGCATCCTCATCAAGGGCCCAGAGGTCCTGGAGACCACGCGCAAGGCCGACACCATCGTCCTGGACAAGACCGGCACTGTCACCACCGGCAAGATGACCCTGCTCGCCGTGCATGCTGCCCACGGTGTGGATGAGACCGAAGTGCTGCGGCTGGCCGGCGCGCTGGAGCACGCCTCCGAGCACCCCATCGCCCAGGCCGTCGCCAGCGGAGCCGCGCAAACGGTCGGCGACCTCCCAGTGCCGGAGGACTTCACGAACGTCCCCGGTCTCGGCGTCCAGGGTGTCGTCGACGGACACGCGGTGCTCGTCGGCCGCGAGAAGCTGCTGGAGGAGTGGGCGTTGGAGCTGCCCGCTGACCTCGCCCGCGCCAAGGCCGAGGCCGAGGCAGAGGGCCGTACGGCCATCGCCGTGGCGTGGGACGGCGAGGCCCGGGCAGTGCTCGAGGTCGCCGACGCGGTCAAGCCCACCAGCGCCGAGGCCGTACGGCGGCTGCGCGCCCTGGGCCTGACCCCGATCCTCCTCACAGGCGACAACCGTGCCGTCGCCGAGTCCGTCGCCCGCGAGGTCGGCATCGAGCGAGTGATCGCGGAGGTGATGCCGCAGGACAAGGTCGCCGTCGTCAAGCGGCTGCAGGGGGAAGGGCGTTCGGTGGCGATGGTCGGCGACGGCGTCAACGACGCCGCCGCGCTCGCCCAGGCGGATCTCGGGCTGGCGATGGGCACGGGCACGGACGCCGCGATAGAGGCGGGCGACCTGACCCTCGTACGCGGTGACCTGCGGGTGGCGGCGGATGCCATCCGCCTCTCCCGCCGAACCCTGGGCACGATCAAGTCCAACCTCTTCTGGGCCTTCGCCTACAACGTCGCCGCCCTGCCGCTCGCGGCCTCGGGCCTGCTCAATCCGATGATCGCGGGCGCCGCCATGGCCTTCTCCTCGGTCTTCGTCGTCGGTAACAGCCTCCGCCTGAGGAGCTTCCAAGCGGCCGACTGACAGGGTGCGCGGACAGCAGGGGCGGACCGACCGGACCGCCCCCGGTGCTCTTCAGAGCGGTTCGCCCACCACCACTACGCGAGAAGGAGCCCGCAGTGCCGGGTTACGAGAACGACAAGGAAGGCATCCTCCGGCGTCTCCGCCGCATCCAGGGGCAGGTTCGAGGACTCGAGCGGATGGTGGAGCAGGACGCCTACCGCATTGACGTACTCACCCAGGTCACCGCGACCGCCGCGGCCCTGCGCTCCTGCGCACTTGCACTGCTCGACGACCACGTCAGTCGCTGCGTCGCCGAGGCCATCAAGAAAGGCGGTGACGAGGCACGGGTGATGGTCGCGGAAGCATCCCAGGCCATCGCGCGTCTGGTGCGGTTCTGACTGACAGAGGCCAGGTGGATTTTCTTCGCCGCGAACGGCCAGTTGCCCGCCGCTGGCGGCCAGCTACGTCCGACCCAGTCGCTCTCGCTGCGGTGTGCAGCGTTGCGATCAGCGGCAGCCCTCGCAGCCAGTACGGCACCCAAGGGCATCGACCTCGGCTGCTGGCGCGACGAGGATGGGGCCCACGCAGCCGCTGTTCGGAGTCGGCGACGGCCAAGGCTGTGCCCAGTTCGCCTCCGGCGCGGCGCTGGGCGTAGCGCGTCGAGGTGTGGGCCAGCCAGTCCGTAGCGGGTGCGGCGGCCGACGAGGATGGCCACGACCAGGCCGCAGTCGCGCAAGCACGTCAGGTGGTTGGACAACTCCGGCGGGGACGGTGGCTGCTCCTGATGATCAAGCTGCCTGCGGAACCGTCGCGGCACCAGGTGGCGGTCTGGAGGTAGCTGCGCAAGGCTGGCGCGCTGTCGCTGGGCCAGGGGATCTGGGCGGCGTCGGACGTTGCCGGTCCTCGCCGACGGGACGCGGCGCGCGATGGAACGGACCGAGAGCGCGCCGGGGGCAGGTGGTGACGCTTCAGGCAGCCGGGCGCTCACCCGAAGACGCGACCGCCCGGCTCAACCCGGCAGCCGAACACGGGCGGGCGTTCGGCAGTTACGGCTCCGAGAAGTCCATCGGCTACACCCTCATTGCCCGCTGCTCGGCGGCGTCCTGGGCCGGGGGCTGCAACTGCTATTCGCAGTCATGGCCATGCTCGGCGCGGCGTTGCGGTATCGGCCGCCGTGGACGTGCCAGCCGTGCGCCCCTGCCCCGCAGCCGCCAGACGGTGCTCGACCTGGCCAGGCGGCTCACCTCCCGCACGTTCCTCGCCCCGACCGCGGGGACGCCCCCGGAACCCGCCCGTGCTGCCCTCGTCTGCGCGACCGCCGCGCTCTCCGGCGGCGTCGGCTTCCTGCCCGTCTCCGGCCCAGCCGCCGGGCTCCGCACCGTGGCCGCCGGCGCCGCTGTCTCCGTCCTCCGTCGTCCAGCCGGTTGCTGGCGAGCCCTGGACGCCGGACGCATCACCTCCCGCACCGGCCTGGCCGCCGGACCGTTGATCACCGCCGCCGGCCTGGGCAGCGCGATGCTGCCCGGCCTGCTCGGCGTTCTGACCGGGGCGGTCCTGATCGGAGCGGGAACGGGATTGATTACCCCCCTTGGCTTCGCGGCCCTGGCCGCACCGCACCCGCCGAACGCCTCGGCCAGACCATGGGACCGGCTGAACTCGGCCGCCAACTCGGCCATGCCGGCGGCCCGCCGCTGGTCGCGGCGGTCCCCACCCTCTCCACCCTCACCTACGGCTCCGCGGCCCTGGCGGTACTCCTGGCTACCGGTCCCATCATCACGCTCGCCACACACCGCCGCACAGCACCCGCCGTGCGGTAACCATCAGGGGCCTGTGGCAACTCTCCGCCGTGGCGGTCCTCAATACGCCCATCCAAAGATCGCCGGGCAACCGCAGCTGGACCGCCCCGGTTGCTGCCCGCCGGCATGACCTTGCGCACCTTGCACACCTCTTGCCAAAGGGTTGGCGCAGGGCGCGGGCTCGGATACGACGGGGCCACCCGACACCTGCATTCGGTGTCGAGTGGCCGTTGGGGGATTCCCTTGTGCTGAGGTGCTCGGGAGTGGTGCCCTTCGGCTATGCGCCTACGGACTCGCCGTGCGACTGCGGCGCGGGCTCCTCGGCCTGGGCCGCAGCGGCCTTCTGGCCCCGCATCAGGAGCGCTGTGAGCAAGGCTCCGGTGGCTGCGATTCCGGCGGCGGCGATGAAGGCGGCGCTGAAGCCGTCCGTCAGCGCGGGCAGGTTGCCGAGCTTGCCCGCGCCCTGGGAGGTGGCCAGCGCGGTGAGCGCAGCCAGGCCGAGCGCCGAGCCCACCTGGTAGGTGGTGTTGACGATGCCGGAGGCCAGGCCGGCCTGCTCCTGCTGGACGCCGGAGATCGCCGACATCAGGGTGGGGATGTACGCCAGTGACATGCCGAGCGCGGCGACCAGTGAGGCGGGCAGAACGTCCACTGCGAAGGTGCCGGTCGGCTCGACGGCGGACAGCCACACCAGCCCGAGGGCGAGAATCAGCAGACCGCCCGCGATCAGTGGCTTGGCCCCGAAGCGTGCCATCAGCTTGGCAGTGATTGCCGTCATGAAGATCATCAGTAGCACGGTCATGGGCAGCAGCGCGGCGCCGCTGGCGAAGGCCCCGTAGCCGAGGACCTGCTGGAGGTACAGGTTCAGGAAGTACCACATGGGGATCCACGCGGCGCCCAGCAGAGTCATCGCCAGGTTCGAGGTGCCCAGACCCGGGGTGCGCCAGACGCCCAGCGGCATGAGCGGTGCCCTGACCGACCGCTGGATGAGGAAGAACAGAATCAACAGAGCTGCAGCGCCGACAAGTTCGAGCACCGTCTCGGTCTCGCCCCAGCCGACCTCGGGAGCCCTGACGATGGAGAACACGGCGAGCGCCAGCCCGGCCGTGACGGAGACCGCACCGAGCACGTCGACCGATCCCCGGCGACTTTGAACCGCGGGGAGCAGCCCGGTGGCGAGCAGCGTGGCGATGCCGATCGGGATGTAGATGATGAAGACCCACGGCCAGCTCATCCACTCGGTGAAGACACCACCGAGGAAGACGCCGGCGGTGCCGCCTGCGGGAGCCGCGGCGCCGTAGAAAGCGAGGGCCCTGCCCAGTTCCTTCGGATCGTGGCCGAAGAGCATCATCAGCAGGGTCATCGAGGCGGGCGCGATGAGCGCTCCGCCGACGCCCTGTACGGCCCGGCCCACTACCTCGACCCAGGCGGTACTCGCTGCCGCGGCGACGATGGAACCCGCGATCATCACCACCCACCCGCTGGCGAAGATACGTCGGGCTCCGAGCAGGTCGGACAGCCTGCCGCCGAGCAGCAGCAGGCCGCCGAAGGCGATCACGTAGGCGTTGAACACCCACTGCAGGTCGCCCGGGGTGAAGCCCAGATCGCGCTGCATCTCCGGGAGCGCCACGCCGATGATCGAGGTGTCCATGATCACCATGAACTGGGCGGCGGCGAGTACGAGGAGCGCCCACCAGCGCCGGGGATTGACGGTTGACATTTCCCTGCCCCTTCGTTGGGTTCATACCCCTAGGGGGTACCTTTCGACGAAAACGATATACCCCCAAGGGGTATTCCGAAAGGGGGGGTGAACCTCAGGAAATCTGGGGTACCCACCTCGCCAGCGGAGAGCCGTTGGCGGCCAGAAGTGTCGGCGGTTTGGCTGAGAATGTGCGCAGGCGCCCGAGTGCGGCTGCGCGCGGGCGCCTGCTGTGCGACAGCGCCGGGGAGGCTGTCAGCGTGCCGTGTGCACGACGTCCAGAGATCCGCTCAGATACCGGGCCCGAGTGACTTGCCGCTGGCGTTCGCCGGAGGACTTCGGCAACGTGCCCGGCCGGATGAACACGACTTCGCGGGGGACGTGCTGCACACAGTCCCGGAAGGCAGCGAGCATCCGATTGCCGGCCGTCAGCAGCGCCTGGGTGGTGTCGACCGCTTCTGCGACCACGACCAGCTCCTTCCGGTCCGGGAGAGCGAAGGCGACGACCTTGCCCGCGCGAACACCCTCAATGCACTCTGCGGCCCTCTCGTATTCCGCGGGGTGCAGTGTGCGGCCACCGATGCGGAGCATTTCCTTCTCGCGGCCACAGACGACCAGCTCCCCGGCGTCCATGAACCCCATGTCCCCGGTGTGCAGCCAGCCGTCGCGTACCGGCGCCGAGCCGGGGTGGCCGTCCGAGCGCCAGTAGCCGCCCGTCACCCCGGGGCCCCTCACCACGATTTGGCCCACGGCACCGGGCGGCAGGGCAGTCCCGGAATCGTCGCGGATCTCCACCTCCACCCCGTCCACCGGGCTTCCGCAGCTGACCAGGGGCTGCCGTTCGTACCCCTGAGCCGTGAGGCCCGGCGCCCGCTCGGCCTCGGCGACGATACGCACCGGCTTCCGTGCGGTGCCGGCGCTGACCGCCAGCGTCGCCTCCGCCAGCCCGTACAACGGGCACATCGCCCGCGCAGGCATTCCAGCGCGTTGCAGCACGCCCACCGTATTCATCAGGTCCTCCGCATCGATCGCCTCCGTCCCGTTGAGCGCCACGCGTAGTCCACGCAGATTCAATGCCGCGCGCTGTGCCTGCTGAGTTCTGGCGGCCAGTGAATAAGCGAAATTCGGAGCGGCGGTAACGGTCGCCTGGTAATCGCTGATCGTGCGCAGCCAGGAGCTGGGGTGCTCGACGAAGGTTTCGTACGTCATCATCACCACCTCTGCGCCACCTGCGACGATTCCCGCCAAGGGCACAATTCCCAGCGGGTGGTGAAGCGGCAGCCAGGTAGCGAACCGGTCTGCCGGACCGAAGCCCATATGCGACCCGGTAGCGGCGATGCTGCCGACGAGCTGATCCTGGCTGATGAGGACGGCCCGTGATGCCGCCGTGGTGCCCGATGCGAATTGCAGCAGACCAGGGGCGTCCCCAGTCGGCACTCGGAGCGTCGAGCGCGACGGGACCGTCTGGTGCAGCTGTTGCAGGGTCACCACGGGGCAGGGCGCGGTCTTCCCGAGCGGCGGGGCCCACTCCCGTGTGGTGACCGCCAGGGAAGGAACCGCCGCCTCGATCCGCCGCCTGATCGCATCCAACACCGGTGTGTGCATGCCTCGTTGTGGTGACGGCAGCACGACCGGCACCGCGCCCAGCCGCCACAGTCCGAACAACGTCGCCACCATCGCCAGTGATGTCGGGGACAGTAAACACACACGGTCTCCCGCAGCGATGCCGCGCTTCTGTAATTTCTTGGCCGCGTTGAGCGCTATCTCGTTCAGCTCCGCGTATTCCACGTGGTGCGGCAGGAGCTGATCGTCCAGCATGATCAGACCGCCTGGCCTTGAGCCGGCCTGCTCCAGTCCCTCGGCAATGGACATGCCTGCCATATCTGCGGGATCGAATGTTCTCGTCTTGAGCATTGCTTTTGCCGCCACTGTTGCCTCCATGGGCACCGCGTCGGAACATCGGCAGGACATACCTTACCCCCGTAGGGTATGTCTTCTCAAGAATTCTTGCCGCGGCCGTATTTCCCCTTTATGGTGGGTGTCGCAGGTGGAAACCTAAGAGTAATTCCCCATGCCCTGCATGTATGAGATGCCACGGCAGCATCGGCCCGCGGTGCCGCTGAAGGCGGTTCGGCACAATAGAGGGGGCTGAATCTCAGCCCCCTGCGCTTCAGGAACGCACGAGGCGGGCGATCGCGTCGTTGGCCTCTTTGATTTTGACGCTTCCTTCCTCGCCGCCCTCGGCCACGGCGTCGCGCACGCAGGTGGCCAGGTGCTCGTCGAGCATCTGCAGCGCGAAGGATTGCAGCGCGCGCGTGGTCGCTGATACCTGCGTGAGGACGTCGATGCAGTAGGTGTCCTCATCGACCATCCGCTGCAGGCCGCGAACCTGGCCCTCGATGCGTCGCAGCCGCTTGAGGACGTCCTCTTTGTGGTTGCTATAACTGGCCATCTACCTTCTCGACTTTCACTCCGCGCCGCACGAGTGCTGCCTCTGGACCTGCCCCTGGATCCATGATCCGGGGACAACCGAGGCCAGTACGGTAGCCATACCTGGGTTTCCACCATACCGGGGGGTGGTATCGGGGGGAATGGTCGGAGCCGAGCAATGTCATGCGGCGGGGTCACTTGTAGATGACCAGATCGGCCGGGGCCGCGCCGACGAGGGAGTAGAGGCCTTCGTCGGCGGGGCGCCCTGTGTACAGGCGCACGAGGTTATCGGCGTCGGTCGTCAGCCCGGCGCGTTTCCGCTGGTCCGGCAGCCAGGTGCCCAGTTGCAGTTCACGGTCGGGGAGGCGTGCCGTCAGCAGGGGGGTTTCGCGTACGCGGCTGCAGGTGGCGAGCAGGGCCAGGGCGTCGTCGGTGCCCTCGGTGGCGTAGGCGGGGGTGATCCCGAACGCAGCACGTACGTCGCCGGCGTGCACCCATTCCCCCAGAGCTATGACGTCCAGCTGCCCGTCGGCGGCGGCGATGGCGGGCCCGGCCTTGGCGCAGCCTGCTTCCAGCTCGTCGACGATTTCCTCGATCGAGCAGTCCTTCCGGTCCAGGATGTCCTGCTGGTTGTCCTGCGGGGAGAAGTCGTGGAGCCGGTCCTCGGCGATGCGGGTGAGGGCGGCCGCGCAGTGAGCGAGCAGGTCGCGGACGGTCCATCCGGGGCAGGAGGTCGGCCGCGCGAACCACGCTCCGGGCGCCCGCCGCAGCACTGGGATCAGGAAGTCCCGCTCGATGAGCAGCAGGCGCTGCGGGCACTGTGGGTCGTGTGAGGGCGGGCGGGATTCAGAGGTCGGAGGGGGCGCTGTGTCAGAGGAACTCACGGAAGTCTCCGGGGTGTCGGCTGGCTTCGTCGGTGAGACGGGTTCGGACCCGTAGGCCGTATCCGTTCCCGGCAGGAAGGGGGCCACCCGCGTCGCGGCGGAGCGGCCGTAGGTCAGCGAGAGCCGGTCGAGCAGGGTGCGGGCGTCCGCCCTGTAGTCCTGGGCGCCAGTGGATTCCAGGGCACCGGCGGCCATGGCGCAGCCCAATTGAGCCGCCGCGCTGTAGTCAAGACCCCATGCGATGGCGGCGAGGAACCCGGCGCGGAAGGCGTCGCCGACGCCCGTAGGGTCGGCGACCTGGGCAACGGATACGGCGGGCACGCAAAGGGGCGGCGCGCCGAGGCTGTCGACGCGCACGCCAGCGGTCCCGAGCGTCGTCACCCATACCCCTACGCGCTCCAGGACGGTCTGTTCGGACCAGCCCGAGCGCCGCAGCAGCAAGGCCCGTTCGTGGCTGTTGGTGAACAGGAAATCCGCCCCGCAGACAAGGTCTTCGATGCTGCCTCTGTTCAGCCGGGCCAACTGCTGGGAGGGAACAGCAGCGAACGCGGTGCCGCGGGCACGGCAGGCGCGGGTGTGGCGCAGCATCGCCTGGGGGTCGTCCTGGGTGATGACGACGAGACCGCCGGGCTCCGACACATCGAGCAGGCGGTTCAGGTCGATGTCGCGGGCGCGGCTCATCGCTCCGGGGTAGAAGGATGCGATCTGGTTCTGGTCGAAGTCGGTCGTCACGAGGAAGCGGGCGGTGCAGGAATCGGGTTCGACGTGGATGCCTTTGATGTCGACGCCGTTGCGTTCGAGCCAGATGGCGTAGTCCTCGAAGTCGGCGCCGACCGCGGCGACGAGCCGCGGCGTCAGGCCAAGGCGCCCCAGACCCACGGCGATGTTGGCGGCGGTACCGCTGTGGCGCACCTGGAGGGAGTCGACCAGGAAGGACAGGGAGACGCTGTGGAGTTGGTCGGGGAGCAGCTGTTCGCTGAACCGGCCTGGAAAGGTCATGACGTGGTCGGTGGCAACGGAGCCGGTGACGACCAGCTGCATGGTGGTTCCTCTCGGCGGGGGCGTCGTTCAGGTCGAGGCTGCACTGCCCAGCGAGGCCGACCGGGGTGGCCGATGGAGCTGTGGGCCCGCCGGGCGTGGCGACTTACAGCGGGCCCACAGGTTTGCGTCCCGGTCGTGACCCGGGCGGTGGATCAGCCGATGGGGGTGAGAAAACGTTCCTCGATGGTTCCCAGACAGCGGAAGTCGTCGACGTTGATGGTGTCCATGTCGATGCTGCGGCCGCTGACCTGTTCGAGGAGGAAGACGAATTCGACGAACGACAAGGAGTCGATGAGCCGGTTCTCTATTAGATCGAGGTCCGCGGGGATCTCGTCACGCTCGGGGTGCCGCTTGAGGATCCAGTCCTTGAGCTGCTTCAGGGGGGTGTCCATGGTCTGCCTTTCCTTTCGGGGCGGAGGGTGCGGTGAGGCTGGTGGGTTCGGGCGTGCGGGCCGCCGCCGCGACGGCCACGGCGTAGTCGCCGTCGTGGCTGATGCTGATCCGGACATCGCTGACCCCGGCCTGCGCGGCCAGGTTCCGGGCGGCGCCGCTGAGATGGAGAGTGGGACGGCCGCCGGCGGCGCGGCGTACTTCCATCCCCAGCCAGGGCAGTGCGGAGCCGGGGACGGCCAGCGTCTTGAACGCGGCTTCTTTGGCTGCGAGCCGGCCGGCGACGGACAGAAGGTCCAGACGGCCTTCCTTGCAGCAGTCCTCGAGCTCCGCGGGGGTGAGCATGCGGGTGAGGATGCGTTCGCCGTGATCCGTCAGCATCGTCCTGACGCGCTGGGTGAGCACGATGTCGACGCCGACTTCGCCCAGGCCGACAGCCGATGGCTGGGGCGGAAGCTCAGCAGGACTCAAGGGCCCGCTCCACGGCGTCGGTTGCCTGCGCCCATCCGCCGAAGTGGCGGGTCAGGACGGCCAGCCAGCGTTCGAGGCCGAAGGCGACGCAACTGGTGAAGACCGGTTGCCCGGTGCCGGCGAGCGTGATGGCGCAGCGCTCGCCGAAGAAGTTGCGGTGCGTGTTGACCGAGGCGATGGCCAGGTCCTCATGCAGGAACTCGTGCTTGACCGGAGAGATCTGCTGCAGGAGGGCGCGCGGGCCGCCGCGGTCGTAGAACGGGTCGGTGGCCGCCTCCCTGCGCAGCGGCAGGCCCATGCGGTCCGCGAAAGCCTCGATGCGGGCGGTGAAATGCCGCAGATGCTCCTCGGCGTACTCCTGGGTGCCGATCGCCACGATCTCGCGCATGTGGAAGCCCAGCAGACGGCGCAGATCTTCGTAGTGCTCCTCGCGGCGGAAACATCGGCCCAGTACGGTGATGCGCTGCGGAGCGGCGAGCTCTTGGTCGGCCAGGTGCAGATAGACGCCGTAGCACGCGGCGGACGGCAGGGCCAGCCGAGCGGGCTCCAACTCGTTGGGGGCGAAGACCCCGTCGGACGGTGCGTAGGAGTCCTTCGCGTCGACGAGCCTCAGCGGTGCGGCGACGACTGCCTGGTGGGGGAAGTTCTGGTAGTAGTCGAGCTCGGCCAGGCGGGCCACCGGCAGCAGCGGCGGCGTGATCATCGGAAGGGCGCCGGCCTGGGTTCCCCAGGACTCGAAGCCCTGGTCGAGCAGTCGTAACAGCGCGGTGGCGTCAGGCCCGAGGGCTGCGACGCCGCCGGTCGCGGCGGGTGAGATCCGGGACGCGGTGAGGGGGGTCATCGCTCATTCCTTCCGGTGGTCGAGGACAGGGCGGGGCCTGCACCGGGGAGCTCGGTGTCGGCGAAGATCCCGGATTTGACGAAGAAGGCCAGGGGCTTGCGGATGACCTTCCGCTCCACCGCGCGGCGCCGCGGGTCGGCCAGGATGCGGCTGCGCACGTTCAGAGGGTTGGCCAGGCCGACGTCCCGATAGACGTGCGGGTTGTACAGGGACTGCAGGCTGAAGACGATGTAGCGCTTCAGGTAGCTCTCCAGTCCGCGCAGCCGGTCCTCGTCGAGGCGGTCGCTGAACCGCCCGTACAGCAGCGCGACGAGCTCCCGGCCGAAGGCGATGTGCCGTGACTCGTCGTGGTGGTGGATGCGGTTGACCTGCCGGATGGTCTCGTGCAGGCAAGCGTCCTCCGCCATCCGCGAGTTGTAGTGGTCGACGATCTCCTCGAAAAGCAGGATGCGGGCGAAGACCAGGAAGTTCTCCACTTCGGGGTCGTCGCCCGCCTCCGTCTTCAGCGAGGGAGTGGAGTAGATCTTGCCGTCGCCGTAGCGGCGACAGAATTCGGCGAAGAACCACATGTGTTCGTTCTCCTCGCCGATGAAGTGGTGGAAGAACTCCGAGGGCACCTGGAAGCCGGGCATGTGGATGCGCTTGACGACCTCGATGAGCAGTTCGCGTATGCCGTGCACATTGAGGCTGTAGAAGTTCACGCTCTCCCATCGCGAGAGGCGCTTCATCCCTTCTTCGCCGATCTCATCCGCCACGTCGGTGTCGTAGGCGGAAATCAGTTCCGGGGTCATCCAGTAGGCGTCCTCGGGCAGGCTGTCCGCCCAGTGGAACATCCGGTACGGGTTGTAGTAGTCCTCAACCGACTTGCGGCCGAGCCTGTCGAGGATCTCGACGAAGCGGTCGGGAACGGCCTGGTCAACAGTGGTCACAGGTCCTCCTGGACACGGTTGTGTGGGGTGTGGTCCGCAGGCAGGACGGATCGCGCCCGCGGGTGTGGTCGAGCGTCGGCGGGTGGCTGACGGTCATGGGCGGTGCCGCGTACGTGACGCGAAATCAGGTCTCGGCGATCCGGAAGGCTGCGAGGGACACGGCGTCAGGGACGCGCTTCGTAGACCGCACTGACGGGCGTGGCATCGGCCCGCCGCCAGCGGGTGAAGCCCGCATCAAGGGCGATCCCGCGCAGAGTCTCCTCGCCGGAGTGATTTCCCAGGGCGCGCGGGCCCTTCTGGGCCGCCGCGGCTGGAAGGCACATCACGGCGGACAGCGCCATGAACAGGCGACCTGCTGGGTGGGTGTTCTTGTGCACGTCGGGATCGGCGTTGGGCTCGACGATCATCCAGGCCCCGTCGTCAGCCAGTTGCGAACGGACGTGCCGGGCGACCGCGTCGGGATCGCCGATGTCGTGGACGCAGTTGAACGAGGTGATCAAGTCGTACGGGCCGCCGGTGAAGGCGTTTCCCGCGGAAGTGGTGAAGTGCACGCGGTCCTCGGGCAGTTGGCGACCGGCCGCGATACGGCGGGCCTGCGCGATAGCCTCAGAGGAGTAGTCGAAGCCCACGAAGCGAGAGTGGGGAAAGGCCTCGGCCATCAGGAACGTCGAGTGGCCCGGTCCGCAGCCGACGTCCGCCACCCGGCCTCCGGCCGCTAGCCTGGCGGGAACCTCCTCCAGGGACGGGATCCACTGGTCCACCAGGTGGGCGCGGTATCCGGTCAGGAAGAAGCGGCCCAGGGAATCATCGAGCGCGCCGTCGTGTTCGTCCCAGCCGACACCGCCGCCGTTGCGGTAGGCGTCGACCAGGCTGTCCTCGGTGCCGTACAGGGCCTTGAGGGCGGAGAAGAACGGAGCGGTGAAGACGTCGGAGTCGCTGCCGGCCAGGACTGGTACGTGTTCTTCGGGCAGCCGGAAATGGGTACCTGACGGGTCCGTCTCCACGTAGCCGCCGCTGACCTGGGCGTGGAGCCACTCGCGCGCGTACATCTCCTGGATGCCGGCCTGTTCGGCCAGTTCGGCGGCGGTCAGGGACGGAGAGTCGGCCAGTGCTGCGTACAGCCCCAGACGCTCTCCCAGAGCGACGGTCAGGGCGCGCACCGCCGTCGCGGCGTCGCCGATGATGCGTTGCTGAAAGTCCTGCGATGAGCTGGTAGTCACGGTCCTGTTCTCCTTTGGGTTGCGGGGGTCCGTCGCACGACGCCAAACGGCATCGGACGCGCCGGACTGCGCGCGGGGGCGTAGAGGGAGGACGGTGTCCAGGGACGGCGCCAGGGAAGGGCCGTTCCGCAGTCAGCCTGTGGCTGGTAAAGCGCCGTTGCGGGGGATCGCCCCGCTCGGAGACGCGAGCCGGTTCGGGCCTGGTGCCCATACCCGGCGGGGGTGTGCTTCAGGAGTGGTAACTAGCACACGTTGTCATTGTCATTCTATCGCTACAATACCGGGGTAGGGTATGCCTCTTTGCGAAATGGTCACTCCTCGCCCAAGTTATGGCCAGCGGTTGTCCGGGCCGTAACCAGCTCTCCAACAGACGGTTAAGGCTGCCTGACCGCCCTGCGGTTGCCGCCTCGTGCGCCGGGTGCTACTCCGAGAGGGGCTCGGCGGTGAAGAGGAAGGAACGCGGAACGTGACGCATCGCGCGCGGTGCCACGGGGTAGGGCCAGCGGCCGAACGAGGCGCCTTCCTCACCGGGTTGATGCACCTCGCGCGCGTGCCAGCCGCAGGAGCTCAGGAACTCCTCGGGCTCGTCGCTGCCGAACTGCCAGGGAGCTCCGTCCTCGCGAAGGGCGGAGAGGAACTCGCGAGCCAGGGGATTGGCGAGCGAGGCTCGGCTGGCCATATCTCCGACGAGGAGGCTGCCGGGGCCGGACAGCGTGCGCAGGCCCGCCAGGAGGTCTCGGACGGCGGGTTCGGGAAGGAAGAACAACAGTCCCTCCATGACCCACACGGTGGGCTCGGCGGGGTTGAAGCCCGCTCCGGTCAAGGTGGTGGTCCAGTCCCCGGCGAGGTCGACTCCCACGGGGCGGCGCTCGCGGCCGGCCGGGACCGGCCGGCCGTCGAGTATCTGCCGCTTGGCCTCCAGCAGGGCGGGCCGGTCGAGCTCGTACACAACAGTGCCGTCGGGCCAGGCCAGCCGCCAGGCGCGGGTGTCCATGCCGGCGGCGACGAAGGCCACTTGGCGAGCGGAGTGCTTGGCAACGGACTTCAAGGCCGCCTCGTCGAGGTACTTGGTGCGTATCGCCAGGAAGGGCACGGTGCCGGCGCCGGTGTAGCGCTCCAGGAGGCGGAAACCTGTCTCGCCTGCCAGGACGCGGGCATAGGGATCGTCGAAGAGGCGGTCGTCGCGGTCGCTTTCCAAGGCACGGGCCGCGGCAGTCCACTGAGCGGTGCAGGAGACGGCTTCCACGTCGGGGTCCTTTCGGTTGGTGGAGGTCAGGAGCAGGACACGGCGGGTCGGCGCAGAAAGATGCTGTGAAGGATCATGCTGAAGACCGGCTGCCCGTCGGTGTTGAGGAGTTCGCACCGAGGCTGGACGATGCCCCGGTCGGAGTGGCCGAAGGAGGGACGGGTCCCCTCCACAGTGAGCCTGGCGGTGAGAGTGTCGCCGGGACGGACGGGCTGGTGATAGCGGATCTCGTCGACTCCGGGGGAGCCGGCGCAGGCGCTGTCGTTCAGCAACCCGTCGACGTAGCGGCGCATGAACAGCGCGGCGGTGAGCCAGCCGCTGGCGATCAGCCCGCCGAACGGGGAGTCCTTGGCGGTGACTGCGTCAGTGTGGAACGGCTGGGGGTCGTACTGTTTGCCGAACTCGATGATCTCCTCGGCGGTGAGGGTTACCTGTCCCAGGTCGTGGACGTCGCCGCGTTGGAAGTCCTCGAAGTAGCGCATGTGCTGCCTTTCCGTGGTTGAGGCCGGCGGCTCAGATACGGGATAGCGCCTGCTCGAAGTCGTGCCACAGGTCATCCGGGTGTTCCAATCCCACCGAGACCCGGACGGTGCCCTCGCCGATGTCTGCGGCCTGCAGGGCGGCAGTGTCGAGCTCCCGGTGGGAGGTGCTGGCGGGATGCAGGACCAGCGTCTCGACGCCGCCGAGCGAGGGCGCCAGGCAGGCAAGACGAACGGCCGAAAGGAAGGTTCGCCCAGCCCCGCGGCCCCCCGCCAGGTCGAAGGCGAGCACGCCGCCGAAGCCGTCCAGCAGGCGGCGGGCCAGGCCGTGGTCGGGATGGTCGGGGTGTCCCGGCCAATGAACGGCCTTGACGGCGGGATGTACGGCCAGATTGCGGGCGAGGTGGGCCGCGTTGTCGCAGTGGCGCCGCATGCGCAGACCCAGGGTCTGCAGGCCGCGGATGGTGAGCCAGGCCGCGAACGGGTCCGCGGTGGCGCCCAGTTCGACGGCGTTCTTCCAGCAGGCCCGGTACGTGTCCTCGGTGGCGAAGACGGCGACGCCGCCGGTGACGTCGGAGTGGCCGGCCAAGAACTTGGTGCTGGAGTGGACGACCACGTCCGCCCCGTGTTCGATCGGGCGGCAGAGCAGTGGCGAGGCGAAGGAATTGTCCACCACGGTGACCAGGCCCGCATCGCGCCCAGCGCCCAGCAGAGCCGGCAGATCGGCGAGCCGGGTGGTGGGGTTGGCGATCGTCTCCAGGTACAGCAGCCGCGTGGTGGGACGGACATGGGCCCGCACCTCCTCGGCGTCGGTACCTGAGACGTACGTTACGTCGATGCCGAAGCGCGTGCTCAGCTCAGACAGCAGGGAGTACGTGCCGCCGTATAGGCAGCGTTGGGCGATGACATGGTCGCCGGTGCTCAGCAGCGACAGCAGGACGGCGCTGATCGCCCCCATCCCGGAGGCCGTTGCCAACGCGGCCCGCCCGCCTTCGAGGTCGGCTATGGCGCCTTCCAGAGCACGCACCGTGGGGTTGCCGCGTCGGCTGTAGACGAATGCCCCGTCGGGGCGGCTCATCGCCTCGGCGAAGGCATCGGGGTCGTCGAAGGCGAACGTGGAACTCTGGTAGATCGGCACGCTCAGCGGGCGGCACCCCTGGAGCGGCGGAGCGGCGATGTGCACCGCCCGTGTCTCCGGGTGCGGTAAGTCCTGGTCGCCCATGGTCTCCTCCCGGGTCTTGATGCGCGTGGGCCTCATGGATCCATTTTCCGTACGTGGCGGAACAGAACAACTCATATGCTGATACTTTGCCATATCGCAAGAAACCACCGTCTTCTGAGGTGAATGGTCGTCAAATTCGCGGGTGAAGACCTGAGTCGAGGAGGAGACATGCGCAAGACGTCCGTACTCAAGGACGCACAGGTGGAGTGTGCGCTGGTGGTGGCCGCGCACCCGGACGACGTGGACTTCTTGGCCTCCGGAACCATCGCGCGCTGGACGGCGGGTGGGATGCGCGTGGTGTACTGCATCGTCACCAACGGCGACGCGGGTGGGTTCGACCCGGACAGGGAACGCGCGGAGGTGCCTGTCCTGCGCCGCGAGGAGCAGTTGGCCGCGGCCAAGGTGGTTGGCGTCGACGATGTGCGCTTCCTCGGCTACGTGGATGGCTCGGTGGAGGTCACCACGGGACTGCGGTGCGATCTCAGCCGGGCCATCCGGCAGATACGGCCGCGCCGCGTGGTGATGCACAGCCCGGAGATCAACTGGCCTTGGCTGCCGGACTTCCATCCGGACCACCGTGCCACCGGAGAGGCGACTCTTCGGGCGGTCTATCCCGACGCCCGCAACGCCTTCGCCCACCCGCAGCTGCTGCGGAACGAAGGGCTGGCGCCCTGGACGGTCGAGGAGATATGGATGGTGGGCGCTCCGCGGCCGAACCACTACGTGGACGTCACCGGACAATTTCAGCTGAAGATGCAGGCGCTTCGCGCACACGTCTCGCAGACCGCCCATGCGGAAGACCTGGAGGGTACGGTGCGTGAGCGCTTGGCCCGACAGGCTGATGAGGCGGGCCGACCGGGCCTGGCCGAAGCCTTCCACGTGGTCACCACCGCCTAACTGCACGTATGGGCGGGTGGACAAGGTAGCCGCGGGCGCACGTGGTCATCCGTCCTCTCCTCGCTCATCGGTCCGCCTGACGCGGCACTACCATACCCCCGTAGGGTAAGAAGACAAGGGCTGCAGCCGGTGCCCGGCTCGAGCAGCCGAGCGCGCTGGCACAGGATGCGGCACTCGCTCTGCTGGTCATCAGGTCCGCCTCGTCACGAAAGGCGTCTCATGAGGCTCTTCAACACGGCCACGAAGGCGTATACAAACTTCGAGTTCAGCAACAAGGCTCTCGTGTACGTCTGTGGAATCACACCGTACGACTCGGCGCACCTCGGCCATGCGTTCACCTTCCTCACGTATGACCTTCTCCAGCGGCGGCTCCAGGACACAGGTGTCGCTGTGCGGATGGTCCGCAACATCACCGACGTCGACGAGCCGATCTATGTGAAAGCTCGTGAGCTCGATATGCACTACTTGGATCTCGCCGAGAGCGAGACCACCGCATTCCAGCGCATGATGCGCGCCATCAATGTCCAGGCTCCTGATGCGGAACCTCGATGCAGCGAGCACATCGACCTGATTGCCGGAATGGTCGAGGAGTTGATGAACAGGGGGTATGGGTACGAGATGGAAGGCGACATCTACTTCGACACCGCCCGCGTACCGGAGTTCGGCCTGGTCAGCGGCTACAGCCGACACGTGATGACCGAGTTCGCAAAGCGGCGCGGCGGCGATCCGGAACGTGTCGGCAAGCGCAACCCGCTCGACTTCCTGCTCTGGCGGTCGATCGCCGACAAATCCGATCCCGCGGCATGGGACACCGTGGTGGGCTACGGCAGGCCGGGATGGCATATTGAGTGCACTGCGATGTCGTTCGCCCATCTCGGGCCGAACATCGATATCCACGGTGGCGGTGCCGACCTCATCTTCCCGCACCACGAATGCGAAAACGCGCAGAGCGCAGGGCTTGATGAAGGACCGTCCGTACGGCACTGGATGCACACTGCGCCCATGCTGCTGGGTGGCGAGAAAATGTCCAAGTCAATCGGCAACTTGGTCTTCTTGCGCGATCTCGTCGAACGCGCTGACCCGGCAGCGGTCAGGATCGCCCTCATGGCCTATCACTACCGGACGGGTGGTGAGTGGCGCGATGATGCTCTGCAGGGCGCCGGCGGTCTGCTGGAAAGGATCAAGCACGCACTGAAACAGTCCAACGGCGCGGACCCCCGCCCTTTCCTGGCGCGCATCCGGGCAGCCCTGGACAATGATCTCGACGCCCCTGAAGCAGTCCGCGTACTCATGGAATTGACCCAGACGCTGCTCGTCGGCGGCAGCTCCGCAGACGCGGCGGCCGGCCTCGCCGAGGCGCTTGATCTGCTGGGGGTCGACGTGGCCGAATGACATCACCAGCAGGGTGAGTGCGGCCTCTCGTCGGCGGCCACGCTCACCTGCTGCGACCGGGGCAGTGGCCGGAAAGCGTGATGCGTAGTTTCAGGCACAGCCCCAACACGTTCCGCAGGAGCTCCACTTCCGTTGAGCCGCGTCCACAGAGAGCTGCACAAGTGCGGCCGGACATGCTTCCGTTGACTTCCTTGGTGAGTGACATCATCCTTCGACTATACCCCGCCCGGGTATGTCGAAGGATGGCCGCGAACTCCGCCGGTGTCGGGGACGACGGGCGTTCGCCGCGGGGGTGGATGTGCCCCGCGCCCGCTTCTTCGGCCACGAGCTGCAGGGCACTACCCGCTACCTACCGGATGTCGCCGCATCTTCACCGAGCCTGTGGCTGATCTGCTGCGGTATCCGCGCCGCGCTACAGGTTCTGTTCCTAGGCGCTCGGCGTCGGGCCATTCCAGTTCGCCGATGGGCAGCACCTGAGCCCTAGTGTCGATCGGCGGTGCCAGCAGCGGACCCGTGGGGTCGTAGCTGGCGCTTATAACACGGGATCGCCGGTTGGCCAAACCAGCGGTTCTCCTCATCATTGTCTGCGTTCGGCGATGGATCTCGCGGTCCTCTTGTTTATGGCAGGTGCATCTTGGTGCTTCGCCGTTGAGCAGCGTCGCGTTCATGCGGTGCGAGTACGTGCTGTGCGTGCGATGAGGCTTGTCGGCAGGGGATGGTGCGATGGCGGTCTGGGGACCAGGTCTGGGGACCAATGCCCGGTACAGCCATCGCTCTAACGGCGTCGGTAGAGACGAAGAGCATGCGATTGATGAAGCGGCACCCTTCGATGGTTTGGCGGACGTTCTGGTTTCTGGAAGGAGTGCGGCGTTGCTGGGTTCTAGTCTTCGAGGAGGAAAGGTGGGGGGACTTGTGGGAGACAAGCTGTCGATGGCTGACGTTCCGCTCGGGCCGTATGCGGGCTCGTTGATCACGGTGCATTCGGCCAAGGGCACGGCTGCGAATCTGCATGCTTCCAAGCGGTGCGGACAACTGCGCACGTCCGACGTGAGAACTGTCGATGTGCCGCTGGAAACAGAGGCGCTGAGTCGGTTGTGCTCGCGATGTGCTGCATGGGGTGCCTGGGGTCGGTCGACTACCGGGCTGGGCATGTTCCTGCGAGCACTCGGCGGGATGGGCCTCTTGTACCAGCTGCAGTCCTACACGGAGCCGGATGAGGACGAATGCTGGACCGACGACGAGGCACGGGACGCTGCCGCGCTTCTTCGTGCTGAACGGGATATTGCCGGGGATGACGACGAGGACGTGGAAGGTGACACTTCGCTGGAGGAAGCACGTGAGGACGCCGAGCGTCTGCGGGACCTGATCTTCACCCACTGGCGTGGCGCGGGACGCAGCCTGAACCAGATACAGGCCGTCCTCACGCACTTCCCCTGGCTGGTGGAGTGGGCGAAGCCTTCGCTGACAGCCAAGATGCGGTATCTGGAGACGCTGCGAGCCCAGGCGGCGCGGTTTGTGGACCTGGAGGAGCTTCTCGTAGCTGCTGCCGCAACAACCCTTTCTATGCCCGAGCTTCCGCGTGCCGACTCGGCCTTCGCGGTGCTCGGCAGCAGTCGGGTATCCACGGCGCTTGTGGACCTGTGGCGGCGGTGGCAGAGCGCGGCCGGACGCCTCTGGGAAGGGCCAGGGGCACGCTCCTACCTCTCGTACGAGATCGTGCGAGACATCCGCAGCAACCGGAAGAGCTACGACGCGGCCCGAGCCAAGGCCGCGCACCTCATCGAGTCGTGGGAGGGACAAGCCCGGGCGGCAGTAGCGTCGGCGCACCGGGCTCCGACGCGCCGACTGACGGCACACGTGCCAGAAGCCTTCGAAGAGACAGCACGTCACGATGTCTGGGACTTCCTGGACGGACTGGATGCGTGGACGCTCGGCGTTCTGGTCACGTGGACCGTCCGTGCCGACTGGGGGAACCGTGTCCTGATGCTCGAAGTTCCCGGGCTCGTCGCCGAACGGCTGCTCGGCCCGACCAGCGATCTTCCTTGTAGCCCAGCTGGTGAGGCGGCGCATCGGCCCGAGGGCGACGGTGGTCCGGTAACTCAGCCGGGCGTCGTTCGGCCAGGCGTCTTCGACGACACCCCGGTCTTCGACCGACGCCCTGTCACCCTCGATCACATCCGTGCGCTGCGCACCCTCTCGCCCGGTGCCGACCAGCTGTACCTGATCTTCTCGGCGAGCGGGGGAGCGGAAGTCCTGCCGCTCGCCACTATCGAAAGGAGGCTGGCCAAGGGGTGGCTAGGCGTCCTCATCGCAGGAGCGTCCGACCTGCCTGGAAGCCTGATCTGCTCAGAGGAGCCAGGAAGCAGTTCAGAGCCCGGGGCACGCGATGCTCAACGGCCCGGTCCCGGCCAGAGTGCCCAAGATCGGCAGTTCGGTGAAGATCTGGGTCTTGCCGAAGGCGGACGCCGGACTCTCCAACATACGTATGGCACCGAAGATCGGGATATGAACGTGCGCCTGCTTGCCCTGGCGCGCGGTGCGTACGATCTGCGGAGCCTGGACGCTGGCCGATCCGGTGGGCTGCCGGTTGCGGTATGGCACGGCCTACTCACGGAGGATCACCTCGACCTCGTGCCTTTCCTGCAGCCCGGTAGCGACCGGTGGCGAAGCGGCAGCGGCCTTCCGCTGGGTCTCCTCGCCGGAGTCCAGCTCTACACCACCAACGCCGACCCTCGGATCGAGGGCAAGGGCCACTCGCCGCTGTGCCGGCATGCCCACGAACGCGCGGTTGTGGCCAGCGATGACCTCATCACCGTCGCCGACCTCATGGCTCGCACCGACTTCGACTGGTGCAGCAAGTGTGGTGGCTACGCCATACGCAGGCTCACCGGCTCTCAGCTGTCCTACTACCGTGCGGCTCACCGCTTGCACGACATCAGGCGGCGGCTCGACGGCAGAAGCGGAACGCCCGACATCGATACCTCTACGTTGAGCGCACACCTGGAGGAACTTGCGGCCTGGGAGCCGGCTGATGAGGAAGAGTGGTGCAGCAGCGATTCCTGGCAATGGCTTGGTGCCATCCGAGAGCTCAGGCGCAAGGCCGAAAGGTCCCACGCCGTGACGAGCACTGGTGAGCCGGCTTCTTGACTCGGCAGCGGACCACGAATGCGCGCGCCACGACCTGCCCATGGGGACCAGTTGGGGACCGCACGTTGCCCGCGCGCCTTAACGGTACGCACAGCACCGCACGCTGTTCCCCCTGATTTCTGATCGTATGTATAGACAAACGGGACGACCCTCACTCCTGGGGGTCAAGGGGTCGCAGGTTCAAATCCTGTCGTCCCGACCAGCGTTTACGCAGGTCGAGGCCGTATCGGAGCCATCCGATACGGCCTCTCCGGTTTCCCGGGACCAGTTGGCCGTGCCGCTCTCACGCGAACAGCCCGCTGAAGGGGGAGACCGGGCGCTCCCGCCGCTCGCCGTCGACGATGATGTCGACCGCTTCGTTGTAGAAGGCGATCAGGCCCTTGATCTCGCGTACGGCGGGGAGCGGATCGGGGTAGCTCCAGGCCACGTTCGCCGGGGCGTCGCCGGGGCCCGCCCAGGACCAGTACTCCGTCGCCGTGCCCTTGTACGGGCACTGGGTGCGCAGACCGGTGGCGGTCAGCAGGCCGAACCGGATGTCCTCGCGAGGGATGTAGTAGCGGGTCGGCAGCTGCGTCTCGAAGAGGAGCACCGGTGCGCGGGTGTCGGCGACGACCGTGCCGTTGATCTCGACCTGGACGTGCCGGCTGCTGGGGATGGCGTCGACTCGCTTGTGCGGGTCACGCGGGTGCACGAAGATCTCCGCCTCCTCCTCGTACCAGTGGTCGAGGACGTCCCGCCCGAACCACTCGAAGGAGATGTACCCGGCGAGCTCGTCGCCGGGGTAGGACCACGCCGCGTTCCTGGTCGCCTCGCCGTCGATCTCCAGGTCGTAGAAGACCGTCGATCCCGCGTGACGTCCGCTCGCGGGTTCCGCGGCCTTCCGCAGCAGATCCGTGCGGACGTCCTGCTCGGGGAAGGCGTAGAGCGGCACTGGGCGGCCGGGCTCCCAGACCAGGATCGGGCGGCGGCTGTCGACGAGATCAATGATCCTCCGGGGCCGGGCGGTCAGCTCGCCGTCGGGCTGTCCGTCGTCTGCGCCGTCGGCCGGTGGCCGGGCCACGCGTTCAGCGCGGTCGCCAACTGGGCGCGCGAACGGACATCCAGCTTCTGGTAGATGCGGGTGAGGCGGGCCTCGACCGTCTTCACACTGAGATACAGCTTCGCCGCAGCCTCCTGGTTGCTGGCCCCCTGGCGGACCAGCAGCGCAAGGCGCAGCTCCGCGTCCGTGAGGGAGGACGGGGCGCCGCCGCGGTCCGGGGCGGGTTCGGTCGTGCGGGACGGCGTCTCCGTCGCCAGAGCCAGCCACGGGGAAGCCCCCGCCCGATCGAAGACCGCGGCCGCGGCCTGCAGCGCGTTCTGCGCGGCCGACCGTCGGCGGCGGCGGCGCTCGACCCGGGCGAGTGCGATCAGCGTCCGGCCGCGATCCAGCGGCAGACCGGCCGCGGCGAAGCGCTCGGCCGTCTCTGTCAGCAGCCGCGTCGCCTCCTCGAGCTTCCCGTTCGCCGCCAGATACAGCGCGTACGCCCGGTCGCAGCCGAGCAGCACCGTGGCGCGGCCGAGGCGTTCGGCGACCGGCCGCACATCGGCGAGCAGGGCCGCGGCCTCCTCCGGGGCGTCGTTCGCCAGCAGCGCCTCGGCCAGTTCCTCGTGCCAGCGCAGCATGGACGGGTCGACAGTCGACTGGGCGCGTTCGCCGGCCTGCACCCGGCGCAGGGTGTCCAGGGCGTTGGCCACATCCCCGGCGACGAGCTGGACCCGGCCGAGTGCGTAGAGACTGCGGGAGAGGAAGACATGGTCGCCCTCCTCCTCGGATGCCTGGGTGCTGCGCCGGGCGTAGCTCGCGGCGCGTGCGAAGCTGCCGCCCGCGGTCTCGGCGAGAGCCAGCGCGTACCAGGCGGGCCCTGGCGAGAGGCCGGCCTCCAGCGTGAGGGCGAGCGACCGTCCGGCGTGTGAGAGCGCCGCCGCGCACTGCCCCTGCCTGGCCTCGACCTCCGCGAGCGTACGGAACAGCTCGATGGCGTCCTCGACCGGGCCTCGCCGCTCGACCAGCGGCAGCAGTGCGTTCAACTGGTCGCGGGCGTCGGTGAGCCGGTCGTCGAACAGGGCATGGCGGATCGTCAGTATCTGGGCCGCGTTACGGATGCCGAGCGGGCGCTCGAACACTTCGAGTGCCCGCGCCTCGGCGAGGATCCGCTCCGCGTCCGGCGAGCCGAGGACCCGGTCCATGCGCGCCTGTACGGTCAGCGCCCTGGCCGCCGTCTTCCGGTCGCCCACCGAGCCGGCGAGCGTGGCGGATTCGACGGCGGCGGCCCGGGACCGTGCGGGATCGCCGTCGGCCAGCACGTACTTCACCGCCAGCCGGAGCTGGACGGCTGCCCGCAGCGCCGTGTCGCCCTCCGAGTCCTCCATCGCGTGTACGTAGATCTCGTCGAGGTCGCTCAGTCCCTGCCCTGCCGTGTCCAGCACCGCGAGCCGCGCTCGGACCCGGTCGGCCGGTGCGGCGTCGCGGGCGAGGAGATCGGTCGCGGCGCGCATCGCCAGGTCCGCGCGGGCGGCGCGGGCGGCTTCCTCGGCGGCGTCGACGAGCCGGGTGAGGCGCTGCGCGCTGTGCTGCATGGGCGTGGACTCGGCGGCGAGCAGGGCGAGTTCGGCGGCCAGCGCGCTGTTGCCGCGGCGTCGCGCGGTGTCGGCGGCCACGGCGACCTCCGCGGCCAGCAGCTCGTCGGGAACGTCCGTGGCCAGCGCCCGGTGACGTACGGCCTCGACGGGATCGTCCACGACCCGGGCGAGCGCCGCGTGACCGTCGCTGCGCTCCGTCCAGCAGGCGTCGTGCACCAGCGTGGAGGGCAGCACACCTGCGGTGAACGCGACCGTCCCGTCGCCCGTGAGGGAGATCAGATTCGCCCGCTCGGCGGCGGTGAGGTCGGCCTCGGCGGTGCGGCGGCCCGCGCGGCGGATCAGCGACGCCGTCGGGCGCAGCGCCAGCGCGGCCAGCAGGAGCGTGCCGCGGACGGCGGGGGACGCGGCGCCGAGCAGCTGGCGGGCGAGATCGCGGGCGCGCCCGGAGAGGGACAGCGCCTCGGCATGATGCACGGGCGTCCGCGCGTCGGCGAGGGACCGGCCGACGGCGAGCGCGAGCCGCGGATTGCCGCCGCTCGCCTTGTGGATGCGGCCGGCCATCCGGGACGGCAGCCGGTGGTGGATGAGGAGTTCGGCGATCTCGTCGGCGTGCAGCGGCGGCACGAACAGGACATCGGCCTCGGACGGCACCCACAGCGGCTCGGGTCCGGCCGCGTCCCGCTGGGGCTTGCCGGTACGGGGTGTGTCGGGGCCGTACGCCGCCGGGGTCTCGACGGCAACGGCCCGCAGCGCGGAGGGGGCCAGATGCAGAGCGAAACGCAGCAGGTCGGCGCTGTCGGCGTCGATGCGCTGGACGCCGTCGACGACGAGCAGGACGGGTCCGCGCGCGGCGAGGGTCCGCAGGATCTGGGCGAGGGCCAGCCGCAGCGCGATCGGGTCCCAGCCGTCCTCGGGGATCGGCGCCTCGCGGCACAGCATGGCGACGGAGGTCCGCTGCGGACCGGGCAGCCCTTCGAGAATGTCGAACCCGCCCTGAGCTCCGCCACCGCCCGGACCGGCGGGAGTTCCCGGGCCACCGTGGCCCCCCGGCACGGGCCAGGACACGCTCGCCGACACGGACGCGACGAGGGCCGCGGCGGCAGCGCCGGGTATGTCCCGGTCGGTGGGGAGCGTGGCGAGCCAGAGCACCCTCTCGCCGCGGGACTCGGCGCGCGCGGCGACGGCCAGCGCGACCTCCGTCTTGCCGACCCCGGCAGGGCCGGTGAGCAGGGCGCGCCCACGGGTGTGCAGGACGCTTTCCAGCCGCGCGAGGAGATCCCCTCGCCCGACCGTCGCGGGGCGGTACGCCGCCGTTGTCACGTGCCCACCACCCCCTTCCGGACACGTCCGGGCCCCCTGCCCTGGGAGCAGAGCATACGAATCCGGCCGCCGCAGTCCAGGCCTTGAGTCCGGCATGCGGACGCACGAGGCCGGACAGGCGGCAGGGCGCGCCCTCGGCAGTATGCCGCGGACGCGCCCCTGACCAGCGATTACGCAGTTGTGCGGGGTGCTATTAGAAGGTGAGGCTCCAGTTGTCGATGTAGCCGGTGTCACCCGATGCCACATCGCGGACCTGGAGCTTCCAGGTGCCAGTGGCGACCTCGCTGGACGCGTCCACGGTGTACGTCGCGAGGACGTTGTCCGCGCTGTCCGAGCCGGAGGAGGCCTTGAGGTTGCGCACCGTCCCGTCCGGGGCGATCAGATCGATGACCAGGTCGCCGCGCCAGGTGTGCTTGATGTCCACGTCGACCTTGAGGGCGGCGGGGGCGTTGCCGGTGCGGCCGGTGACAGCGATCGAGGAGGTCACGGTCGAGAGGTCCGAGATCGTCACGTCCGTCGCGTTGCTGAACGTCGTGCCGCCGGGGGTGCCGGTGACGGCGTTCACGGTCTTCGTGGCATCGGCGATGCCGGCGCCGCAGCCGCCGGTGCAGGTGCCCGGCAGCGGCCTGGCGTTGCTCTTGATCGCGGCCTCGATCTCGGCCGGGGTCAGAGTGCTCTTGGCCGACTTGAGCAGCGCGGCGAGCCCGGCGATGTGCGGGGCGGCCATCGAAGTGCCCTGGTAGGGCTTGTAGTTCTCCGTCGACTGGGTCGTGGCACCGGAGTTCAGTGTGGAGAGGATGCCGTTCTCGGGGGTGGTGATGGTGCCGGGCGTGTCGGTGGCGCGGCGGGTCTCACCGCCGGGCGCGGCGACGTCGACGATGCTGCCGAAGTTCGAGTAGAACGAACGGTTGCCCTCACGGCTGGTGGACGCCACGTTGATGATGCCCGCGCAGTTGGCGGGCGTGAAGCCGGAGGCGTTCGCGTTGCTGTTGCCGGCCGCGACGACGACGGTGGTGCCGCGCGACACCGCGCCGTTGATGGCGTTCTGGTAGACGCTCGGGCAGGTGGAACTGGCGCCGCCGAGGCTCATGTTGATGACCTTGGCCGGGTTCGGGTTCGCGGGGATGCCCGGGACGGTGCCGCCGGACGCCCAGGTGATGGCGTCGGCGATGTCGGCCGACGAGCCGCCGCACTTGCCGAGCACCCGGACCGGCTGGATCTTCGCGTTGTACGCGATGCCCGCAACGCCCTTGCTGTTGCCGGCCGTTGCGGCGATGGTGCCCGCGACATGCGTGCCGTGCCAGGAGGAGTTGCTCGCCTTGGAACCGGTGCCGCACTCGCCGTCGGTGGCGTTCCAGTCGCCCTCGTCCTTGGCTTCGCTGTCACGGCCGTTGCCGTCGCGGGCGTCCGCGGAGGTGGAGATGAAGTCGTAGCCGGATACGACGCCCGCGGCCAGGTCCGTGTGGGCGGCGTAGCCGGTGTCGATGACGGCGACGGTGACGCCGCTGCCGGTGGTCTTGTCCCAGGCGCCGGGCACGTTCATGCCGCCGGTGGCCTCGAACAGGTCCCACTGCTTGGCGTACTCGGTGTCGTTCGGGGTGACCGCCATCGCGTAGGCGCGGATGTCGGGCTCCACGGACGCGACGGAGGGGTCGGCCCGGAAGGCGTCCATGACCTCGGTGAGGTCCTTCTTGGACGCGTCGCCGCCCAGGTCGACCAGGGCGGCGCCACCGGCGAGCCGGCGTTCGAACGACAGGCTCTCGCCGGTCTCGGCGCCCTTGGCCGTCGCGTCGCCGGCGGCGGCCTTGTTGGAACTGGCCTCGGCAGCCTTGGACTTGTAGGTGACGATGACCTTCTCGACCGGCGCGGTCGGGAGTGCGGTCATCGACTGCGAAGCCGGAGCGGGCTTCGGCGAGGGATTCTGCGGGGTGGCGGCGAGTGCCACGGAAGACGTGGCGGCGACTGCGGCGATCGTGGCGCTGGCGGCCACGACGGATATGAGTCTCCGTCTGGAACCGTTCAAGGTGTTCCCTTTCCACTGACGGTGCGGAGCGCGGGCGGCGGCGCGGGAACCGCGGTTCGCTGTGGGGGTGCGATCCGCGGTTCCCTGGGTTGGGTCGCCCGTGCGCCGCCGCCGGCGCGACGGCCCCTGGTCAAGGGCCGTCACCGACAGAACCCATGATTTACATGCACCTGACATTAAAGAGTCAGAGGATGGGATCCGCCGGTGCGGCAGACAGTAGGGAACGCCGAGATGAACCCGATACGGGGAAAACCCTTGTCACCCCCGTGCGGGCTCCCGGTAGGGGCCGGGGTGCGCGAGCAGCGGGTGGCGGCGCGGGGCCGGGGAACTGGCGGACCGTCGGGCCAATTGGGTTGAAACGGGCGTAGTTGGTGCGCTCTCGTGTGCGGCAGGGTGTCGCGGCGCGCGGAACGGCGGATGTCAGTGGGGGCTGGCATGCTGAAGGCGCCTGACCACATCCGTCATCCACCGCGCGCACTCGCGGGAGGAGAATTGCGATGCTGACCACCACATACGTCCCGGGCGCGCCGAACTGGCTCGACCTGGGAAGCCCCGATCTGGACGAGGCCGCAGCCTTCTACGGAGACCTGTTCGGCTGGGAGTTGCGGACCATGGGACCGGAGGCCGGGGGGTACGGCTTCTTCCAGCTGGAGGGGAAGACCGTCGGCGCGATCGGGCCGCTCACCGAGGAGGGCGCGACCTCCGCGTGGACGCCGTACTTCCTGACCGCCGACGCCGACGCCACCACCAAGGCCGTCGAGCAGGCCGGCGGCACGGTCCGCCTCCAGCCGATGGACGTCTTCACCGAAGGCCGGATGGCGGCGTACACCGACCCGACCGGTGCCGAATTCGCCGTCTGGCAGCCCGGCGACACCAAGGGCCTGGGCGCGGTCACCGATGTGAATACGCTGAGCTGGGTCGAGCTGTACACCACGGACGCGGCCGCCGCGAAGGACTTCTACCGCGCCGTGTTCTCGTGGGACTTCCAGGACATGCCGTTCGCCGGCGTCGACTACACCGTCGTCTCCCCGGCGGGCGGAGGCCAGGACGCCATGCACGGCGGCATCATGCAGCTCCCGCAGGAGAACCTGGACGCGGGTTCCCGCTCGGAGTGGCATCCGTACTTCGAAGTGGCCGACGTGGACGCCACCTTCGCCAAGGCCGCCGAGCGCGGTGCCACCACGCTCATCCCACCGATGGACGCGGAGGGCGTGGGCCGCATTGCGATGTTCCTGGATCCCTTCGGCGCGCCCCTGGCCATTGTGCACAGCGCCCGCTGACTGGCCGACCGCGCCCGCTGACGGGCCGGTCCGGCGGCGCCGCCGTCCTGCGGCTCACTCGCCGGGCGTGCCCAGCCGGGCGGCCCGCAGCGTGAGGTAGTGCCGCTCGGGCAGGCTCGTCGTACGGCTCGCGGCAGCACGGTAGTTCTCCGCGGCGGCCTCCCGGTCACCGGCCATGTCGAGGAGATGGGCGCGTACGACATACAGCCGGTGGTGCCCCGCCAGCCGGCCGTCGCTCTCCAGCTCCTGAAGGATCCGCAGGCCGGCCGCGGGTCCCTGGACCATCGCGGCGGCGACGGCTCGGTTGAGGGAGACGACGGGGCTGGCGGAGAGGCGCTCGAGCACGCCGTACAGAGCGAGGATCTGCGGCCAGTCCGTCTCCTCGACCGTCTTCGCCTCGTCGTGGCAGGCGGCCACCGCTGCCTGCACCTGGTACGGGCCGAGTGGGCCCCTGGGCAGCGCCTCGGTGACGAGCGCGACGCCCTCGGCGATCGCTTCGGCGTCCCACAGGCTGCGGTCCTGCTCGGCGAGGGGGATCAGCTCACCGCCCGGGCCGGACCGCGCCCTGCTCCGGGCGTGGTTGAGCAGCATCAGCGCCAGCAGCCCGGCCACCTCACTGTCCTTGGGCAGCTGCGCATGCAGCGCCCTGGCCAGCCGGATCGCCTCCCGGGACAGCTCGACACGCTGCAACTGCGGGCCGGAGCTGCTCGTGTGCCCCTCGTTGAAGATGAGGTAGAGGACGTGCAGGACGGCGGCGAGGCGGCGCGGCCAGTCCTCTTCGCCCGGCATCCGGAAAGGCACTCCCGAGGACTTGATGCGCTGCTTGGCCCGGCTGATCCGCTGCGCCATCGTGGGGTCAGGCACCATGAAGGCGCTGGCGATCTCGGTCGTGCTGAGCCCGCCGACCGACCGCAGCGTGAGCGCGATCGCCGCAGTCGGCGTCAGAGCCGGATGGCAGCACATGAACAGCAGAGTCAGGGTGTCGTCCTGCTCCACCACGTCATCGCTGTCCGACGACGGCGCCGACTGCCGGTCGGCCGGCTCACGCCGTGCGGCGAGATCCTCGCGGCGCCGCCGGGCCTGCTCGCTGCGCACCTGCTCGGTCATCCGCCGGCTCGCGACCTGGATCAGCCAGCCCCGCGGATTTTGCGGCAGTCCTTCCGCCGGCCACTGCGTCGCCGCCGCCAGCAGCGCCTCCTGCACCGCGTCCTCGGCGGCGTCGAAGTCCCTGAAGCGCCGGGTGAGCACGCCCACGACCTGCGGCGCGAGTTCGCGCAGCAGGTCGGCGGCGGTTTCCTCGGGACCGGCCAGTGCTCGCTACTCCTCAGTCGGCGCCGACATCACCTGGCGTACCTCGATCGGCATGTTCAGAGGGGCTCCGCCGGGGCCGGGAGCCGCCGAGATGGATGCCGCGAGCTCGATCGCCCGCTCGGGGCTGTCACAGTCGACGATCCAGTACCCGGCGAGAAACTCCTTGGTCTCAGGATAGGGGCCCTCGGTGACCACCGGAGCGGCTGATTCGGCTCCGGCCCGCACGATCTTGGCGGTCTCCGGACCGGCCAGACCCTGGCCGTCCACGAACTCCCCGTTGTCCACCAGCTTCTTGTTCGTGTCCAGCATGAACGCGATGTGCGCCTGGATCTCCTCGGGGGTCCAGGTGTCGATCCTCGGGAAGCCCGCGGTCCGCTCGCTGAACTGCATCAGCAGCATGTACTTCATGGTCTGCTCCTTAGCCCTTCGTCGCGCCCTCGTCGGCGCTCTCACGAGTAGGTAGAAGCACGCGTCGCGATTTCGACATCCTGCGCCAAGATTTTTCTGCTCCGGTCAGCAATTCCGGTCACGCGACCCGCTCGGCGAGCCAGAGCGGGTGCGGGTGCGGTGCGGGTGCGGAGGATGCTTCGGCCCCAGGGACCGTACGGTTCACAGCTGCCACGGGTCCGCTCAGGACGCCTCGACGGCCGCCTTGATCCGCCGGCCGAACGCGTCGGCGTCCTTGCGCGCCGCGCTCAGGGCAAGGCCCACGAGCAGCTTGCCGATGCCATGGCCTTCGAGCCTGTTGAAGATGCGGACGCGGGTCTTGCCGTCGGCGGTCGACTCCAGGTCGTATCCACCCTCGTCGGCCGTCACGAGGTTCTTCGAGATCTCCGTCCAGCGGATCTTGGTGGGCGGCACGAACTCGCTGATCCGGAACTGCCGCTTGGTCTTCATCCCGGCGTCCTTGACCGTGCTCTCGAAGACGGTGCCCACCGCCGTCGGGCCCTCCGGCGACTTCGCGATCTCCTGCACCCTGGGGCTGAACTTGGGATCGTTCTTTCCGTCGGCGAGGAAGGCGAAGACCTCCTCGATGGGGCGGTCGATCTCGACCGTTGCCTCGAACTGACCGGCCATGACTCCTCCAGTGATCGCTCGCGCCCGCTGCGGCGTGCGGGCATCATCCCAGACATGTCAGGAGAGTCCGGGCAGACGCGCGAACTGGTCAGGGGTCGTCCTAGCGGCCCAGCGCCGCGCCGCCGTTGATGTGCAGGATCTGGCCCGTCAGATACGCCGCCTCGGGCGACGCGACATGCCGCACCGACGCCGCGATCTGCGCGGGGAGGCCGGGCTTGCCCGTCAGGGACTGTGCCACTCGCGAGGCGATGAACTCCGGCGTGGCCCGGTCGCCGAAGAACTCGGTGTCGGCCACGAATCCGGGCGCGACGGCGTTGACCGTGATGCCCTCCGGGCCGAGCTTCTGGGCCAGGTCGAAGGTGTACGTATTGACCGCGGCCTTCGATCCGCCGTACGAACCCGGGCCCCGCAGTGCCGCGATCGACGACAGATGGATGATCCGGCCACCGGGCCGCCGGACATGGGGGAGGAGCGCCTCCGTGAGCAGGACCGAGGTGAGGACGTTCGCGGCGAAGTTGCGGCGGAAGCCTTCCGCGATGCCTTCGAGCGTTCCGTCGTGCGAGGGTGCGGCATTGCCGCCCGCGTTGGTGACCAGGACGTCGACCGCGTCGCTGCGCTCGGTGATGAACCGCTCCGCGCGGCGGACCTGCTCCGGCTCGGACAGATCGGCCGGGCACCAGCTCGCCGTGCCGTCCCCGTGGGTGGCGTTGAGCTTCTCGGCCGCCGCGCGCAGCACCTCTTCGCGCCGGCCGAGCAGCGTGACCCTGTCACCGTCTGAGGCGAACGCCTCGGCCACCGCGAGTCCGATGCCCGTACCGCCTCCCGACACCACGATCTGTCTTGGACCCACAGCCCCGCCCGTTCTTGTATGTGACCCGTAATTCTATTCGTGCACGGGAAGCTACGGATCTCATGAAGTGGTGTCAAGGAACAGTGCGTTGCGTGCGTGCGCTCTCAACTGGGGTGTGCACGGCGGTGGTTCAGTCACCGAGACTTCGACTGCATGGTTGATCCGTCACCCAGGGCGGTCGGGTGACCGTCCCAGGCCGAACGTCACGTCCGATTTCCGCCAGCCGAGCGCCCGGCGCGGTGCCCATACTGGCCGTATGACGATCGAGGACAGCAGGTACGAGGCGGTGAGCAGCCGGGACGCCCGGTTCGACGGCGTGTTCTTCTTCGCCGTCTCCACCACCGGGATCTACTGCCGTCCGAGCTGTCCCGCGATCACCCCCAAGCGCCGGAACGTGACGTTCTACCGGACGGCCGCGGCCGCCCAGGGCGCCGGCTACCGGGCCTGCCGCCGCTGCCGCCCCGACGCCGTACCCGGCTCCGCCGAGTGGAACGCCCGCGCCGACGTCGTCGGCCGCGCCATGCGGCTGATCGGCGACGGCATCGTGGACCGCGAGGGTGTCGCGGGCCTCGCCGGCCGGCTGGGCTACAGCGCCCGCCAGGTGCAGCGCCAGCTGAACGCGGAACTCGGCGCGGGCCCCATCGCCCTGGCCCGGGCCCAGCGCGGCCACACCGCGCGCGTACTGCTGCAGACGACCACCATGCAGGCGGCGGAGATCGCGTTCGCGGCAGGGTTCGCGAGCGTGCGGCAGTTCAACGACACCATCCGGGAGATCTACGCGGCCACCCCCAGCGAACTCCGCTCCGCCCGGCCGGGCCGCAGCTCACGCTTCGGCCCGGTCGCCCCCGAGAACGGTGCCGCTGCCGGAGTGCCGCTGCGGCTCGCGCACCGCGGTCCCTACGCCGCCGTTGAGGTCTTCGACTACCTGGGCCGCCGCGCCGTCACCGGCATCGAGGAACTCGCCGGCGAGCGCGGCTCCCGCGTCTACCGGCGCACCCTGCGGCTGCCCGGCGGGCCCGGCGTCGCCGAAGTCGGCGAACAGCCGGGCCCGGGAGGCTGGTTGGAATGCCGGCTGCACCTCACGGACCTGCGCGACCTGACGACGGCCACGCAGCGCATGCGCCGCCTGTTCGACCTGGACGCCGACCCGTGCGCCGTCGCCGAACGGCTAGGCACGGACCCGGCGCTCGCCCCGCTGGTCGCCGCACGCCCAGGCCTGCGCGCCCCCGGCACGGCCGACCCGCACGAACTCGCGGTACGGGCAGTAGTGGGTGAGGGGGTCTCGGTGGCGGCGGGTCGGCGACTCGGTGACGCGCTGGTGGCTGCGTACGGCGAGCGGTTGTGCGAGCCGAGCGGCGGGCTCACGCATCTGTTCCCGCGCGTGGACGACCTTGCGGCGGCCGCGCTGAGCGAACTCGAGATGCCCGACGCACGGCGCGCCACGCTGCGTACGCTGACGGCCGCGCTCGCAGAGTGCGCCGTCACCCTCGACCCGGGCGCGGACCGGGACGAGACCGAGCGGCAGTTGCTCGCCCTGCCAGGCATCGGCCCCTGGACGGCGGGCTACATCCGGATGCGCGCTCTCGGCGACCCGGACGTGCTGCTGACGGGGGACGCGGCGATCCGGGCGGGGATGCGGCGGGCGGGCGCGTCGTCGGCGGACGCGCAGGGGTGGCGGCCCTGGAGTTCGTACGCGATGCACCACTTGTGGAACATGTCGTGAGCTGAGGTCCTCAGGCGATGGACGCCGAGACGATGGCCGAGACCGCCAGGTTGCAGGACCCGGTCACCCACACCGCCGGATGCGGCTCCGGCTCGACCAGCGTCGCGCCCAGCTTGCCCGGCGTGACCAGGTCCACCACCAGGAATGCCACCGCCATCATCACCAGGCCCAGCAGACCGAACGCGGCGGTGGAGACGAGGCCCTTGCCAAAGTTGTCGTACGTCGTCCAGATCGAGGTGAAGACGATGCCGCCGATGCCCAGGAGCGCGGAGCTCAGCAGCAGCGCGGCATTGCGGTTGCGGTCCTCCCATATCTGCCGGCCCAGCTTTCCGGGCGTCAGCAGGTCGACCAGGAATATGCCGAGGATCAGGAGGACCACACCGAGGGCGCCGTACGCGCTCGCGCGGCCAAGTCCGTTGAGGATGTCGCTCATTGAGGGGCCTGTCTCCGTGTCGATAAGTTGATGCTGGTCAAGGGCGCGCAAAATCTACCGCACGGTTCCGGCCAGTGGATCACGCGGTCCGTGTCACCCGTATGGCGCAGCAGCGCAGCGGACCGCGGCCGGACTCGTACGAGAGTGGATCCGGTACGCCCCCACCTGACCGCGTCCGCACAGGGAGACACCCATGGAATGCCTCAACCGACGCGACCTCGGCCTTCTTGTCCTGCGGGTCGGCACGGGCGCGGTCCTCGCGGCGCACGGTTCACAGAAGCTGTTCGGCTGGTTCGGGGGCGGCGGCCTTGATGCGACCGCACAGGCCATGGAAGCCATGGGATTCCGCCCGGGCCGGCCGAGCGCCGTCGCCGCCGGGCTCGGCGAGGCGGGCGGCGGGGCGCTGCTCGCACTGGGTCTGGCCACCCCCGTGGCCGCTTCCGCCGCCGCGGGCGCGATGGCCGCGGCGGTGTCGGTGCAGGCGCCCGCCGGGTTCTTCAACCAGGCCGGCGGCTTCGAGTACCCGGCCTTCCTCGGCTTCACGGCGGCCGCCGTCGGCATCGCCGGAGCCGGCCGCTACTCCCTCGATCACGCGACCAGGCACCGCTTCGACCAGCCGTGGGTGGTGGCCGTCGCCTTCCTCGGCAGTGCGCTCGCCGCTGCCACGGTGGTCGGCAGGAGGGCGCAGGATCAGCCCGATGAGCAGCCCACGGACGCTGCCGGGGAGTAGCCCGTACGCTTTCGGTGCCGTCGTCCGACCTGTTCCGACAGTCCGAAGGAGACAGCCGCCATGGCAGAACCCGAGATCCGCGACAACCGGCAGAGGGGGCTCCTGGAGGCGTACGAGGACGGTCAAGTCACCGGCCATATCGCCTACTTCACCCTCGACGCCACGCCGGCCGCCCTGGTCGCCGTGCACACCGTGGTGGAACCGGAGCACGAGGGCAAGGGGATCGCGAGCGCACTGGTGCGAGAGTTCTACGCGATGGCGGCGCGCGAGGGCGTGCCCGTCGTGCCACTGTGCCCGTACGCGGCCAAGTGGGCCCACAGCCACCCCGACGAGGCCCCCAAGCCGTCGGCCGAGCTGGTGCGCACGGCGGAAGAGCAGCTGAAGGACCAGCCGCAGCTCTGGTGACCGGGCGCACGGCGCTACTTCCAGAAACGCTCTAGCATCCGGCCCATGCTGGCGCTGCTGCACACCTCCCCGGTCCACGTCCCGGTCTTCGACGCCCTGCGGGACGAGGACCACCCGGGTCTCACGCTGCTTCATCTCGTTGACGAGGATCTCCTCGCCCGGGCCCGGGAGGAGGGCCCCGAGGCGGTCGCGCCCGCCGTCGCCGCCGTGCTCGCCGGGGCCGTCGCCGAGGGTGCGGCCGCCGTCCTCGTCACCTGCTCCACGATCGGCGGTGTCGCCGAGGCGTGCGCCGCGGACCTCGGCGTTGTGGTGCTGCGGGCCGACCGCCCGATGGCAGCCGCGGCCGCCGCGGCGAACCGGATCGTGGTGGTCGCCGCCCTGCGCAGCACCCTGGAGCCGACAGTCGCGCTGATCCGCGAAGAGGCCGCGGGCCGCGCGGTCGACGTCCGCACGCTACTCGTCGACGGCGGCTGGGAGCGCTTCGAGGCGGGCGACCGCGACGGCTATCTGGACGCCGTGGCCGCCGCGGTCGACGGGGTGCCCGCCACGGATGTCATCGTGCTGGCCCAGGCGTCGATGGCGGACGCGGCAGACCGTACGACGACTGCCGTCCCCGTGCTGTCCAGCCCGCGGTCCGGGCTGCGGGCCGCCGCCCTGGCCACCACGTACGGATCATGATGACTGGACCCGGCGCGCGTGGGCACGCGCACCGGGAGACATTGGGAACGCACGACTTCGAACCGCTGGAGGTCTGGCATGACCCACCCACCCGTCCCGCCTTCGCCGATCCCGTCGCCGGGACCGCCCGGACCTGATCCCGGACCGCTGCCGGGGCCGGGGCCGGTGCCAGGGCCTCCGCCGGGACCCGCGCCCGACCCCATTCCGCAGCCGCCGGGCCCCAGCCCCGAACCCGTACCGCCGCCGGAGCCGGAACCCCAGCCTGGTCCGGCGAGCCGAATCGGCCCGCGGCGCTGATCAGTCGGTGCGCACCTCCGAGCGGTCGCCGCCCCACAGGGTATGGAACGAACCCTCGCGGTCGGTCCGCCGGTAGGTGTGCGCACCGAAGAAGTCACGCTGGCCCTGGGTGAGCGCAGCGGGCAGCCGCTCGGCGCGCAGGGCGTCGTAGTACGAGAGGGCCGCCGAGAAGCCCGGCGTCGGGACGCCGTGGCGGGCGGCCGCCGAGACCACCTCGCGCCAGTCGTCCTGCGCCGCGCCGATCTCCTCCGCGAACTGCTTGTCCGACAGCAGACTCGGCAGGTCGTGCCGGGTGTCGTACGCCTCGCGAATGCGGTCCAGGAACGCTGCCCTGATGATGCAGCCGGCCCGCCAGATCGCGGCCACCGAACCGAGGTCGATGTCCCAGTCGTAGGCGTCGCTGCCCGCCTGGATCTGGTGGAAGCCCTGCGTGTACGACACGATCTTGGACGCGTACAGCGCCTGCTCGACCTGGTCGGCGAAGCGCGCGGCATCGGCCTCGCCCAGCGGCCGGGCCGTCGGCCCGGGCAGGGAGCGCGAGGCCTCGCGCAGGTCCGCGTGCCCGGAGAGCGAGCGGGCGAAGACCGCCTCAGCGATGCCGGAGACCGGCACCCCCAGGTCGAGGGCGATCTGCACCGTCCAGCGGCCTGTGCCCTTCTGCTCCGCCTGGTCGGTGACGACGTCGACGAACGGCTTCCCGGTCGCCGCGTCCGTGTGCGCCAGCACCTCCGCCGTGATCTCGATCAGATACGAGTCGAGCCGCCCGGTGTTCCAGGTGCGGAAGGTCTCGGCGATCTGCGCGGGGGAGTAGCCCGCGACCGCGCGCAGCAGGTGGTACGCCTCGGCGATCAGCTGCATATCGGCGTACTCGATGCCGTTGTGCACCATCTTCACGAAGTGGCCCGCGCCGTCCGGGCCGATGTGCGCCACGGTCGGGGTGCCGTCGGGAGCCTTCGCGGCGATCTTCTCGAGCAGCGGGCCGAGCGAGGCGTACGACTCGGCCGAGCCGCCCGGCATGATGCTCGGCCCGTGCAGCGCACCCTCCTCGCCGCCCGAGATACCCGTGCCCACGAAGTGGATGCCGCGCTCCCGCAGTTCCTTCTCGCGGCGCCGGGTGTCGGCGAAGTGGGCGTTGCCGCCGTCGATGATGACGTCGCCCTCTTCCAGCAGCGGCGCGAACTCCTGGATCACGGCGTCCGTCGGATCGCCCGCCTTGACCATGATCACCAGGCGGCGCGGGCGCTCCAGGGCCGCGACGAACTCCTCGGCCGACTCGGCGGGCACGAACGTGCCCTCGTGACCGAACTCCTCGACCAGCGTCCGCGTCTTCGCCGCTGTCCGGTTGTGTACGGCCACCGTGAAGCCGTTGCGGACGAAGTTACGGGCGAGATTGCGGCCCATCACCGCGAGCCCCGTGACGCCGATCTGGGCTGTTCCACTCATCAGTGTGCTCCTGGATGTCCGTCGGAAAATCCATGTCCCGCCCCTACGCATACGTACAGGCGGAGCCAGCCATTCATCGATCCTCAAGCCCTCCGGACGCTTCCGCATTCCGGGACGGCTGAATCGCGCCGTCGCCCCAGTGTCCGCCCGCGGGCACCGTTCGGACGCCCAAATGGTGCCAAGCGGGCAGCGCGCTGCGCCGCGATGCGTGCCCCGGCCCGCACTACCAGCGCCGACGGCTTCGCCGAAACGGGCAAGAACGGGCACAGCGGATCCTGCGAAGAGCCTGGTCGAGCGGGCGTGACTGCTTGTACAAACGACGCATGAGCCCGAACGGACGCCGGGCCCGGGAAGTAACGACAGCGCACCGACAGCGCACCGACATCGCACGGACAGCGCATGGACCGCGCTACAGGACAGAAGCAGGGAAGTGTGTCGTGGACACCGAGGAACGCCGACGGGGAATTCTCGAGACGGCCCGGCGGGACGGGTCGGTCGATGTCAACCGGCTGGCCGGCCAGTTCCAGGTGGCCAAGGAGACCATCAGGCGGGATCTGCACGCCCTGGAGGAACACGGTCTGGTGCGGCGTACGCACGGCGGCGCCTACCCCGTCGAGTCCGCCGGTTTCGAGACGACGCTCGCGGTGCGGACCACCCGTCATGTGCCGCAGAAGTCACGGATCGCGACGGCCGCCGCCGATCTGCTCGGTGACGCCGAGACTCTCTTCGTCGACGAGGGCTTCACCCCGCAGCTCGTCGCCGAAGCGCTGCCGCGGGACCGGCCGCTGACCGTCGTCACCGCGTCCCTGGCGGTGGCGACCGTCCTCGCGGACGCCGAGAAGATCTCCGTGCTGCTGCTCGGCGGGCGCGTCCGCGGCGGCACCATGGCCACGGTCGACCACTGGGCCACCCGCATGCTCGCCGACTTCGTCATCGATCTGGCGTACGTCGGCGCGAACGGCATCTCCCGTGAGTACGGACTGACCACACCGGACCCCGCGGTGAGCGAGGTCAAGGCACAGGCCATGCGCAGCGCACGCCGCCGCGTGTTCGCCGGAATCCATTCGAAGTTCGGGGCGGTGAGCTTTTGCCGCTTCGCCGACGTCGGCGACTTCGAGGCCATCGTCACCGACGCGGGCCTGCCCTCGGCCGAGGCGCAGCGCTACTCCCTCCTCGGCCCGCAGGTCATCCGCGTCTGAGCACGCTCATGCCGCACAACTGCCTTACCCCGTAGGCCTTTGATCCCCGGCCGCCCGGCCGAGGGCAGAGCCGTCATGTCCTGAACCACCGAACACCGAGCCGTTACGAATGATCAGGAGAAATCATGCACCTCCAGCGACGACGACGTGGAATCCGCCTGAGTGCGGGCGCCGGCACGGCCGCCATGGCACTTCTCGCGGGGTGCAGCGGAGCAGGCGCCTCCTCTTCCACAGGGGGCGAGGCCGTGAACGTACTCATGGTGAACAACCCTCAGATGGTCGAACTGCAGAAGCTGACCGCGGACAACTTCACCAAGGAGACCGGCATCAAGGTCAACTTCACGGTGCTCCCGGAGAACGACGTCCGAGACAAGATCAGTCAGGACTTCTCCAACCAGGCGGGCCAGTACGACGTCGCCACCATCAGCAACTTCGAGGTGCCGTTCTATGCCAAGAACGGCTGGCTGCACGGGCTCGACGAGTACGCGAAGAAGGACACCGCCTTCGACCAGAACGACATCCTCGAGCCGCTGCGGAAATCGCTCACCGCGAAGGACGGAAAGCTCTACGCCGAGCCCTTCTACGGCGAGTCGTCCTTCCTCATGTACCGCAAGGACGTCTTCGCCGACAAGGGGCTGAAGATGCCGGCGAAGCCCACCTGGCAGCAGGTTGCCGACCTCGCTGCGAAGGCGGACGGCGCCGAGAGCGGGATGAAGGGCATCTGCCTGCGCGGACTCCCCGGCTGGGGCGAGGTCATCGCCCCGCTCACCACTGTCGTCAACACCATGGGCGGCACCTGGTTCACCGAGGACTGGGAGGCGAAGCTCACCTCCCCGGAGTTCAAGAAGGCCACCCAGTTCTACGTCGACCTGGTGCGGGGGCACGGTGAAGCGGGCGCGGCCCAGTCCGGGTACGCCGAGTGCCTCAACAACATGACGCAGGGCAAGACCGCGATGTGGTACGACGCCACGGCCGGAGCGGGCTCCCTGGAGGCGGCCGGGTCGCCGGTGAAGGGCAAGATCGGCTACGTACCGGCGCCGGTGGAGAAGACGGAGAGCTCCGGCTGGCTCTACACCTGGGCCTGGGGCATGCAGAAGGCATCCAAGAAGTCCGACAGCGCCTGGAAGTTCATCTCCTGGGCGTCCAGCAAGAAGTACGAGGCGCTGGTCGGCGAGAAGAGCGGCTGGGCCAATGTGCCCGCGGGCAAGCGGGCCTCCACCTACGCCAACCCGGAGTACCGCAAGGCCGCGGGCGCCTTCGCGGACATCACCGAGAAGGCCATCGCAAGCGCCAACCCGGAGAACCCCGGCACCCAGCCCCGCCCCGCGGCCGGAATCCAGTTCGTCGGCATCCCCGAGTTCACCGATCTGGGCACCAAGGTCTCCCAGGAGATCAGCGCGGCCATCGCGGGCCGCCAGTCCGTCGACCAGGCCCTGGCCAAGTCCCAGAAGCTGGCCGAGAAGGTCGGCAAGGAGCAGCAGTGAGTGCCTCCGTCACCACACAGCCGCCGTCCCCCACGGTCCGGTCGAATCAGACGCGGCAGACGAAGCAGCGAAAGGGGGGAGTGCGGGCCTGGGCCACCCGGGCGCCGCTCCTGCCGGCCCTGGTCTTCCTGATCGCGGTCACCCAACTGCCGTTCGTCGCCACGCTGGTGATCTCGCTCTTCGACTGGAACTCGCTGAGCCCCGAGGAGCGCAGTTTCGCCGGACTGTCCAACTACACCTCCGTGTTCACCGACGCGGAGCTGCGCGACTCGGTCTTCACCACCGTCCTGCTCACCGCGAGCGTCGTCATCGCGACCGTGGTGCTCGGTCTGGGTCTCGCCCTGCTCCTCGACCGCACCTTCTTCGGACGCGGCATGGTGCGCACCCTGCTCATCACGCCCTTCCTGATCGTCCCGGTCTCGGCCGCGCTGCTGTGGAAGCACGCGCTCTACAACCCGGAGTACGGGCTCCTCAACGGAGCCTGGACCTGGATCGCCGGGCTCTTCGGCGACGACACCCCCGCCCAGCCGGACTGGATATCCGGCATGCCGCTGATCGCGGTCGAGGCCGCCCTTGTGTGGCAGTGGACGCCGTTCATGATGCTGATCCTGCTCGCGGGACTGCAGAGCCGGCCCGCCGACATGATGGAGGCCGCGCACCTCGACGGAGCGAGTAGCTGGCAGTCCTTCCGCTACCTCACCCTGCCGCATCTGCGCCGCTACCTCGAACTGGGCGTCCTGCTCGGCTCCGTGTACATCGTCCAGAACTTCGACGCGGTGTTCACGATCACCTCCGGAGGCCTCGGCACCGCCAACCTCCCCTACACGATCTACCAGACCTTCTACCAAGCCCACGAGTACGGACTGGCGTCCGCCGCGGGAGTCGTCGTCGTGATCGGCACGATGATCATCGCGACGTTCGCGCTCCGGGTGGTCTCGTCCCTCTTCCGTGAGGAGGCGAACCGCGCATGACCGCTCACACCGCGCCCGCTCCGGCCCCCGCACCCACGACGAAGGCCGCCCGCCCGGAGCACCTGCCGCCCGCCGCGCGCCGGGCCAGGCGCCGCTCCATTGCGCTGGGCCTGCTGGCCTGGGTGGCAGGCATCGGGTTCTGTCTGCCGGCCGTGTGGATGCTGCTGACCTCGCTGCACTCGGAGGCGGACGCGGCCACCAATCCGCCCTCCCTCGCCGCGCCGCTGACCCTGGCCGGCTACCGGGAGTTCTTCGGCGCGGGCGGCGGACCGAGCCCCTGGCCGTCCCTGATCAACTCCCTTACAGCGTCCGCGTTCTCCACGCTGTTGGTGCTCGTCCTCGCCCTCCCCGCGGCGTACGCGCTCTCCATCCGGCGCGTACGCAAGTGGACGGACGTGATGTTCTTCTTCCTCTCCACCAAGATGCTGCCGGTGGTCGCCGGTCTGCTGCCCATCTACCTCTTCGCGAAGAATGCCGGGATGCTGGACAACATCTGGCTCCTCGTCCTCCTCTACACCTCGATGAATCTGCCGATCGCGGTGTGGATGATGCAGTCCTTCCTCGCGGACGTGCCGGTCTCGATCATCGAGGCCGCTCAGGTGGACGGCGCGCGGCTGCCCACGGTCCTGGCCCGGGTGGTCGCGCCGGTGGCCGCTCCGGGGATCGCCGCAACCGCGCTGATCTGCTTCATCTTCAGCTGGAACGAGCTGCTCTTCGCCCGGGTGCTCACCGGCGTCGTCGCCCAGACCGCACCCGTCTATCTGACCGGATTCGTCACCAGCCAGGGCCTCTTCCTCGCCCAGCTGTGCGCCGCGTCCGTCGTTGTGTCCCTGCCGGTCCTCGCCGCCGGCTACGCCGCCCAGGACAAGCTTGTCCAGGGCCTCTCTCTTGGAGCTGTTAAATGAGGGCAGCGATCGTCGAAGCCCCCGGCAAGGTCTCCGTCACGACGGTTCCCGACCCCACACCGGGACCGCGGGAGGTCGTCGTCTCCGTGGCATCGTGCGGTCTGTGCGGCACCGATCTGCACATTCTCCAGGGCGAGTTCGCGCCCACCCTGCCGATCCTGCCCGGCCATGAGTTCGCCGGCGAGGTCGTGGGCATCGGAAGGGACGTCACCGAACTGGCCGTCGGCGACCGTGTCGCCGTCGACCCGTCACTGCACTGCCACGAATGCCGCTACTGCCGGGCGGGACGCGGCAACCTCTGCGACCGCTGGGCCGCCATCGGCGTCACCGTGCCCGGCGGCGCGGCCGAGTTCGCCGTCGCGCCCGTCGCGAACTGCATACGGCTGCCCGACCACATCGACGTCAAGGACGCGGCGCTGATCGAGCCGCTGTCCTGCGCGGTCCGCGGATACGACGTCCTGAGCAGCAGCACCCTCGGCTCCAGCGTGCTGATCTACGGCTCGGGGACCATGGGCCTGATGATGCTGGAGCTCGCCAAGCGCACCGGGGCCGCGGGCGTGGACGTACTCGACATCAACCCGGACCGCCTCGCCACGGCCTCTCTGCTCGGCTGCTCCCGCTCGGCAGCCACCGCAGAGGAGCTGGACCAGCCGGGCGGCTGGGATTTCGTCATCGACGCGACCGGCAACGCCGGTGCCATCCAGGACGGTCTCGGACGGGTCGCCAAGGGAGGCACCTTCCTGCAGTTCGGGGTCGCCGACTATGCGACGACCGCGGTCATCGAGCCGTACCGGATCTACAACCAGGAGATCACCATCACCGGCTCCATGGCGGTGCTGCACAGCTATGAGCGGGCCGCCGCGCTCTTCGCCACAGGGGTGCTCGATCCGTCCGTCTTCATCAGCGACCGGCTGCCGCTGGCGCAGTACCCGCAGGCCATCGACCGGTTCAAGGCGGGACAGGGCCGCAAGATCGTGGTGGAGCCGTGAGCGGGCCTGATGCCGTACTGGTACTCGGCGAGGCGCTCATCGATCTCGTCCCCGTGGCAGGTGACCCGGAGGTCCGGCGCGCACAGCCGGGCGGCGCGCCCGCCAACGTCGCGGTCGGCCTCGCTCGCCTCGGCAGGCCCGTCGGCTTCGCCGGAGCCCTCGGCGGCGACGGTTTCGCGCGTAGCATCGAGCGGCGGCTGGTGGACGCGGGCGTGGATCTAAGCCTCTGCGCCCGCTCCGACCTCCCCACGACGCTGGCCGTCGCCGACCCGGGGGAGTCGGGAACCGGCTACCACTTCCACCTCGAGTCCACCGCGGCCTTCCGGTTCCCGGACCGGGCGGCCGACGTGGGCCGCTTCGGCGCGGTGTACGCAGGAGGCCTGGCCGCGGTCGTCGAGCCGGCCGCGCAGGCCGTCGCCTCCACCGCGCAGGCGGCCGCCCGGCACTCCCTGCTGGTGGTGGACCCCAATGTGCGCGAGGACCGCACGCTCGACCCCCGCCGGGGCCTGGCACTGCTACGCGAGCTGTGCGCGCTTGCCCATGTCGTCAAGGCCAGCGACGAGGACCTGGCGCGGCTCTGGCCGGACACCGACCCGGACCAGAGCTGCCGCCGGCTGGCCGCGGAGGGACGGCTGGTGTTGCTGACGCGCGGCGCGCGGGGCGCGGCCGCGTACACCCCTGACGGCCCGCCCGTGTCCGTACCGGCCGTACCGGTCGAGGTGGTCAACACGATCGGTGCCGGGGACGCGTTCATGGCGGGCGTCCTCGCCTGGCTCGGCACCACGGGAGGCTGGGAGCGCGCGCTGCCCCCGGAGCGTGCCGGGACCATGCTGGAGTACGCCTCGCGGGTCGCCGCGTCCGTCGTCACGCAGACCGGCACGGAGCCCTCGGCGCCTGCTCACGCCTGACCGGGCCTGCCCCGCCGGATCCGGTCCGGCGGGGCGCGTGCGGTCCCGGTCTCGCCCGTGTGTGGGGTGGGCCGCGTTCAGGCGGCTGCGGCCACGACCTCCTTGGTCCTCACCACCGTCGCGAAGCCTCCGCCGTGCAGGGACACGGCCGACGCCTGCGCCAGTTCGTCCGCGGACCGCCGCCAGCCGAACGGCCCCTCGAGATCGAATGTGTACGTCGCGTCCAGCGCGAAGAGCACTTCGTACCCAAGGTTTCCACCCATCCGTGCCGTCGTCTCCGCACACATATTGGTCTGGATCCCGGCCACCACGAACTGCGAGATGCCCTCAGCCCTGAACCACGCGTCCAGGTCCGGCGTCCCGTAGAAGGCCGAATTCACGGTCTTCGTCACGAACAGCTCCGCCGCGGCCCCCTTTCCTCGCCGCTGCTCGACGTACTCCTTGAAGCCGTTCCCCTCGTGCCCCTGTCGCAACGGCGACTCCGGCTTCGACGAGTCGTTCCGGACGAAGACGACCGGGCGCCCCGTGGCCTGCCATACGTCGATGAGCGAAGCGATGTTCTCGTCAGCCTCGGGATTGTTCCGCCGACCCCAGAAGTCCAGCTCATCGAAGCCCTTCTGTACGTCCACCACGACCAGTGCTGCGTTCTCTGCGATCTCCATACCTACGATGCTGCCGCCCCGGTCGACCTGGCCCCAGAGGGGTGCAAGTCAGCGATCGATGGTTTACTGCCATCGTGGCAGCCGACCCCGTCCCGTACCGTGTCGCCCTCGTCAGCTTCCCGGGCATCCGGGCCTTCGACGTCTCCGTCATCACCGAGGTCTGGGGCACGGATCGCACCGAGGGCGGCGTACCCGCCTTCGACCTGCGCCGCGTCGCCGCCGACACCACGCCCGTCCCCATGCGCGGGGGGCTCAGCCTCACCCCCGACCGCACCCTCGCCTGGCTGGCCCGTGCCGACCTGATCCTGGTCCCCGGCCTGGACGATCACCTCACCCCGGCACCGGAACCGGTACTCGAAGCCCTACGCCGCGCACACGTCCGCGGCACCACCATCGCCGCCCTGTGCGGCGGCGCCTTCACACTCGCCCAGGCCGGCCTTCTCGACGGCCGCCGCGCGGTCACACACTGGAACCTCGTCGATCTGCTCCGCGCCCATCACCCCTGCGTCACCGTCGAATCCGACGCCCTCTTCATCGAGGACGGCGACATCTGGACCGCCGCCGGTACGGCCGCCGGCATCGACCTGTGCCTGCACTTGGTCCGCACGGCTCACGGCGCGGAGGCGGCGGCGACGATCGCCCGCTCGATGGTCACGGCGCCCTTCCGCACCGGAACCCAGGCTCAGTTCATCGAGCACCCCACCCCGCGCACCGACCGCGACGCCGACGCCCTCGCCTCCGTGCGCGAACACGCCCTCCACCACCTCCACGAACCGCTGGCTGTCGCTGACCTAGCCGCCCACGCGGGCATGTCGGCACGTTCCTTCGCCCGCCACTTCGCTGCGGCCACCGGCACGACGCCCCTGCGCTGGCTCCTGGACCAGCGCATCGCGGCCGCCCAGAAGCTCCTCGAGCACACCGACCTGCCCATGCCCGAGGTCGCCCGCCGTACGGGCTTCGGCAGCGAGATCACGATGCGCCAGCACTTCGCCTCGCGCCTCGCCACCAGCCCCCGCGCGTACCGCGACTCCTTCGCCGCTCATGCGTCCGGATCTTCCGAGTCAGGATTGACCCGGAACCGCTGAGCAAGTCCGCACAGCAGTGCCGAAACCGCGGTGGCGACCCTCTGGACGACGCCGGGTCAGATCCCGGGTCCGTAACCGGGGTCCGGCTGCCGGCGAGGGGTCCACCACTCGGTGAGCCCCCACACCCCGAGCGCTGGCGCGGCCACGGCTGCGAGTGCCGCGAAAACACGGTGCATGGTTCCGACGGGGCTGCCGCGTCGGCCCCGGTCCGGCATGCTCCGAGCCGAGCCCGCCCTCGGGATCGGCACGACCGGCGGCCGCCCCCCGCCTCTGGAGGGACAGGCCGCGTCCGGTCTCAGCCTCAGCGGCGTCGCGGTCAGGTCGGTGAACGACGGATCAGGACTTGAGGTGGGGATTACGAGTACGTCGACGCCCGATCAAGCCGCCCTGCGTGCCCTGCGCGTCGCCGCGCGGATGATGTCCGCGTACCTGTGCCCGCTGCCCTTGATGGTCCGCCGTTGCGTCGAGTAGTCGACATGGACGAGGCCGAACCGCTTGTCGTAGCCGTACGCCCACTCGAAGTTGTCCATCAGCGACCAGGCGAAGTACCCGGCGACCGGTGCGCCCCGGCGGGCTGCCCGCCCGCACGCAGCCAGATGCTCCTCCAGGTACCGCACCCGCTCAGGGTCGTCGACGGTGCCGTCAGCACGTACGACGTCCGGATAGGCCGAGCCGTTCTCGGTGACGTAGATGCGCTGGGCGCCGTACTTCTCGGTCAGCCGTAGCAGCAGCTGCTCCAGGCCGTCCGCGTGCACCTCCCAGTCCATGGCGGTGTGCCGGGCCCCCGGCAAATAGATCTGCTGGGCGTACGGGACGGAGCCGGTCGGGTCGGCCGTCACGATCTGGCGGAAGTAGTAGTTCAGCCCCAGCCAGTCCAGCGGGGCCGCGATGGTCGCCAAGTCCCCGGCGAGCTCCGGCAGTTCGACGCCGTACAGCTCCAGCATGTCCTGCGGATAGCCGCGCCCGTGGATCGGGTCGAGCCACCAGCGGTTGGTGTGGCCGTCGGCCCTTAGCGCGGCGGCGACGTCCTCCTCGCGTTCACTCGCCGGCTCGATCGGGCTCAGGTTGTTGACGATCCCGACGCGGGCGTCCGACGAGGCCGCGCGGATCGCCTGCACGGCGAGACCGTGGCCGAGGTGCAGATGGTACGAGGCGCGCACGGCGGCCCCGAGATCGGTCAGCCCCGGAGCCATCTTCCCTTCCAGATGGCCGATCCACGCGGAGCACAGCGGCTCGTTGAGGGTCGCCCAGTCCTTGACCCGGTCGCCGAGCCGCTCGGTGACGACGGATGCGTACACGGCGAAGTGCTCCGCGGTCTCACGGGACGTCCAGCCGCCCCGGTCCTGGAGCGCCTGCGGGAGGTCCCAGTGGTAGAGGGTGGCGAACGGAGTGATGCCCGCTTCGAGCAGGCCGTCCACCAGCCGGTCGTAGAAGGAGAGTCCGGCCTTGTTCACGGGTCCGTCGCCGCCCGGCACGACCCGCGGCCAGGCGATTGAGAACCGGTAGGCGTCGACGCCGAGTTGCTTCATCAGCCCGATGTCCTCAGGCCAGCGGTGGTAGTGGTCGCATGCCACATCGCCGGTGTCGCCGCCCGCGACGGCGCCCGGGGTGTGGGAGAAGGTGTCCCAGATCGACGGGGAGCGGCCGTCCTCGGCCACGGCTCCCTCGATCTGGTACGCGGCGGTGGCGACACCCCAAGTGAAGTCGGCCGGGAGGGCGTTGAGGTCGTTCACGGACATCCTTTCTGATGGGGACACGTGCGTCACTTGACTGCGCCCGCGGTGAGGCCCGCGACGAGATAGCGCTGGAGCAGCAGGAACCCGGCGACCACGGGCACGCTGACGACGAGCGAGGCGGCCATGACCTGGTTCCAGTAGACGTCGTTCTGGCTGGCGTAGCCCTGGAGCCCGACGGAGAGCGTGCGGGTGGTGTCGTTCGTCATCACCGAGGCGAACAGGACCTCCCCCCAGGCCGTCATGAACGCGTAGACGGCCACGGCGACGATGCCGGGGACGGCGGCCGGGACGACGACCCGGAAGAGCGCGCCGAGCGCGCCGCAGCCGTCCACCATGGCTGCCTCGTCCAGATCGCGCGGGATGGAGTCGAAGTAGCCGATCAGCATCCAGATGGAGAAGGGGAGCGAGAACGTCAGATAGGTGAGGATCAGCCCGCCGCGCGAGCCGTAGAGGGTGATGCCGGTGCTGTTGCCGATATTGACGAAGATCAGGAACAGCGGGAGGAGGAAAAGGATGCCGGGGAACATCTGTGTGGAGAGCACCGTGACGGTGAAGACCCGCTTTCCACGGAACCGGTAGCGGCTCACGGCGTACGCGGCGAACACCGCGATCACCACGGACAGCACGGTCGCCGCGCCCGCCACGATCAGCGAGTTGAGGAAGTAGCGCGCCAGCGGCACGGTGTCCCAGATGTCGATGTACGGGCGGACGGTGAGCCCGGACGGGATCCACTGGAACTTCCCCGACACGTCCTGGAGCGGCTTGAGCGAGCTGCTGAGCATCACATAGACGGGCAGCAGGGCGAAGGCCGTCAGGAAGGTGAGGACGATACGGCGCGTCCAGCGGAAGGACCGCGGCGGTGCGGTCGGTGAGCTCGGCGGCCTAGGCATCGGCGGCCTTCCTTCCCCGGGATGTGAGCAGCAGATAGACGGCCGTGACCAGCAGCAGGAAGAGCAGCAGCAGGACGGACATCGCTGAGCCCGAGCCGAAGTTCCAGGTGACGAACGACGACTGGTAGATATGGATCGAGATCAGGTCGGCGGCCTCCGGCGCGGCCCTCCCGAACAGCACATACGGCGTGTTGAAGTCGTTGAACGTCCACAGGAACAGGACCAGCACCAGCACTTGGTTGACCGGGCGCAGCGACGGCAGGGTGATCTTGCGGATCTGCTGCCAGATGCCCGCCCCGTCGATGGCCGCCGCTTCGTACAGCTCGCGCGGGATGTTCTGCAGCCCCGCCATGATGATGAGGAACGCGAACGGCCAGGACTTCCAGACCGCCACCACGACCAGCGCGATGAAGCTGTTGTCGCCGATCAGCCAGAATGACGGCTCGTCGGTGAGGCCGAGCTGGTCGTGCAGGACGTGATTGATCAGGCCGTTGTCGCGCTGGAACATGAAGGCCCAGGTGATGACGGCGGCGTACACCGGCAGTGCGTACGGAGTGAGGAAGACGGCTCGCAGGAGGCCCCGGCCGCGGAAGTTCTCCTGCATCATGATCGCCGCGGCGACGCCGAACAGCCAGGAGAGGCCGACGGCCAGCACCGTGAACAGGCAGGTGACATAGAAGGAGTGGAGCAGCGCCTGGCCGATCGGGGCGTCGAAGTCGACGGCGACCCGGTAGTTGTCGAACGCTGCCCACGGCGCCTCGCCCCAGTTGCGGATGTAGAACTGGGTGAGCTGACGGAAGCTCATCGTGATGCCGATGACCATCGGGATCAGATGGACGAGCATTTCGAGCACGATGGCGGGCAGCAGCAGGAGATAGGGCAGGCCGCCGTGGCGGATCCGGTCCGGGATGCGCGGCAGCCTTCTGCGCGTATCCGTCGTACCCACGCTCTCACCGCTGCCCGCCCGGTCTGTGCGGCCCGGAGTCACGGTGGTGGTCATCGCGCCGGCCTCACTGCTGCATCTGCTGCTGGGCCTTGGCCAGACGGTCCTTGACGGACTCGGTCGTCACCGGGCGTCCGGCCGCGGCATCGGCCCACAGCTCCTTGACTGCCGTGCCGACGGCCGTCTCGAACTGCGACTCGGCGGGTACCTGTGGGAGGGGCGCGGCGCTGGTGGCCAGCGTGTCGCGAAGGACCTTCAGATCGGGCGCGGAGAACGCCGGGTCCTGCTGCGCGGCCTTGACCGGCGGGATCGATCCGTACGTCTTGTTGAGCAGCTTCTGCTCCGCGTCGCTCGTCATGAACTTCACGAACTTCTTGGCGCCGTCGATGTTCTTGGTGTTCTTGAAGACGGCCATATTGATGCCCGCCACCATGGAGTTGGTGTTCTGCCCGGTGCCGGGAGCGCCGGCCGCGACCGGCACGGGAGCGACCCCCCAGTCCGCGGGCTTCATGCCCTGGGCGGCGAAGGTCGAGGCGGCGGCCTGCCACAGCACCATGGCCGTCTTGCCGCGCGCGAAGTCCTGGAGGGACTGGTTCTGGGCGTACTCCGCGTTGCCCGGCGCGACGATCTTGTCCTTGGCCATGAAGTCGACGTACTGCTTCACCGCGGCGACCGCGCCGTCCGAGGTGAAGGTGGGCTTGCCGGAGGAGTCGAAGAAGTCCGCGCCGTGCTGCTTGCCGAGGACGAAGACCTGGTGGATGTTGTTGGCGAGGTTGCCGCCCTCGGCGCCCAGCGCCCACTTCCCGCCCTTGGAGATCTTCTTCCCGTCGGCAACCAGTTGGTCCCAGGTGGCCGGCGGCTGGGAGATCCCCGCATCGGCGAACATCTTCTTGTTGTAGTAGAGCGCGTACGCCAGCGAGTACAGCGGCACGGCCGCGGGGTCCTTGCCCTCGGCCCCGGCCGATGCCACAGCCGACGTGACGAAGCGGTCCCGGCCGCCGATCGCGTCGAAGTTCTTCTGGTCCCAGGGCAGCAGCGCACCGGTCGCCTGGAGCGAGGCGGACCAGGTGTTGCCTATGTTGAGGACGTCGGGGCCCTGCCCGGACGCCGTGGCGGCCAGGATCCGGTTGAGCAGATCGGACCATGGGATCACCTCGAGCTTGACCTTGATGCCCGTCTGCTCCTCGAACTTCTTGAGCTCGGGTGTGAGGATCTTCTTGTCGGCCTCGACGCTGGGGCCCTGATTGGAGGCCCAGTACGTGAGCGTCTTGGGCGACTCGTTGCTGCCGCCCCCATCGGTGGAGGCGCCGCCGCCACAGCCGGTGACGGCGGCGAGCGCGGTGACGACGGTGACAGCGAGTGCGGCTCTGGTGCGCATGAGAGGTGGCCCCTTTCCCGGGGTGGCTGCGTTCGGTTCCCGAACGGCCTCCATGACTTAATTTATGCCGTGATTTAAGAGGTGAGAGAAGGTCGCGTCAAGGTCTGCGACCGGGGTATGTTGCGTCCAGGGAAGGAGCACCATGGCGGAGCGCAACAGACGGACAGTGCGTGACCTGCGGCGCGGCAACCGTGCCAGGGTTCTGCAACGGTTGTATTTCGACGGCCCGTTGAGCCGCCAGGAGCTCGGACCGGCCACCGGGCTGAGTTCAGGTTCCATCAGCAACGTCGTCGCGGAACTCGTCACCGAAGGCGTACTGGAAGAAGCCGGAATGGTCGACTCCGAGGGCGGCCGCCCACGCACGCTGCTGCGCGTCAAACCCACCAGCGGCCTGCTGATCGGCATCGACATCGGCGAGACCCGGGTACGCGTCGAGCTCTTCGACCTCTCGCTCACCGAACTCGGCCGCACCGAACACCTCTTGGCCCAGCACGGCTACGACGTCGAGCGCGTCGTCGCCCATGTCCGCACCGGCGTCGCCGACGTCCTGCGGGACGCGAACGCCGACGCCGCGAGCCTGCTCGGCGTCGGGATCGGCGTCCCCGGCATCGTCGAGCAGGACACGTCGGACGGCGCGATCGTGCACGGCCAGACGATCGGCTGGAGCGCCGTGCCGTTCGAGAAACTCGTCCGCGACTCCATCGAACTGCCCCCACAAGTCCCGCTGTTCATCGACAACGGTGCCAAGACACTCGGCCAGGCCGAGATGTGGTTCGGCGGTGGCCGCGGCGCCCGCGAGGCCGCCGTCGCCCTGATCGGCTCAGGAGTCGGCGCCTGCGTCGTGCACGCCGCCACCCCCGACGAGAACGCCCGCAGCAGCGCCCTCGAATGGGGACATACGACGGTACGGATCCGGGGCCGGCGCTGCCGTTGCGGCTCGCCGGGCTGTCTTGAGGCGTACGCCGGCGCGGAAGCGCTGCGCGAACGCTGGCAGGAGGCGGGCGGACCGCTTCCCGCCGACGCCGACGACGAAACCGCGCTGGCCGCGCTGCTGGCGGCGGCCTTTCCCGGTCCGGAAGGACCTGAGCCCGACCCGGTCGCGGTCTCCCTCCTCGACGACACCGCCGAGTACCTGGGCGCGGCCGTCGCCGACCTGATCAATCTCTTCCACCCCGAACGTATCCTCATCGGCGGCTGGGCCGGACTGCTCATCGGCCCCCATTTGCTCCCCGAAGTACGCCGCTACGCAGGGGAGTACGCTCTCCGCCACGCCGCCGCCCGCACCGCCATCGAGCTGGGGCAGCTCGGCCCGGACGCGGTCACCGTCGGCGCGGCGACCCTGCCGCTGGCCGACTTCCTGGCCGGCGGCGGCAGCCGGCCCCCGGCTGCCGACCCGGTGCGTCCTGCCGCCTCTGTGCGCCGCGCCTGAACCCTTGTCATGGTTCGGGCCAAGCACCTAAGTTGACCGCTTGCGACGTGACCTATGTCAGTGGGGGAGTCCAACCATGGCCGCAACCGGTCGGCACCGCCGATACCAGCCGAGCCGCATCAACCGGGCTTCTCTCACCGTCACCGCGGGCGGGGCAGGCATGGCTCTGCCGCTCATCGGCGCGGGCACGTCCCATGCGGCTTCCGTGGATGTCTGGGAGAAGGTCGCGGCATGCGAGTCCACCAGTAACTGGAAGATCAACACCGGTAACGGTTACTACGGCGGGCTCCAGTTCAGCCAGTCCACCTGGGAGGCATACGGCGGCAGACGATTCGCCGCGCGCGCGGATCTGGCCGACAGGGACCAGCAGATAGCCATCGCCGAGAAGGTCCTCGAGGGGCAGGGGCCGAAGGCCTGGCCCACCTGCTCCACCCGGGCGGGCCTCACCCGCGGCGGTGACGCCCCCGAGATCGCGCCAGCCAGGCGATTAGAACCGAAGAGCGAGCGGAAGGCCGCGCTGAAGAAGGTGACGCCGACCACCGTGCCCACGCACCGCGAGGGCTACACCGTGGCCCGCGGCGACTCACTCTCCAAGATCGCGGATGCCGAGGAGGTCAGCGGCGGCTGGCAGCGGCTGTACGCACAGAACCGCGCGGTCGTCGGCAGCGACCCCAACCTGATCCACCCCGGGCAGAAGCTGATCCTGCGAGTCGAGGCTCAGGACGCACCGGCCCCGCAGAAGCCGAAGGCCCAGCCGCGGCCCAAGTCCCCGCCGAAACAGCAGGCCCCGAAGCGGCCTGCGCCGAAACAGCAGGCACCGAAGCAGCAGGCGCCGAAGCAGCAGGGTCCCAAGAAGCAGGCGAAGCGGGTACACGCCACCAAGCCCGCGCATCGGACCGGACTCAGCGCCCCCGTCGACGCGAGCACCGGCACCCCCTACCGCAAGGCCGGTTCCGCCTGGTCCAGCGGCTACCACACCGGCGTGGACTTCCCGGTCCCCACCGGCACCTCCGTGAAGGCCGTCGCATCCGGACGCGTCGTCTCGGCCGGCTGGGGCGGCGCGTACGGCTATCAGGTCGTCATCCGCCACGCCGACGGCAAATACAGCCAGTACGCGCATCTTTCGGCGCTCACCGTGCGCTCCGGCCAGCAGGTCAGCAGCGGTCAGCGGATCGCACGGTCGGGGTCCACCGGCAACAGCTCAGGGCCGCATCTCCATTTCGAGGTGCGTACAGGGCCGGGATACGGGTCCGACATCGATCCCCTCGCCTACCTCAGATCGGGCGGCGTCTCGGTCTGAGGGGAGCACCTGGGCCTGGGCATCCGCGTGGAGCATGCGAGGTTCTGCGCGGCACACCGGCTGCTGCGCGGGGCGCACCGACGCCTCGGCCTGCGCATGTGCTTCCGCCTCGGTGCGCGCCGCCTTCAGCCGCTCGGTCGTCAGCAGGATCAGCCCGCCGGCCGCCACGACGCCGAAGCCCAGCGCGAGCACGGTGCCCGGCACGCCGTACCGGAAGGTCTCGCCGAACATCGTTATGCCGACCGCGGCCGCCACCACCGGGTTGACGACCGTGACCGTGGCCAGCGGTGCCGCGAGGCCCGCGCCGCGGTAGGACGCCTGGGAGAGCAGCAGACCGCCGATCGCGAGGACCGAGATCACCAGCAGGCTCGGCCACTGGAGGAGCGGTGCGGACCATGTCCAGTCCACCGCTACGGTCTTGGTGAACACCGAGGCGATACCGAAGGCCACACCCGCCGCCGCGGCAAGCCCCACGCTGCGAAGGATGGGCCGGTGCACGGTCTGGGCGACCAGGAAGATCAACGCCACGCAGCCCAAGGTCACGCCGGCCAGCACCCCGCGCTGCCCGCCGCCCAGCGAGTGGGCTTCGGCCTCGCCGGTCAGCGCCAGCAGCCCCGCGAGGCCTGCTGTCGCCATGATCGCGCCGCGCCAGGCGGTGGCGCCCGCCCTGCGCCGCACGAAGAGGGCTGCCATCGGCAGGGCGAAGACGATCGTCAGCGCGCCGAGCGGCTGGACCAGGCTGAGCGGCCCGTACGCGAGCGCCATCACATGAAGGACTGCGCCGAGGCTGTTGAGAGCGACGGCGACCCACCACGCGGCGTGGTGCAGCGGGGCGTACGGCCGGGCCGAGGTGGAGGCGGCGACATGCTCCTGCATGATCGCCCCGGCCGCATACGCGACCGCGGAGACCAGGGACAGCACCACGGCCAGCGCGAGGGAACTCATAGAGACCACGATCTCCCTCTTGAGCGAATCCGTCGTCGTCCTTGAGCAGGCACTTGGACGTACTGCCGACGTAGTACGAGCCTAGGCCAAAAGTCCCCCTTACGGCGGGTGAGCTGGTCGGCGGGGATGAGAGGGCCCCACGTCATCGATACGGTGACCGGGTGCGTATGCGGACGGTGACAGGGGACGGGAGCGTGGGCGTGGACCTCGACGAGACGGCGTCCGTGGGCGGTTTCTTCGCCCTGCGTACCGGGACGCCGGGCGACGGGCATGCCCCGCTCGCGCGGCTGTACGCGGGCGACACCGCACCGCTCGTGGCCCGCGTCGACACGGTTGCCGCCCGGCTGCGCGCCCCCGAGCGCCGGGTCGCCGCCTCCATCGCGCATCTGGGGCTCGCCGCCCGGCTCTGGTCGGTCGCGCTCGGCTGTGCCGCGCTGCACGGCAAGGTTCCCGACCTCGACCCCGCGCGGCTGCACTGGGATCCGGACCGCAGCTCGCCCGACGACTTGTGCCTGACCGGCACCCGTCCGCTGCCGGCCGATGCGTCCACGATTCGCGAGACGGTGCAGTACGGCCATCTCGTCCCGCTCGCCGCCGCGGTGCGGACCGACACTCGGATCTCGCCGCAACTGCTGTGGGGCAACGCGGGCTCAGCGCTCGGCGGTGCCGTACGCGAACTGCACACCTGGGCCCGGCGCGGGGGCCGGCCCGAGGTGGCCGAGCGGGCCTCGGCGCTCGCCGCCGAGCTATTCGCCCACCCCGATCTGTCCGGCACCGTCCACGGACGTGCGATGCGGCGGCGCAGCTGCTGTCTCTACTACCGCTGCCCGGGCGGCGGGCTCTGCGGCGACTGCGTCTTCGACGTTCCGCCGCAGCGATCCGCCCACTGAAGCCGACCGAAGCCGACTGGCGCCGACGGGTGCAGAGTGATGCCGACTGGCACCGACTGGTGCCGAGTGATCCTGACCGCGCTCTTCCCCGTACGCCGTATCTGCGTGACCATCATGGGGTGAAGGTCGGACTGCTCACGCGCGAGTATCCGCCGGACGTCTACGGGGGCGCCGGGGTCCATGTGGAGTTCCTCGCCCGGGAGTTACGAGCCCTGACCGACCTCGAAGTGCACTGCTGGGGTGAGGGTGCGGCCGAAGGGGTTCTGCGCCACCAGGCGCTCGCCGGACTCGAGAGTGCCAACGAAGCGCTGCGCACCTTCTCCGTCGACCTGGCGATGGCCGCCGAGCTGCAGGGCCGCGAACTGGTCCACTCCCACACCTGGTACGCCAACCTCGCCGGCCATCTCGCCAAACTGCTCTACGGCGTCCCGCATGTGATGACCGCACACTCCCTGGAGCCGCTGCGCCCCTGGAAGGCCGAACAGCTGGGCGGCGGCTACGCCCTGTCCAGCTGGGCCGAGCGCACCGCGATCGAGGCCGCGGACGCCGTGATCGCCGTCTCCCACGGTATGCGCGCCGACATCCTGGCCTGCTATCCCGCCCTCGACCCGGACAGGGTGCGCGTCGTCCACAACGGCATCGACACCCGCATGTACCGCCCCGACCATGAGACGGACGCCCTTGAGCGGATCGGCATCGACCCGCACCGCCCCTTCGCGCTGTTCGTCGGCCGCATCACCCGCCAGAAGGGCGTCCCGCATCTGCTGCGCGCGGCCCGCTCCTTCGACCCGGACATCCAGCTGGTGCTGTGTGCGGGAGCCCCGGACACGCCCGAGATCGACCGTGAATTCCGCGAACTGGTCGAGGAGTTGGAGCGGGTTCGGGACGGGGTGCACTGGATCCCCGAGATGCTGCCACGGCCACAGGTCATCCAACTGCTGAGCCACGCCACGGTGTTCGTCTGCCCTTCGGTGTACGAGCCGCTGGGCATCGTCAATCTGGAGGCCATGGCCTGCGGCACGGCCGTCGTGGCGTCCGCGGTCGGTGGCATCCCCGAAGTCGTGGACGACGGACGCACCGGACTGCTCGTGCCCTACGACGCCCATCACCCGCAGGACTTCGAGTCGGGCCTGACCCAGTCGGTGAACCGGGTCGTCGACGACGCCGTGGAGGCCGCCAGGATGGGTGCGGCGGGTCGGGAGCGCGCGGTACGTGAGTTCGGCTGGGATCAGGTGGCCCGGCGGACGTACGAGGTGTACGAGGAGTTGCTCAAGCAGGTGTAGCAGGGCACGGCGGGAGCAGGGCACGGCAGGGCACGGCGGGAGCAGGGCACAGCAGGTACGGCAGGGCAGGCACAGGCGTGGAAGGGGCGGCGATGCGCGGTGGACCTTCGGTGCTGGGGATCGTACTGGCCGGCGGGGAGGGCAAGCGGCTGATGCCGCTCACCGCCGACCGCGCCAAACCTGCGGTGACCTTCGGCGGCATGTATCGCCTTGTCGACTTCGTGCTCTCCAGCCTGGTCAACGGCGACATCCTGCGTGTCTGCGTGCTCACGCAGTACAAGTCGCACTCGCTGGACCGCCATGTCACCACCACCTGGCGGATGTCGAGCCTGCTCGGCAACTACGTCACCCCCGTCCCGGCCCAGCAGCGGCTGGGCCGGCGCTGGTATCTGGGCAGTGCGGACGCGATCCTGCAGTCCCTCAACCTCGTGAACGACGAACAGCCCGACTACATCGCGGTGTTCGGCGCCGACCACGTGTACCGGATGGACCCGCGGCAGATGCTGCGGCGCCACATCGAGAACGACGCGGGCGTCACCGTCGCGGGGATCAAGGTGCCGCGTGCCGAGGCGTCGTCGTTCGGGATCATCACCCCCGCCTCCGACGGGACCCGGGTCGAGCGGTTCCTGGAGAAGCCCGCCGACCCTCCCGGACTGCCCGGCGACCCCGACCGGGTCTTCGCCTCCATGGGCAACTACCTCTTCACCACCAAGGTCCTCGTCGACGCACTCCACCGGGACGCGGAGGACGAGCACTCCGTCCATGACATGGGTGGCTCGATCCTGCCGATGCTCACCGAACAAGGTGTGGCGCAGCTCTATGACTTCAATGAGAACCATGTGCCCGGCGAGAGTGCGCGGGAGCACGGCTACTGGCGTGATGTGGGCACGCTCGACACGTACTACGAAGCCCATATGGATCTGATCCCGGACCGGCCGGTCTTCGACCTCGACAACCGCCGCTGGCCCCTCTACACCCACTCCGGCCAGCTGCCGCCCGCCCGCTTCATCGGCGCGGGCATCGCGAGCGAGTCCATCATCAGCCCCGGCTGCGTAGTCCGCGGCCAGGTCACCCGGTCCGTGCTCTCGCCGGGCGTGACCGTGGCGGAGGGCGCTGTCGTGCAGGGCTCGGTCCTCCACGACAACGTGCGCATAGGCCGCGGCGCGGTGGTGCGCGGCTCGATCCTCGACAAGAACGTGGATGTCCCGCCCGGCGCGACGATCGGCGTCAACCCCGGGCGGGACCAGGAGCTCTACACCGTCTCCAAGAACGGCGTCATCGCGCTGGGCAAGGGACAGCCGGTCCTGTGAGGCACCGGGACCGGGACCGGCGCGACGGAGGGTGGCGTTGCCGTCGACGGAGGCAACGGCGACATCGCCGACGCGCACGGCTATCCGAGCCCGCAGATCCCCGCGGCGGACGGAAAACGGGCGCTGGTCAGTGGTGAGTACGGCGGGCTCGGACTCGCCGTGCCGGGCCACGCCTGGCCGGTCCAGCACACCTACGTCGGCGTCGACCAGGCCAAGTACACGGACGAGTACCTGGCCCAGCTCGGCTACGTACGCAGACTGGCCTGCCAGGGGAGCAACGGCGCCGTCTACACCCAGATCACCGATGTGGAGGGTGAGCTGAACGGCCTGCTCACCTACGACCGCAAGATCATGAAGCCCGACGTCAAGCGGCTCAAGGCGGCGCACGACGCCCTGATCCGTGACGCCTCGGACCCGGCTTCGATGGAGTGCGCGAGCTCCTGACCGGCCGGCCGCTCCGGTCCGCCCCTGCGCAGGCGGACCGGAGCCCCCGTGGCTGATTGCCGATCAATGCCTGCGGGCATCACAGGGGGGTGAGGGGCCTGTCATTGTGCCTGGACCGCCGACGGCCCGCCCCAGTCGGCTTTCCCGGCCGATTTCTGGCTGATTTATGCCGCTCTACCGGAACGGAGTGATGCACATGCGTGCGCACAGGCGCTCGCGTCGGCGTGCCGCACGCGCGACGTATGTCCTGCCGCAGGCGGAGACATCCGCCCGCTGGGCACGGCACCTGACGACGGCCTTCCTCACCCGGGGCTGCGGCGAAAAGCTCTCCGGCGACCAGGTCGAGGATGCCACCCTGGTCGTCTCCGAGCTGGTCACCAATGCCACCCGGCACGGCCGCAGCAGCTGCCGACTGCGGCTGCACGTCGATCCCGGGCTGGTGACCGTCGAGGTGGAGGACCTCAGCCCGATTCCGCCGCGGCTGTGCACGCCGGTGGAAACGGACGAGTGCGGGCGGGGCATGGTGATGGTGCGTGAGCTCGCGCAGACGTTCGCCGTACGGGGCGGACCCGGCGGCGGCAAGACCGTACAGGCGGTTCTCGCCGCGTCCTGAGGGCGTCGGAGCCTGAGGACGCCGGAGCTTGAGGGCGTCAGGGCCCTGAGGGGCCGGGGCATCCTGAGGGGGCCGGGGCCCGAGGGCCGCGAGCCGTCCCGGCTCAGCACGGCTGCCGCCACACCCCCAGATTGAGCTTCTTGCGCATGGAGCTGAGCCCCAGTGCGCGCGCCGGCTCGCAGAACTTGTCGACCTCAAGCGCGTATTCGACATGGAAGACCGCCTTCCCGGCCTGCACGAACGGTTTCAGCGCCGCGCATTCCCCGAACTCCGCGCACTCCTCGTTCACGGCGAAGTCGAAGTCCCGTACCAGCTCCCTGACTTGGGGCAGATCGTTCTTCAGCCCCACCGACAGGCCGCGGTCATGGGCGAGACGCGCGATCATGCGGTTGTAGGCGAGCTGGTGGGCTGCGGTCAGCCGGAACCCGGTGTCGTTGAGATACCCGTCAAGCAGATCGGGCTCCACCGCGTCGAAGTCACGGTCGCGGCAGAGGTCCATGCGTTTCGCCATCAGCGGGCGGAGGATGTCGAGACGCCGGATGTCCAGCCAGCGCTCGCCGTCCCACCCGTTGGCCCTGCCGAGTACCAAGGCGGGGAAGTCCCCGTGGTCGGGGCGGAAGGACTCCCACGCGCCCGCGTTGAGATAGCAGATGACCTTGCGGCCGTCCCGGTGGAGCCGGCGGACGGTCGCGGCGTCGTTCTCGAATCCGTCGATGTCGTAGACGGGCACGTCGACGCGGGCGTCGACCCGGCCGTCGAGCTGCCACTGCCAGGCGGTTCCGGGCCTCGGCTGCCAGCGCCGCGGGTGGGGCGACGGGTCCGGCGGCGGGCCCGAGCACGCGGCGAGGAGCGCGAGGGCAAGAGCGAGGATCGCGGTCCGCAGACGCGTCGTGCGGTTCATGAGTCCTTCCGGAGGGCGGGTGGCAGAGCCGACCAGGGATTGGGACCGTGGCCGGATACGGCACAGTGCACCTCGGCGCCGCGCAGTTCCGCGGTACGGGCCGCGAGCCGGCAGAGCCCGCGGGGAACCCCGTACACCAGATGGCAGAACCGGCTCGGCGGTAGGCCCTTGGTCCACGTCGGGGCGACCGGGGCGGCGCGGTAGCTGTCCCAGTCGCCCTCGAAGGTGATCAGCAGATCCCCGAGCGCGGCATAGCCGGGGGCGGGGTGGGCGCCCGGATTGAGGACGACGGTCCGCCCGCCGCGCGACCGGGCGGCCCGGGTGAGCCGCCGGTAGTGACGCAGCCCGGCCGCGTCGGGGGCGACCTGATCGAGGAAGAACCCGTCCGTGCCGTACCAGTCGCGATGCCGCTCGAAGTCCCGTGCGACTTCGCGGGCCGGCCGCCGCCCGTAATCGGTGTCCGCATATCCGAGCACCGGCACGCCGGCCGCCCGCAATTCGCGGGCGGCGGCGACGAACGCGGGGTCCGGAGCGGCGCCGGGACCGTCGTCGACGTTGAGCACCACGCCGTAGAGGAGAAGAGCGGACGCGACGAGGGCCTGCCAGGCGGCGGGGTCGACGGCGGGGTGTACATACATGGGCACGAGCATGCTCATGCCGGTCCGCCGCTCACCGGGAGGCCACGGGTTCGCCGGAAGCCGACCCGCCCCCTCATCGCGGCGCCCCCGCCGGCGTCGGCCGCGCCCAAAGGTCGTACAGCGAGTCGACCAAAGAGCGCTTCGGCCGCCAGTCGAGAGCCCGGGCGGCCGACGTGATGTCCGCGCACTGCCAGGAGACCGCCGTCGAGCGCGCCGACCCCGTGCCGGTCTCCTCCAGGCGGCCGCGGAAACCGGCCGTCCGGACCAGACCGTGGGCCAGGTCGCGTACCGAAGTCGCCACACCGCTGCCGATGTTGAGCACCGGCGGCAGCGGACCCTCGGTTGTCGCGGCGCGCACCACAGCGTCCGCCACGTCCCGTACGTCGACGAAGTCGCGGTGCGCTGACAGGTCGCCGACCCGCACCGTGTCGTCAGCGTCGGCGGCCCGCCGCAGCTCGGCGGCGAGCCGTCCGGGCAGACCCGCGGCAGGCGCTCCCGGGCCCACCGGGTTGAAGACGCGCAGTACGACCGCGTCGAGCCCCGAGGCGCCGACGGCGACCGTGCCGGCCAGCTTGGTGGCGCCGTACGGGCCCAGCGGCCTGGTCGCGGCAGCCTCGGTGACCGGCTCGCCGGGCGCGGTCGGCCCGTACTCCGCGGCGGAGCCGAGGTGGACGAGCCGGACGTCGGGTGCCGCGTCGCCCAGGGCCTCGCACAGCGCGGCCGGGCCGCGGGCGTTGACGTCGGTGAGGTGGACGGCGCTGCCGGCCACCAGGCCAGCGCAGTTGACGACGACCGACGGCCGGGCCGCCAGCAGCGCGTCCGCGAGGACGCCGGGAGAGACGGTGAGGTCGAGCCGTACGTCGGCGTCCGGGGACCGGCCGCCGACGAGCAGCCGCACGCCCGGCAGGGCGCGCAGCTGCTCGGCGGTGTGCCCGCCCAGGAATCCGGTGGAGCCCAGGAGGAGGATGCGCACGGACCGTCACGCTCCCTTGAGCAGCAGGCCGCGGTGCGTGGTGAATTCCGCGTTCGCCCGGTCGTAGTCGTCGGGCCGCCCGATGTCGAGCCAGTAGCCGTCGAACTCGTAGGCGTGCGGCGGGTTCTGCTCCTTGAGCAGGTCGAGTACCAGCTCGTCGAAGCCGAGCGGCAGACCGGGCGTATAGCCGGCGAGCGTCTCGCGGGTGAGTCCGTACACGCCCATGGAGACGCGGTAGTCCATGCTCGGCTTCTCGGCGAAGCCGACGACCCGGCCGGACTCGGTGGTGAGCACCCCGAAGTCGATGGAGACCGTGCGCGCGTATGTGGCGACGGTGAGCGGCGCGCCGGAATTCCGGTGCTGCCCCAGGACATCCGCGTAGTCGAGGTCGGTGAGGATGTCCCCGTTCATGACGAGGAACTCGTCGGGCAGCCGGTCCATCATGGTGAGCAGCGGCCCCATGGTGCCGAGCGGGCTGTCCTCGGTGGAGTAGCCGACGCGCAGCCCCCACTGCGAGCCGTTGCCGACGTAGGCGCGGATGATGTGGCCGAGATGGCCGATCGCGATGGTGCAGCTGACGAAGCCGGCGGCGGCCAGCTGGCGCAGCACGATCTCCAGGATCGCGTGCTGGTCGCCGATGGGCACCAGCGGTTTGGGTAAAGCGGTGGTGTACGGCCGCAGCCGGACGCCCTTGCCTCCTGCGAGTATCACTGCGTGCATGGGGACTCCCCTGTCAGGTCCGGTGGCTCAGATGTTGTAGATGCCGGTCTTGTAGCGGGCGAGATTCGCCGGGTTGCGGAAGAATTCGATGGTGCGTACGAGCCCGTTCTCCAGGTCGTGTTCGGGCTGCCAGCCGGTGGCGTCGCGCAGCCGCGTCGCGTCGGCGACCAGCCGCATCACCTCCGACCCCGCCGGCCGGATGCGCTCCTCGTCCTCGCGTACATCGAGGTCGGCCTCCATCAACTTGCCGATCAGCCGGGTGAGTTCGCCCACCGAGATCTCACCGCCGGTACCCGCGTTGAAGGTGCGGCCGACGACGGCGTCGGCGGGCGCGGTGCCGACGGTGAGGAAGGCGCGGGCGGTGTCCTTCACGTACAGGAAGTCGCGGGTGGGGCGCAGATCTCCGAGGGTGATGACCCGCTCGCCCCCCGCGACCTGGCCGATGACGGTCGGGATGACCGCCCGCATCGACTGGCGCGGCCCGAAGGTGTTGAACGGGCGCAGGGTGACGACCGGAGTGCCGAAGCTGGCGTGGTAGCTGTCGGCGAGCCGGTCCCCGCCCGCCTTCGAAGCGGCGTACGGGGACTGGGTGTTGATGGGGTGGTCCTCGGTGATCGGCACCGTCTGGGCGGTGCCGTACGTCTCGCTGGTCGAGGTGTGCACCATGCGCGGGATCCCCAGCTTGCGCACCACCTCCAGCACATTGAGGGTGCCCGTGACATTGGTGTCCACGTAGCTGTGCGGGGCCCGGTACGAGTACGGGATCGCGATCAGCGCGGCGAGGTGGTAGACGGCCTCGGCGCCCTCGGCGAGCTGATGCACGGAGCCGGCGTCACGGACGTCGCCGAGGACGATCTCGACCTGGTCGAGGGTGTCGGGGGAGAGCGTCTCCAGCCATCCGTAGGAGGAGAAGGAGTTGTACTGGGCCATGGCGCGGACCCGGTAGCCGGCGGCGACGAGGGCCTCGGTCAGATGCGATCCGATGAAGCCCTCGGCTCCGGTGACGGCGACAAGCGCGTTGGATGTCACGACAGTTGCTCCTGTGGTCGGTGGTCGGTGGTCGGTGGTGAGCGGTCGTTGGTCGGTGGTGAGTGGTCCGTGGGCGGTGCGTTGAGATGGGATGTGGTCAGCGGTGTGCGGTGGGCCGGCCGAGCAGCCGACAGGCCGCGGCGACCAGGACGGCAGCTGCCGCGGTGCTACAGATCAGTTGGGCGGGGCCGGGCGGCAGCCCGGCGAAGTGGGCCGCAGCTTCCGCGGCCGCGGCGGCCAGCGTGACGGCGGCCGGCGTCCAGGCCAGCGAGAACGCCTGCAGCAGCAGCGCGGTCCAGAGCACGGCACCCAGGCCGAGCAGGGGAGCGGGCCAGGTCCCCGCGACCAGCGAGCCGAGACCGAGGACCGCCAGATACGCGCCGAGGCAGTACGCCAGAGCCCGCCCGGCGCGCAGCGTGAAGCCGCGACTGGTGGTGCTCGCACGCAGCGCGGCCAGCGCGAGCGAGCGGTAGCGGTACAGCAGCCACTCGGCGAAGCCCATGCTGAGCGTGAGGACGACGACCGAGCGCGGGTCGTCCGCCCCGGCCAGCGCCGCGAGCACGCCCGCGGCGAGGCCGAACAGCCCGTACGGAAGGGAGCGCAGCACCCTGGGCGTGGCCCCCGCGGCCGTGGTCTCGGACCGCACGGCGTCGCGTACGGCGTGACCGGCGGCCAGGACCGCGAGCGTCACCGTCGACAGCAGCAGCCCGAGTGCGAGTGGTGCCGGGGGCTGCCACATCAGCACGGCTCCCGCACCGGCGGCCACGGGCAACAGGGTGAGCAGCAGGGCCCGTTCGCGGCCCAGGACCAGCAGGACGCTCGCCGCCGCGAGATAGCAGGACTGACCGGCGGCGAAGGCCGCGCCCGTACCGGGACCGGATACCAGCAGCCCCGCGACCGCCGCCCCCAGCGCACCGGCGGGCGCGCCGATGCGCAGGGTCCGCCCGGCTGCGGCCTTCCCCCCGGCCGCAAGCCGCAGATACGCGCGATGGCTGAGCGCCTGGTTCCACGCCCAGGCCGCGAGCGCGGAGACGATGAGCCCGGAGACGTCCGCCGTGCCGTGCCACAGCCCGGCGCCCAGCACATAGGCAAGGCCAGGCAGGGCGAAGACCAGACCGCGCAGGGCACAGCGCAGATGGTCGGGCCGCCAGGGGTCGGGCGCGGGCGGCGGCTCCGGGTAGTGGCGCGGCACGCGGGCGTACAGATCCTCGGCGAGCGTGAAGAGGTCCGGACGCGCGTAGCGTTCGGTGATCTGCTCACCCGTCAGACCGTCCGACTCCAGCAGCGCGGCCACCTCGTACGGATGGACGGCGGTCGCGACCTGCTCGACGAGACGCTCGGCGAGCTCGTCGATCGGGTCCTCGGCCCAGCTGGGCAGGGAGCGCGTCCGGAAGCGTGGCCTGGGCATGACAGGCAGGGTGTCGCCGTCGCCCGGCAGAAGGCGTAACGGGCCGCTCATGCGAGGACCTCCGCGGGCCATGCCGAGGCCGCCGGCTCATGGGCGCCCAGGGCGAGTTCGAGATAGATCGAGCGGAAGGTGTCGACGGTCTGCCGGAGCGTGAACTGCTCGATCACCCGCAGCCGCGCCGCCTCGCCCATCGCGGCCCGCCGCCGCGGATCACGCAGCAACTCCAGCGCGGCGCGCGCCATCGCCTCCGGCTCCCGCGGCGGCACCACGAGACCGCTGTCGCCGACGGCCTCGCGTACCCCTCCGACGTCGGTGGAAACGGTGGCGCGCCCACAGGACATGGCCTCGATCAGCGTGAACGGAAAGCCCTCGCTGATGCTGGACAGCATCACGACATTGCCGGCCGCGTACGCGTCCCGTATATCGTCGACCCGCCCCTCGAAGGAGACGGCGTCCGCGTGCCCGAGCTCGGCGGCAAGCGCCTCGCAGCGCTCCCGGTAGGCCTCGCCGCCGCGCGGGGTGCCGCCGAAGAGCCGCAGCCGCGCGTCCGGCAGGTCCTTCCGTACGATCGCGAAGGCCCGGATCAGGGTTTCCAGGTCCTTTATCGGGTCGACGCGGCCGGCCCAGCTCAGCGTGGGCACGTCCGGTTCGGGCCCGGCGGGCGGGAACGCCGCCGGGTCGACGCCGTTGTAGACCGTGCGTATGAGCTCCGGGTCCGCACCGCCGCGCTCCTCCCACAGCCGGTTGTAGCGATTGCCGGGAGTGATCAGGTCGGCCGCGCGGTACGTCTCCTCGGCGAGCAGCCGGAAGAAGCCGAGCAGCAGCGCCTTCACGGGCCAGCGGTAGGGGCCCGTGCGGTAGCCGAGATAGCGCTCGCGCAGATACACCCCGTGCTCGGTGAGCAGCAGCGGTACGCCGTGCAGTTGTCGGCCGACCAGACCGGGCAGGACCGCTATGCCGCCGCTGACCGCGTGCGCGACGCCCCGCTCCGGCGGCGCGGCCGCGAGCGGCCGCAGCGCGTGTTCCAGCAGATCGGTGGCGGTGAGCGCGTCGTGCAGGGTGGGCCGCGCCGCGTACACCGGAAGGTCGCGGCGGTTCCAGACGCCGGCCAGGATGCGCACGGCACGGTCGGTGCGCAGCGCGGGCGCGAGTACGCCGTCCCGGGCCGCCCCGGCCAGTTCGTACAGCGCGGGACCGAAGTGCGCCTCGGTCGCCGGGTCGAGGAACGAGGTCAGAAACCTTTCGTACGTCTCAGTCAGCCGCCGCAGCCGGCGTCCGCGCGGCGCGGCCCCGGCCGGGTCGGGCCCCCACATGGGGACGCTGACGGGCTCGGCGACATGGGCGGGCAGCTCCCAGGCGAGGGACTCCCGGCCGGTGCCGGTCACCGCGATGACGTTGAAGTCGAAGTCGGGCAATCCGTCGACTAGTTGGTCGCACCACACGCTCACGCCGCCATGGCTGTGCGGATAGGTGCCTTCGGTGAGGAGGGTGACCAGAGGCGCGCCGGATCGCGGCGCGCATAAGGACTCGGCCATGTGGAACTGCTCCCCTGGATGCGAGAAGGGAAGGGGGGCGCCTCGCCCGGAGGGCGGGCGGCGGCGCGTCGAGCGCGCGGTCCCGGGGGGACTGGGCCCCGGGACCGCGTGTGCCGAGGCGTCAGCCGGTCACGCCGTACGGGACCCGCTGGCGCACGCCCACGGGCAGCGGCAGCCGCGGCGCGGACGCCTGGACCGGCGCCGCCTTCGCGGTGCGGGCCGCCGTAGGCGCCGCGGCGGGCAGGGTGAGCGTGACCCGGTCCTGGAGCAGCCCCGGGCCGACCCATCCGGAGACCGCGCCGGCGTACGCGCTGCCGAAGTCGGCGGTGCCGAGGAGCAGGTTCTGCCGGGTGCCGGCCGGCATGGTCGCGGTGACCCGGACGCCGTTGGGGGCCTGCACGGTGACGGCGTCGCCGATGCGGTAGGCGGTCACCTGGCCCGCCTTGACGGCGGTGTTCCAGGCGGCCCGGTCGCGCAGTTCGGCGCCGATGTCGCGCTGGCGCAGATTCACCAGCGGGGTGCTGTCCGCGTACAGCGCCGCGTAGTCGTCGAGGACGCGGTTCAGCACGGGGTAGGCGATGCGGTCCTCGGCCAGGTTGGACTGGTGGATGAAGTGCGGCCGAGGGTCGTTGGCGAGCACGTGGCCGAGTCCGATGCGGGCCTCGAGCGGCACTACGTAGTCCGCGTACCCGGTCGCGGTGTCCAGCGGCTCTGCCAGGCAGGTGGAGTTGACCGAGGTCTCGCAGATGCCGCTGCCGCCGTCTGCCGTGCGGGTGTAGATCCAGTTGTACTCGTCGATCTGCTCGGCGGTGCGGCCCGCGTTGTAGAAGACGTTCATCGGGTACCGCGGCACGGTCAGGGCGGAGCCGACCCGGCGCTGGGCGCGGTCGCGCGAGTTGTCGGAGCCGAGCCAGGTGACGGCGTTGTCGGCAAGGGCGGGCGCGAGGTTCGGATTGTCGTCCGGCTGCTGGGGCAGGATCCGCAGCCCGGAGTGCTCACCGGTGACCAACTCGTCGCTCTGCAGCGGGAGTCCGGCCCGCTGGGCCCAGGAGCGGTTGTCCCCGATCTGGGCGGAGATCGCGGAACGGCTGACGTACTTGGTACTCCCGTCCGCGTTCTTGGCGCACACCCAGGGGACGACGGTGACGTCCTGGACGCAGCCGAGGAAGGGGTGGTTGTAGGTGTGGTTCACCCAACGGTAGGCGTCCTTGTCGGCGGTCAGCTGCTGCGCGAGCGGGTCGCTGCCGCCGTGCTCCTCCTTGAACAGCTCGCTGCCCCCGCCGTTGTAGACCATGTCGAGGGTGAAGCCCTTGGAGGCGGACCACTGCGCCGCGTACTGCGCGTCGGCGGCCGTCATCCGGATCGGGTCCGGCTCGCCCTGTCCCGGCGCGCAGTCCACGTCGCCCGGAGTGCAGTTGAGGACGCTGTCCCAGCGGTCGTCGGCGCCGAAGACATCGTCGACATGGACGGCGAAGTAGTTGCGGGCCGCGCCGATCTGGACGCCCTGCGTCAGCCAGTTCACGATGCCGCGGGCGAGCAGCCGGAACTGCTGCTGGTACTGGTTGTAGACAAAGGTGACGACGAGCTCGCGGCGGCCGTCGTGGCGGTACTCGCCGACGATCGAACCGCGCTGCTGCGAGCCGGGCAGTGGCGCGTCCAGGTAGCTGGTGAAGTCGGCGCCCGCGGCGGGCTTCGCAACATACCCGTAACTCTCGCCCACGGAAGGCGAGTTGTCCTCGAAGGGGACGGACCCGTCGAGATAGCCGAAGGGGCCCGCCTTGCCGGCGGCCGTCACCTCGGCCCGCGCGCCGTCGAGCGAGCCGCTGTAGCCGCCGTTGACGGGGTAGTCCAGGCCCACTTCGGGACGGGCGTAGGTGTAGGCGTCGACCTGCGGGATCGCGAAGCTCTTCTCGTACGAGGCGAGAGCGGCCATCTCCGCCGAGCCGGCCCCGAAGGGGTTGTCGTTGGGCAGCACCACGGCCTGGTACTTGGCTCGCGGCCGCCCGCCCACGGTGTCGGCGAGGAAGCCCGCGTCGATCACGGGACGGTCCGTCCGATGCAGATCGAGCAGGGTGTACGGCGTTCCCGAGCCGTCGAGTTCGGCGGTGATGGCGGCGGTGGCAGGGCCCCCGTCGTCCACCACCAGGACTCTCAGATCGATACGTGGCTCCGGTGCCGCTGCCGCTTGGGCAGCCGGTGCGGCGAATGCGAGCAGAAGTGCGCTCGTAGTGGACAAGGCAGCCGTGCGGACCCTGCGCCTCATGTGTTCGGTTCCTCCCCGGAAGGGCATGCCTGACCGAAGTCCGGCATGCCCTTGCCCCCCCAGCGGTGGTCGGCGCGTGTGGGACGCCCCGCGTGTCCCGCTCTCTGTCGGATCACATAGTGGGGCGTAATTTGGGGAATCTGTGTGGGCATTGTGAAACCTGGCGCGAAACGGATGCAATGCCTCTGCCCGAGTGCTTCGCCGATCATCGTCTCCGACATGCCTGTTGGGCGTCCGTCCCGCCTCGCCCCGACGCCGGACGTGCAGGTCAAGGGAGCGCGAAGCGACTCCCTGGCGGGACGCGACCGTCAAGGGTCTGGACCATAGAAAATTCTTCCGCGTTACTCGCAGGATTCGGCCAGATGCCGGTATCCGACAATGAAATGAGTCTGGACAAAAAAAGTTTTCGGTGGGACGGTGGAGACATGTTGGACGTGACCGTGATCGAGGACTCGGCAGCTGCCGCCGTCTCGCTGGACCCCATGCGCTCCCGGCTGCTCGCCGAGCTCGCCGGCGGACCGGCGTCGGCCGCCATGCTGGCCGGCCGGGTCGGGCTGCCCCGCCAGAAGGTGAACTACCACCTCAAGGCACTGGAGCGGCACGGCCTGGTCGAGCTGGCCGGCGAGCGCAGGAAGGGCAATGTCACCGAGCGGCTGATGCGGGCCACCGCGGCCTCGTACGTCATCTCCCCGCTCGCTCTGGCCGCGGTGCAGCCCGACCCGGCCCGCTTCCGCGACCAGCTCTCCGCGCGCTGGCTGCTCGCCGTCGCCGCGCGGCTGGTACGCGACGTCGGCACCCTGATCACGGGCGCCGCCAAGGCCCGCAAGCGCCTTGCGACGTACGCGCTCGACGGCGAGGTGCGCTTCGCCTCCGCCGCCGAACGGGCCGCGTTCGTGGAGGAGCTGACCCAGGGAGTCGGCGCCCTGATCGCCAAGTACCACGACGAGAGTGCCCCGGGTGGCCGCGAGCACCGCATCGTGGTCGCTCTCCACCCCACCGTGAAAACCCCGCCTGCCATCGAGGAGGCGTCATGAGAGTGAAGCAGCAGGACGGCAAGAGCATCACCCGCATCGTCTACGCGCCGCAGAGCGCCTGAGTATCAGGAGTCACCATGTCCAAGGAATTCGAGATCGTCCGCGAGTTCGAGGTCGACGCGAGCCCCGAGCAGGTCTGGGACGCGATCACCACCGGCACGGCGGGCTGGCTTTGGCCCATGGAGTACGAGCCCAAGGAGGGCGGTGCGGCCCCCTTCGGCGGCACCGTCACCGCATGGGACCCGCCGCACCGCCTCACCGGCCGCACCGAGGACGCGGAGGGCGTGCCCCAGCAGACCTTCAACCAGCTCGAGCATGTCATCGAGCCGCGCGAGGGCGGCGGTTCATGGGTGCGCTATGTGCACAGCGGCATCCTCGTCGAGGACTGGGACAACCAGTACGACGGCGCCAACAAGCACACCGACTTCTATCTGCACACCCTGCGGCAGTACCTCAAGCACTTCACCGGCCGGGCCGCCACGTTCGCGACGCTGGACGCCCCCGCCGCCTCCAACGCCCCGGGCGGCCTCGAAGTCGTCAGCCGCGGACTCGGGCTGGCTGACGACGCGTCCCAGGGCGCGACGGTACGGGTCGAGCTGCCCGGCGCCGGACCGGTGGACGCGGTCCTGGACTACCGCAACGCGTACTTCGTCGGTCTGCGCACCGACAAGGCCATGTACCGGATCTTCGGCCGTAACCACTTCGGTGCGCCGGTCGGCGTCAGCGTGCACGACTTCGCGGGTGACGCGGACGCGGGAAAGAACGAGGACGCCTGGCAGAAGTGGCTGACCGGTCTGTTTGCGTGAGGCCGGTGTGGGAGCAGCCCGGGACTTCGCCCCAAGACCCTCTCCCTGGGGGTCCGGGGGCGAAGCTGCCGGACACGGGATTTTGTCGTCACCCTTTTGCTCAGTAAAGTTGCGCTTTTGAAACCCACAGCGCGCGAGTGATCGAGGAACGGCAAGGCAATGACGGTGACAGAGGACAGCCCGGTGTACGGCCCGGGCATCGACCCGGAGCGCCTGGCCGTCTGCCTCAGCGTGCTCGACGAACTCGACAAGCTGGACGTCGACCACCCCGACGCGATCACGGTACGGCGCGCCACCGCCGGCATCTACCGCACCGTGAAGCAGCGCCGCCGCCAGGAGCGCCGGGCCGCCAAGACCGCCCACGACAAGTCGGTCACCGAGGCCACCGCCACCGGCTCAGCCGAGCGGATCGACGACGAGACGGAGGGCCTGCTGCCGTCCTCGTCCGTCACCGGCGAGATCGCGGGGATACTCCAGCGCCCCCGGTCCTGCTACATCTGCAAGACCCGCTATGTCGAGGTCGACGTCTTCTACCACCAGCTCTGCCAGGGGTGCGCTGCGGAGAACCGGGCCCGCCGCGACGCCCGCACGGACCTGACCGGCAAGCGCGCCCTGCTCACCGGCGGCCGGGCCAAGATCGGGATGTACATCGCGCTGCGACTGCTGCGCGACGGCGCCCACACCACCATCACCACCCGCTTCCCGAACGACGCGATCCGCCGCTTCAAGGCGATGCCGGACAGCGACGAGTGGATCCATCGCCTCAAGATCGTCGGCATCGATCTGCGAGACCCCGCGCAGGTCGTCGCCCTCGCCGACTCGGTGGCCGCTGCGGGCCCGCTGGACATCCTGATCAACAACGCCGCGCAGACCGTACGCCGCTCCCCGCAGGCGTACAGCGAACTGGTCGCCGCCGAGTCCGCCCCGCTGCCCGCGGGCGAGCTGCCGCCCGCCCAGGTCATAGGCACCTTCGGCAGCGGCGCCGTGGACTCCGTCGCCGCGCTGCCGTCCGCCGCCGGTGAGGGCCTCACCGCCCAGGACGTGACCGACCTCGCGCTGGTCTCCGGCTCGGCATCCCTGGAGCGCATCGCGGCCGGCACCGCGATCGACGCCGGCGGCCTGGTCCCCGATCTGCACGACACCAACAGCTGGATCCAGACCGTCTCCGAGGTCGACCCGGTCGAGCTGCTCGAAGTGCAGCTGTGCAACTCCACCGCGCCGTTCATCCTGATCAGCCGGCTCCGCCCGGCCATGTCCGCGGCCAAGGCCAAGCGCACCTACGTGGTGAACGTCTCCGCCATGGAGGGCGTCTTCAGCCGCGGCTACAAGGGCGCGGGTCACCCGCACACCAACATGGCCAAGGCCGCGCTGAACATGCTCACCCGCACCAGCGCCCAGGAGATGTTCGAGTCCGACGGCATTTTGATGACCGCCGTCGACACCGGCTGGATCACCGACGAGCGCCCGCACCCCGACAAGATGCGCCTCGCCGACGAGGGCTTCCACGCCCCGCTCGACCTGGTCGACGGCGCCGCCCGCGTCTACGACCCGATCGTGCGCGGCGAGGGCGGCGAGGACCTCTACGGCTGCTTCCTCAAGGACTACGCTCCGGCGAACTGGTAGCCCGCAGCTGGTCATGGACGGCGTACGAGCCCGTGCCCGCCGCCGCGCGCACCCTCGTACCGCCGTCCACCAGCAGATCGGCCCCGGTCACCCACGCGGACTCGTCCGAGACCAGCCACAGCACCGCCCGCGCCACATCGTCGGGCTCGCCTATCCGGCCCAGCGGCAGCCCGTCGGCGATCCGCCGCTCGGCGCCCTCCCAGACGAAGCGGGCCATCTCGGTGCGTACGAGACCCGGTGAGACCGCGTTCACCCGTACCGCGGGGGCGAGTTCGCCGGCGAGCTGCTGGGTGAGGTGCCGCAGCGCCACCTTGCTCGTGCCGTACGCGCCCACCCGCGGGCCCACTCCGTGTGTGCCCTCGGTGCAGATGTTGACCACCGCGCCGCCGTGCTCGCGCATCCAGGCCCGCCAGGCGAGTTGCACCAGCCGCAGCGCCGCCTCCACATTCACCGCGAACGCCTGCCGCCACTGGTCGGGATCGGCCTCCATCAGCGGACCGTAGGGAGCGTTCGTAGCGGCGTTGTTGACCAGGATGTCGAGCCGCCCGAACTCCCGCACGGCGAGGGCGGTGCAGTGATCGAGATGGGCCGGGTCGGCCACGCTGCCGGCACAGCCCGCCGCCCGTGCTCCCGCGTCCCGCAGCTTGGCCACAGCCGCCGTTACTCCATCCGGGTCCCGTGCGGTGACCACCACATCGGCCCCCGCCCCGGCCAGTGCGCCGGCGATGGCGAAGCCGATGCCACGGGAAGCCCCTGTCACCAGGGCTGTCCTGCCTTCGAGGCAGTTCTGCGCAGGCCCGGAAATCATCCGCGTACGATCCCACGAAGCTCCGCACAGGAATAGATCGTTGGCCGGAATTGAGCTGGTTTACAGGAGATTTACAGGCCCCATCGAGCGGAGCTCTGCTCATTTGGTTACTCTGGGGTGAACGGACGCCACCAAAGGGCCCACGAAACCCCCTTGGCCGTCCTGGGACAGGTCTGCAACCAGGCTGCGGTCCCGCCCGAGTACCGGCGCCACCGCGACCGAACTGCCCCTGTCCCAGTTACGCGACACAGAGGAGTGCGCGGTGACATCAGATGTGAAGAAGCACGAGAAGCGACCGCCGGAACGCGGCGGCGAACGGGCCGGCCGGCCCGAAGAACTCGGCAGCCTGGAAGTCTGGGCCCGATCGGCTCCGATCCGGCTGGCCGGCTACGAGGACGACCTGGCCGAGCCGCACATCCTGCCCGGCATCGACTGAGCGGATCGCTTCGCCCCGTACCCCCTGCCGCACCGGCAGGGGGTACGGGGCGTTCGGGGCCCGCTCTCCTGCCCAACGGTGCCGCCGCGAAGGCCGGGCTCAACCGCAGCATTGCCGATGCCGGATGGGGGGTGTTCCTGACGATCCTGCACGCCAAGGCTGAAAGCGCCGGACGGGAAGTGATCGCCGTGGACCCCCGCAACACCTCCCGCCAGTGCCCCCAATGCGGGCACACTGCGAAGGAGAACCGGCCCACACAAGAGAAGTTCCACTGCATCGTGTGCGGTCACACCGCACACGCGGACACAGTAGGCGCGCTCAACGTCCTACGGGCCGGGCTGGCCCGTCGCAAAGCCCAACTGGCATAGCGAGAAGCCACCCCCTTCAGGGGGTGGAGGAGTCACGTACTCGGAATGACGGCACCAACTCGGCACCAACCAACCCCCCGCCGCGGCCCGCCGGGCGGGCAAGCACGTCGGGGTCTTCAAAATAGCCTGGTCGGCCTGAGGAACTCGCGCACATAGGTGCGGTGCCACCAGGCGCCGGTTGCCCGCAGTTCGCGCCAGGTCGTGTACCGGTAGCGGTACACCCTGGCGCGGACGTACGCGGGCGGGGCGTCCGGGAACGGATTGCGGCCCAGCAGCCGCAGCGTGTCCCGGTCGCCGTCCAGCAGCCGCTCCATGAACGGGCCGAACCAGGAGGCCGCGTAGCCGGGGGAGAGCGCGGCGAACCACATCATCCAGTCGAGCCGCAGATGGTAGGGCGCGTACTGGCGGGGCAGCCTGCGTACATCACCCGGCTTGCCCTTGAATTCGTACTCCCGCCAGACCGTGCCCTGATGGAGCACCTTCTCGTCCGTGCCCTCGACCACCACCTCGTGCCGCACCCGCCCGACCGAGCCGAACGCGCCGTAGGCGTTGACCAGATGGAGCGGATCGTAGGACCGGTTCATCTGCTGCCGCCGCGAGAAGAGATTGCGTGCCGGACGGTAACTGAGGACGACGATCAGGGCGGTGACGGCGATCACCACGATCTCGTACCAGAGCGGGGGCGCGGGCAGCGCGGGCGGATCCGCGATGAGCGAGCCGTCCACGGCGGAGAGGGCGAGCACGATGGTCAGCCAGTTCAGCCAGGCGAAGTTGCCGGACAGCACCAGCCACAGCTGGGTCAGCACGATCGTCGCGGCGGCCGCACTGGCGATCGGCTGAGGGGTGAACAGCAACACGGGGACGAGGAGCTGGGTCACATGGTTGGCCGCCACCTCGACCCGGTGGAGGGGTTTCGGCAGATGGTGGAAGAACCAGCTCAGCGGTCCCGGCATCGGCTGGGTCTCGTGGTGGAAGTCCAGACAGGTCAGCTTGCGCCAGCACTCGTCGCCGCGGATTTTGATCAGCCCTGCGCCGAACTCCACCCGGAACAGCACCCACCGCAGCAGCCACAGGACCAGCACGGGCGGGGCCGTGCGCTCATTGCCGAGGAAGACCGCGAGAAAGCCCGTCTCCAGGAGCAGTGACTCCCAGCCGAAGCCGTACCACGTCTGGCCGACATTGACGATCGACAGATAAAGCACCCACAGCACCGCCCACCATGCCATCGCGGCCACGAGCGGGACATGGTCGCCCGCGCCCGCCACCAGCGCCGCCGAGAGCAGACAGCCGGCCCAGGCGCAGAGGGCGAACAGGCGGTCGGAGTAGCGCAGTTGGAACAGGCTCGGCGCACGGCGCATCGGCACCCGGCGTACGTACGCGGGCACCGGCAGCATGCCCCGCTCGCCGATCAGCGCCCGGAACTGCAGGGCGGCGGTGAGAAAGGCGACCAGATACATGGCGGCCAGAGCCCGCTGGAAGACCAGTCGGCTGAGCCAGTAGTCACCGTCGCTGAACCACTCCATCACCTCCAGTATCGGCCGCGGCAAGCCGTCGCACCGTACGACCGAGCCGCATGGCGTACCACTTCTGCACCACGGGTACGAGCGGACCGGCGAGCCGGGTGTACCAGCTCGCCGGACGGCTGAAGGCCATGACGGTGAACCACACCGAGCCGTCGTCGCGGATGTCGACCACGAACGACTCCTCACCGCGCTCGGGATGACCGGCCAAAGTGCCGTACGCGAATCCCGTCCGGTCCTTCTCGTACGCCGTCCAGATCACCTCGCACGGCGCGGTGAACCGCAGCCGGCCGACCCCGAGTGAGACCTCGAGCCGGGCGCCGGGCTCGGCCCGCGCCGCCGTGGTGCTCACCCGGGCGCCCGATCCGCGGTGCATCCGCCAGCTGGTGACCGCCGCGCCCGCCGCCTCGAAGACGGCGTGGCCACGGCCGATACGGGCGGTGTGGTGGAGGTGGTTGTAGCCGTCGGGCAGCGGACCGAGCCGGGTGGCGCCGGTCTCGGGGTAGTTGAGGGCGAGTACGCGATTCATGCGGCCGTCTCCTTGAGTCGTTGCCAGGCCAGCACCGAGCAGAGTGCGAAACCGAGGGCGTTGCCGAGGCCGTGGGTGGCGGCCATCCAGGTCAGGGTCGGGTGGGGCAGACCGGTAGCCTCGCCGAGCGCCCAGCTCAGGGCGAGCAGCATCGTCGCCACCAGCACGGCGGCCGAGACGGCGAGCAGGCCGCGGGTGAACCGGTCGCGGCCGCCTGCCCGGACGTCGAGCCAGGTCAGCAGCGCGACGGCCCACATGCCCGCGGTCAGTACGAGCGCACCGAGCAGCTCGGCCCAGTCGTCCAGGAAGTAGCCGGCCAGTACGAGAAGGGTGCCGAGCGGCACGCTCAGTGCCGCGAAGCGCCCGGCAGGACCGGCCGATGTGCGGCAGACCAGGCCCGCCACCAGCGCGGCCGCGAACCCGGCGAAGTGGAAGTGCGGCACGGTCAGCGCCAGGATCGGCAGGCTGAAGCCGAAGAGCTCGTGCCCGGAGCGTTCCGCGACGAGTGCGACACCGGCGACCGACGGGGTCACGAGCGCTGTGAGCACCGCGACCTCTGCGGGCGCGAGCGATCGGACCCGGGCCAGCCTGCGTGGGGCATGCGCGGCGAGAGCCAGCGTGCCGAGCGCGTACACGGCCGCGAGCACGGTCGCGGTGGTCGAGCGCGGCAGCCAGAGGGAGACGACTCCGGGGACCGCGAACAACGGCCATGTCCGCTGAATGGGCGCGAGCCCGACGGCGTCGATGAGACGGAGTCCCGCGGGCACGACCACCAGCATGCCGAGCATCACGATCAGGCTGACCAGTACGGACACCACGCACCCCACCCCAGGCTTGAACGTGTTCAATTCCTTGTGGTCGAGACTATGCGCTTACTTGAACGCGTTCAAGTCGCGGGGGTGAGGGGAATCCGGCAGAACTTGAGGGACTAGTTGGGGTGAAGAGGCGGGAGACTTTTGTGCGTCCACCCATTCGCCGTCGGTACGCCGCGGTCGCCGGGCTGTTCGCGGTGCTGTCCTGCACGCTCCTGGTCGCCGGATGCGGCGGCGGCAGCAGCAGAGCGGCCACGGACCCGGAGGTCTACCTCGAGCCTGCCGCGGCGCGGGGCCCGGACCCGTACACCGCCTCCACGGTGAGGAACGACATCGGGCCTCCGCCGACCGGCCCGTCCGGTGTGCCGAGCAGCCCCGCAGGGGGGCAGACGCTGCGCACTCTCTCCGGCTCGACGCCAGGCCTGTACGGCGGCACGCAATCGCTGGGCAGTTGCGACGTCGAGCAGCAGGTGAACCTCCTCGTAGCCGACCAGGCCAAGGAGCGCGCCTTTGCCCGGGCCGCCGGCGTCTCCCAGACCGAGGTCCCGGACTATCTGCGTGGACTGACGCCCGTCGTGCTGCGCGCCGACACCCGCGTCACCAGCCACGGCTTCCGCGACCGCACCGCCACCACCTACCAGTCCGTGCTGCAGGCCGGGACCGCCGTGCTGGTGGACCAGTACGGCACGCCGCGCGTCCGGTGTGCCTGCGGAAACCCGCTGAAGCCGCCGGTCGCCGTCAAGGGCGCCGTGGTTCACAACGGCCAGTCCTGGGCGGGCTACCAGTCGGACCGGGTCGTCGTCATCAAGCCGACCACCCAGGTCATCAACAATTTCTTCATCGTCAACATCGTCACCAACACCTGGATCGACCGGCAGGCCGGGACCGACGGCGAACTGGACAAGCGGCCCGATGTGCTCCCGCCGGTGACCCCGGACGACGTCTTCGTCTATCCACCGGTGATGCCCGAGTCCGGTGACTCCGACGTGCCGAGCGACGGCAGTCTCACGCCGACGACACCGGAGCAGCCGGTCAACCCGCCCGTGGAGACGCCTGCCGAACCGCCTGTGGACACACCGAGCGAGGCACTGCCCCCGCCGGTCAACCCCGATGTGCCCTCCGACGAGGGGGTCACACCGTCCCAGCCGGACCTGCTCATCCCCAACGAGGAGCCGGCGTCGCCGGACACCTTCCAGGGCTGAGCACGCCCTCCGAACCGGTCGAAGAATCCGACAAATGATGGCAGAGTGGCCCCATGGTTGATCGGGCAGCGGGTGCCCTGTCGCTTCCCGACGACTGGCCGGCCGACCCGGATCTGAGCCTGACCCTCAATGGCATGGGCAGCTTCGACTGGGACCTGGTCAGCGGGCTGATGCACCTGGACCAGCCCGGTCACGAGGTGTTCGATCTGCGCCCCGGCGAGTACGACGGCCGTCCGGAGAGTCTGGCTTCCCGGGTGCCGTCGGACGAGGCCGCCCGGCTTGACGCCCTGGTGGCGCAGGCGCTCAAGAACGGCAGTGACCGCTACGGGGCGTACTTCCGCGTCCGCCGCCGCGACGGCAGCCTGCACTGGGCCCACACGCAGGCCTGCGTCCGCCGCGACGAGACGGGCCGCCCGTTGCGCATCATCGGCATCGTCCGCGACGCCACCGAAGAGCTTGCCGAGTCCAGGGAGCGCCTCGAAGTCGAAGTCGAGCGCCGCCGGCAGACCAGCGTCGTCGAGAGCACCACCGCGGCCCTCGCCCATGCCAGGACCGTCCAGGACGTCATCGACGTACTGAGGGACTCGCACGGCCTGGAGCACTTCGGCGCGACCAGCCTGGTCATGGGGCTGCTGGAATCGGGCCGGATCCATCTGGTCGCCGAGGGGCCGGAAGGCTCGTTCGTGCCGGGCACCCGCTACACGCGCGTCGACGAGGAGTACCCGATGAGCGAGGTGGTGCGTACCCTCACGCCCCGCTTCATCGAGTCCGAACGGGACTTCGCCGAGTCGTATCCGCTGCTGTGGCCGCACATCAAAGATCTCAAGATCACCTCGGCCGCCTATCTGCCGCTGATCGCCCAGGCCCGCCCCATCGGGGCGCTCGGCCTGCTGTACGGCGACAAGACCGGCTTCAGCTCCGAGGAGCGCAATCTGCTGGTCGCCCTCGGCAGCAGCATCGCCCAGAGCCTCCAGCGCGCCATGCTCTACGAACAGGAGCACGATCTCGCCGAAGGCCTCCAGCAGGCGATGCTGCCGCGCCGGATCCCCGCTGTGCCCGGGGCGCAGATCGCGGTGCGCTACCGCTCCGCCCGTATGGGCCGGGACATCGGAGGCGACTGGTACGACATCATCGCGCTGCCCGGCGGGCGGGTGGGCGCGGTCATCGGCGACGTGCAGGGGCATGACGTGGACGCGGCCGCGGTGATGGGGCAGCTGCGCATCGTGCTGCGGGCGTACGCGGCCGAGGGGCACACCCCGGCCACCGTGATGGCGCGCGCCTCCGTCTTCCTCGATGAGCTCGACACCGACCGGTTCGCGACCTGCATGTACGCGGAGGCCGACCTGTCCACCGGTGTGGTGCAGCTGGTGCGGGCGGGGCATGTCGACCCGCTGATCCGGGACATCGACGGCAGCTGCCGACGGCTGCCGGTGGAGGGCGGGCTGCCGCTGGGGCTCTCGGCGGAGTTCGGGCAGCTCGAATACCCCGTCAGCACCGTCGAGTTGGACCCCGGCCAGACCTTGCTCCTCTACACCGACGGACTGGTCGAGCAGCCCGGCGCCGATCTCGACGACGGGATGCAGCTGCTGACCGCGCAGGTGCGCGACGGCCCGCGCGATCTGCAGCTGCTCGCCGACCATCTGTGCGAGGCGGCGGGCGAGCGGGGCGGCGACGACGACGTGGCGATGCTGCTGCTGCGCCGCAAGGGCGCGTACACCCCGCAGACGGGCGGCCGGCTGCAGCAGCATGTCGGGCAGAACGACCCGGAGGCGCTTCGCTCGGCCCGGCACATGATCCGGGCGGCCGTACGCGCCTGGGGCGCGCGCCAGCGGTCGGACGAGATAGAGCTGGCTGCCGACGAGATGATCACCAACGCGCTGATGCACACGGACGGCGGCGCGATCGTGACCATCCGGGTGCTGTCCGGCCCGGAGCGGCGGCTGCGGGTGGAGGTCGAGGACCGCTCCAGCGCGCTGCCGCGTCGGCGTGATGCGGGCGAGTCGGGCGTGTCCGGCCGCGGGCTGATGCTGGTGGACCGACTGGCGGAGGCCTGGGGCGTGGAGTCCAGGGGCAGCGGCAAATGCGTCTGGTGCGAGTTCATAGTCCCCGACAGGCCGCCCAACTGATGGAAACCTGTTGTTAACTGTGCGTGAAGTGATCGTACTTGACCGTAACCGACCGCAGGCGTTTGACTCCGTACTCTGTGGCCCTTCAGGACACCCTTTAGGACACCTTCTAGGACAAGAGGTCCCCTTGAGCAGCGAGCTTCTTGCCCCCCTCGACCTGGCGTTCTGGCACCTCGAGTCCGCCGGTCATCCGATGCACCTCGGTGCCCTCGCCTTCTTCGCGCCCGCCCCCGGGACGCGGAGCGGCGACAGCGTCCTCGAACTGCTCGCCACGCGCGCCGCCGCGATCCGCCGGCTGCGGATGCGGGTGAGGGATGTCCTGCTGCCCGTCGGCGGCGCCCGCTGGACCGTGGCCAAGGACTTCGACGTACGACGGCATGTGCACCATGTCCGCCTCCCGGCCGGCGACTTCGCCACCGAGGCCGCCGGGATTGCCGGCGAGCTGATGGAACGGCCTCTTGAACGAGGTCTGCCGCCGTGGGAGATGTACCTCCTGACGGGTGAGCCGGGCGGCCCGTTCGCGGTGCTGGTGAAGCTGCATCACGCGCTGGCGGACGGCATGCGCGCGGTCGCCATCGGGGCCGGCATCTTCGACCAGATCGCCGACGCCCGCACGGTCGGCGTACGGCGGACGCGTACCGTGCCGCCCCGGTCCTGGTTCGCGGGTCCCTCGCAGGTGGCCGGCTTCGCCCGCGGCCGGATCGAGGAGCTGGGCCGGGCCGTCGGTGTAGGGGCCTCGGTCGTACGTGCCAGCAGGCTCGACCCGCGCGGCATGGCCGCACTCACTGCCGGTTCGAGCGGCACACGGCGGCTCGGCACCGCCGTACTCGACCTGGAAGACGTGCAGCGCGTACGCAGGGCGGTGGGCGGCACCGCCAACGATGTGCTGCTCGCCATCGTCGCGGGCGGGCTGCGGCGCTGGCTGGCCGAGCGCGGCGAGCGGCTGCCGGCCGCCGACCCGCGCGCCCTGGTGCCCGTCTCTCAGCGCAGGCCCGGCAGCCCGCCCGGCTCGGGCAACAAGTTCTCCGCGTATCTGCTGGAACTTCCGGTCTCCGACCCCGATCCGCGTTCACGGCTCGACGCCGTACGCACCGCCATGGACCGCAACAAGGCGGCAGGGCCTTCGCGTGGCGCCGGGGCGCTGGCCGTGCTCGCCGATCAACTGCCGCCACTGGCACACCGGTTCGGCGCGCCGCTGGCGGGCGGCGCGGCCCGGATGCTCTTCGACGTCCTGGTGACCAGCGTGCCGCTGCCCCGCTCGGCCCTGTCGCTGGGCGGCTGCCCGCTGCGCGAGGTCTATCCGATGGCACCGCTCGCCCGCGGGCAGTCCCTGGCGATCGCCATGTCCACCTATGACGGGCGGGTGCATGTCGGACTGGTCGCCGATGGCAAGGCCTTGCCCGATCTCGACCGGCTGGCGCGGAGTCTGGGGGAGGAGCTCGTAGAACTCCTCGGCCTGATTGGAGAGGCCTCGCTCGGTATGCCGGCCCGATAGATCGGACAGCTCAGAGGCCCGGCATAAGTTCTCGCCCCTTCAAGGGTGTTGACGCCCCCAAGTGATCCGATGAATATTCGTCGTCATCGGTGAACGCCACAGCGAGGGGGCAGCAGCGGATGCGACGGAGCACGCTCGGACGCAGCGCGGTCGAGATCACCGAACTGTCCTTCGGGGCCGCCGGAATCGGCAATCTCTACACCCCCGTGGAGCCCGTTGCCGCCGCGGCGGCGGTCGACGCCGCCTGGGACGCGGGCATCCGGACCTTCGACACCGCGCCGCACTACGGGCTCGGCCTGTCCGAACGCAGACTGGGCGAGGCCCTGCGCACCCGTCCCCGCGACGCGTACACCCTCTCCACCAAGGCCGGGCGGCTGCTCGAACCCTGCCCGCCCGACGGAGACGACCTCGCAAGCGGCTTCGCCGTTCCCGCCGACCACCGTCGCGTATGGGACTTCAGCGCGGACGGCGTACTGCGCAGCATCGAGGAGAGCCTCCTGCGGCTCGGCCTCGACCGGATCGACATCGTCTATCTGCACGACCCGGACGAGCACGAGGAAGCCGCCTTCCGCCACGGCTACCCGGCGTTGGAGCGGCTGCGGGCCGAAGGCGTCGTCGGCGCGATCGGCGCCGGCATGAACCAGGCGCCGATGCTCACCCGTTTCCTCCGCGACACCGACGTCGACGCCGTCCTGTGCGCCGGCCGCTACACCCTCCTGGACCAGAGCGCGCTCGCCGAGCTGCTGCCCGAAGCCGCCGCCCGCGGCAAAAGCGTTGTCGTCGGAGGAATCTTCAACTCCGGGTTGCTCGCCGATCCGCGCCCGGGGGCCACGTACGACTACACCGCCGCGCCGGACGACATCCTGCAGCGGGCTCTGCGGCTCAAGGCCGTCGCCGAACGCCACGGCGTACCGCTGCGCGCCGCCGCCCTCCACTATCCGCTCGCCCATCCGGCCGTCGCGGGCGCCCTGGTCGGCGCGCGCTCAGCCGATGAAGTACGGGACGCGGCCGACATGCTCGCTCTGGCCGTCCCGCCCGCGCTCTGGGACGAACTGCGCGCCGAAGGACTGCTGCCGAAGGACGGGGATGCCCGAGAGCACAGGGACGGCCGAAACGACGGGGACGCTCGAAAGGACGGGGACGCCTGATGAGAGTCGCCCTGCACACGACGGTTCGCGCCGACCGCATCGACGAGTACGAAGCGGCGCACCGCGAAGTCCCCAACGAGCTCACCGCCGCGATCCGCGGCGCCGGTGTCACCTCCTGGACCATCTGGCGCAGCGGCACCGACCTCTTCCACCTCCTCGAGTGCGCCGACTACGGCCAACTGCTCGCCGCACTCGAGAAACTCCCCGTCAACATCGCCTGGCAGGCCCGGATGGCCGAGCTCCTCGATGTGGTGCACGACTACTCCGCGGACGGTGCCGAAGCCGGACTGCCCGTCGTCTGGGAGCTGTGAGCCAATGGCGATCATCGACGCCCACCACCATGTGTGGGACCTCTCCGGACGGGACCAGGACTGGATCACCGGCCCCGACCTGGCCCCCATCCGGCGCAGCTTCTCCCTCGACGATCTCGTCCCCGAGGCCCGCGCCGCGGGCGTACACGCCACCGTCCTCGTCCAGACGGTCACCGTCGCCGAAGAGACCCCGGAATTCCTCGCCATCGCCGACGGCAGCGACCTCGTCGCGGGCGTCGTCGGCTGGACCGACCTCACCGCCCCCGGCATCGCCGACATGCTCGCGGCCCTGCGTGAACTCCCGGGCGGGGACCGCCTCGTCGGCGTCCGCCACCAGGTCCAGGGCGAGCCCGACCCCGCCTGGCTGCTCCGCCCCGATGTTCTGCGCGGCCTCGCCGCCGTCGCGTCGGCCGGACTCGTCTACGACCTCGTGGTGCTGCCGCACCAGCTGCCCGCGGCCACCGAGGCGGCGGCCAGGCTGCCCGAGCTCACCTTCGTACTCGACCATCTCGGCAAGCCACCCATCGCCTCCAGGGAGCTGGAGCCCTGGGCGAGCGCCGTGCGCGCACTCGCGGCCAGGCCCAACACCGTCTGCAAGCTCTCCGGGATGGTCACCGAGGCGGCCTGGTCCACCTGGACCACTCCCGATCTGGCCCCGTACGCCGATACGGTCCTCGACGCCTTCGGCCCCGGCCGGCTGATGTTCGGCTCCGACTGGCCGGTCTGTCGGCTCGCCGCGAGCTACGCCGAGGTGGTCGCCGCCGCCCGCGCGCTGACCCATCGGCTGGCCGAGGACGAACGCCGCGCCGTCTTCGAGACCACCGCGGGCCGCGTCTACGGACTGCCCCCGCGCGGTGAATCTCAGTGAACCTGCGCGCGCCCCGCCCCTTTGGCACCCTGGATGCATGCCGGAGCTGCCCGAAGTCGAAGCGCTGAGAGAGTTCCTCAACACCCACCTGGTGGGGCAGGAGATCGTCCGCGTCCTGCCGCTGGCGATCAGCGTCCTGAAGACGTACGACCCGCCGCTGACCGCCGTCGAGGGCGCCGAGGTCACCGCCGTGAACCGGCACGGGAAGTGGCTCGACATCAGCGTCGGCCCACTCCATCTGGTCACCCACCTCGCCCGGGCGGGCTGGCTCCAGTGGAAGGACGAGTTCCCGGCCGCGCCACCACGGCCCGGCAAAGGCCCGCTCGCCCTGCGTACCGTCCTCGCCTCGGGCGGCGGCTTCGACCTCACCGAAGCGGGCACCACCAAGCGTCTCGCCGTCCATCTCGTACGTGACCCGGCCGAGGTCCCCGGCATCGCCCGTCTCGGCCCCGATCCGCTCGCCGACGGCTTCGACCGTGACGCCTTCGCCGCGCTGCTGGCCGGGGAACGGCGGCAGATCAAAGGCGCGCTGCGCGACCAGGGCCTGATCGCCGGCATCGGCAACGCGTACAGCGACGAGATCCTGCATGCCGCGAAGATGTCGCCCTTCAAGCCGGTGCAGAACCTGAGCGAGGACGAAATCACCGCCCTGTACGAGGCCCTGCGCTCCACGCTGCGTGACGCCGTCGAGCGCTCGCGCGGAGTCGCCGCCGGCCGGCTCAAGGCCGAGAAGAAGAGCGGTCTGCGCGTCCACGGCCGCACCGGTCAGCCGTGCCCCGTCTGCGGCGACACCATCCGCGAGGTCTCCTTCAGCGACTCCTCGCTGCAGTACTGCCCCACCTGCCAGACCGGCGGCAAGCCGCTCGCCGACCGCAGACTCTCCCGCCTGCTGAAGTAGCGCAGGACCTGAGCTACCCCTTGAGGGAGATCAGAGGCTGTCCGTCGAGGGTGCGAACCTCCCAGCGGCCGATCTCGCCGCTCGGCAGGTCCGTGCCCCCCTCGATGTCCAGCGGGTCCTCGTGCCCCGGAGAACCCGGGATCCCGTAGCCACCGGCCGGCACCGCCCAGGTGAGGACCGGGTGTTCGATGCCGTCCCTGCCGATGGCGACAAGACGGCAGGCGCCAGGCCCCTTGAGACCCGACAGACGCAGCGCGACCGCCGTGCCCCAGGCCCGCTCCTGCGTCGCGGCGGCCGCAGTGACGCCCGTCGTGGAATCCTTCGCCACGATCAGGGCGGGGTTCCCGCTCCCGGCGTCCTCGAGCGCCACCGCCGCGGCGGGCAGGGCGACGATCAGAGCCGCGGCCGCCGCGACCAGCTTCAGCCGACGCCTGCGGCCCCGCCGCCGCACCGCGTCGACCTCGTCCGTCAGCCGGTCGAGCAGTCGCCCGCTGGGACGGACCACGATCCGGTCGGGTCCCGCGAGCTCGGCCAGGGACGTGGCGGCCGAGGCGAAGTCGGAGAGCTGTACCGTGCACATCACACAGTCCGCCAGATGCTCCTCGAACCGGAACGCGTCCGCGGGCTCCAGGACGCCCAGCGCATAGGCGGCCACGTCCCGGTGCCGCTGCTGCAAGCTCATGGCGTCCTCGATTCGTCTCTCGCCCCGTTGCGTACTGCGTCTGTAGCGGGTCTGTCGCGGGTCTGTCGCGGGTCTGTAGCGGGTCTGTCGCCCTGAAGTACGGACCAGGTGCGCGCCGTACTCAACTCCGTGCGCGTCGAGCGCAACCGCCGGGCGGCCCGGACCGTGCCGCAGTATGAACGGCCCGCTTGCGGAACCGTCTTGAGACCGGGCGAGTGCTGCCCGCATGATGTGTGCGTGACAGGTGGAGAGACGGGGACCAGCATGATCGTGCCGCACCCCGACAGCGCCCATGTGGAACTGCTGCTCGGCGCGTATGTCCTCGGTGCGCTCGGCCGTGCCGAGGACACCCGGGTCTCCGGCCACCTGCAGGTCTGCGACCCGTGCCGGATCGCCTACCTCGACATGGCCGACGCCCCCGCGCTGCTGGCGATGTTCTCCGAGGACGATCTGCTCGACGGGCCCGACGATCTCGACGATCTCGACGGGCCCGACGGGCTCGGCGAGCAGACGCCATAGTCCGGCCGTCGAGGCGCGCCTACACTCCGTAGCATGCTGCGCGTACTGGCTGTCGACGACGAGAAACCGGCACTCGAAGAGCTGCTCTACCTCCTGCGCTCCGACTCCCGCATCAAGAGCGCCGAAGGAGCCACGGACGCGACCGAGGCACTGCGCCGCATCGGCCGTGCGCTGGACGCGGGCCCGGACGGGGACGACGGCATCGACGTCGTCTTCCTCGACATCCACATGGCCGGTCTCACCGGTCTCGACGTCGCCAAGCTGCTCGCCGGATTCGCCCGGCCGCCGCTGATCGTGTTCGTCACCGCCCACGAGGGCTTCGCCGTCCAGGCCTTCGACCTCAAGGCCGTCGACTACGTCCTCAAGCCGGTGCGCAGGGAGCGGCTGGCCGAAGCCGTACGCCGGGTCCGTGACCTGGTCGTCTCGGCGCGCGAGCCCCGGCAGCCCGACCCGGCGGGCCCCGCGGTGCACACCCCCGTACCCAGCCCCCCACCGGCCGTCGCGCTGCATGCCCCAGGGGGGACCGCGGCCGAGCAGATACCGGTCGAACTCGGCGGTGTCACACGGTTCGTACCGATCGACGACATCGCCTACGTGGAGGCCCAGGGGGACTACGCCAGGCTGCACACCGAGGACGGGAGCCACCTGGTGCGCATCCCGCTGTCCACCCTTGAGGAGCGCTGGGCGTCGCGCGGGTTCGTACGCATACACCGCAGCCATCTCGTCGCCCTCGCCCGTATCGACGAACTGCGCCTGGACGCCGGGACGACCACCGTCCGGGTCGGCTCCGCCGAGCTCGCCGTCAGCCGCCGTCATGCGCGCCAGCTGCGCGAACTGCTGATGCGGCACGCCAGGGGCTGAGCGGGGCGGACCCTGCCAGGACCCGGCCGACCGTTGGACGGGCGGACAGAGCCGCTCGTCGCCCCACCACAGCCGTACGGCGACGGGCGTCATCCGCTGACCGAGCCGCCGCCGGATTCGGCGCCGACCGCCCCCGCCCGCCGCCTAGCCTTGATCGGGCACGGGGAGAAGGGGCCTGATGTCCGACATCGAAGCACTGCTGGAGGAACTCCGGAGCCTGCCGGCGACCCGGGTGTCCAGCGCTCGTGACCTCGAGGCACTGCTCACCACGGTGAAGAGCGCGGCCGGGCGCTGGGCGGATGTGCTGTACGAGATCCAGGAATCGGCACAGGGGCTGGCCGGCCCGCGCGCCGAAGCAGCCCTCGAAGTCGCGTTCCGCAGGGCGGAGGAGTCCTACGTCGAGCTGGAGATCGCGCTGAGTGACTGCGCTCAGCGCACGGGCGGCCACTGAGAGGCGTCGCCGTACCGTCCGTCTCGAGGAACGGCTGGTGTCTACCGTAGGTAATCGCCCCTGCGTAGACTCCACAGCTCCGGAGAGTTCGCCGACAGACGCTGGAGCGGACGACGATGTCTGCAGAGCAACAACCCCGCCGTGAGGTGGTCACCGGCGTGCCGCGCAGCGCCAGGCGCGCGCCCGGGCACGCCCCCGCCCGGTCCGAGATCAGCGAGCAGACGACACTCGGCGCCACGTATGTGCGCTCGCTCATGCGCAGCCAGCTGCGGGCCGCGCTCTACGCGCTCGGCACCCTCGTCCTGTTCGTCGGCTCGCTGCCGCTGCTCTTCGCGCTCCCGGCCGTCTTCGACGGAACCCTCTCCTCGCCCGAGCCCTTCGTCTGGGCGGCACTCGGCGTCGCGGTCTACCCCGTGATGTGGATGACCGCCCGCTGGTACGTACGCCGGGCCGAGCGCAACGAAGAGGACTTCACCAGGCTCGTCGAAGGACGCTGACCTCGTGAACCAGACCTACGCGGTGACGGCTGTCACCGTCGTGGTGCTCGCCACCGTGCTCATCGGCGCGCTCGGCCTGCGCATATCCCGCACCACCTCCGACTTCTACGTCGCCTCCCGCACCGTGAAGCCCGGCCTCAACGCCGCCGCCATCAGCGGCGAGTACCTCTCCGCCGCCTCCTTCCTCGGCATAGCCGGGCTGGTCCTCCTGCAGGGCCCGGACATGCTCTGGTACCCGGTCGGTTACACCGCCGGCTATCTCGTCCTGCTGGTGCTGGTCGCCGCCCCGCTGCGCCGCTCGGGGGCGTACACCCTCTCCGACTTCGCCGAGGCCCGCCTGGAGTCCGCCGCCGTGCGCAGGCTCGCCAGCCTCTTCGTCGTCGGCATCGGCTGGCTCTATCTGCTGCCCCAACTACAGGGCGCCGGCCTCACCCTGGAGATCCTCACCGGCGCACCCGACTGGGTGGGCGGCCTCGTCGTCGCCTTTGTCGTCACCGGGGCCGTCGCGGCGGGCGGCATGCGCAGCATCACCTTCGTGCAGGCATTCCAGTACTGGCTCAAGCTCACCGCCCTGCTGGTGCCCGCGCTGTTCCTGGTCGCGGCCTGGGCCGGCGACGACACTCCCCGGGCACGCTTCGACGCGCCCGCGGTCTTCCGCGAGCACACCGCCGTACGCATCGACGACACCGTCCGCGTCGATCTCGACGAGCCGCTGACCCTCACCGTCACCGGCGACGTCGACGACACACGGTACGAGGACCGGAAGATCACTCTCGACAAGGGCACCCACCGCATCGAGGCCGGGACGAAACTTGGCTTTCCGCAGGGCGCCGCAGTGCCCGAACGGGCCTCGTCGGGCACCGATCCGGCCAGCTGGTCCCAGCCGCTCTCCGGCGGCCGGGACGGCTACCACCTGTACGCGACGTACGGACTGATCCTCGCCACCTTCCTCGGCACGATGGGGCTTCCGCATGTCGCCGTCCGCTTCTACACCAGCCCCAACGGACGTGCCGCGCGGCGCACCACCCTCGTCGTCCTCGGGCTGATCGGCGCGTTCTATCTGCTGCCGCCCGTCTACGGCGCGCTCGGGCGGATCTACGCGCCCGAACTCTCCCTGACCGGTGACGCGGACGCGGCCGTGCTCGTGCTGCCGGAGCGCATGGTCGGCGGAATAGCGGGGGACCTGCTCGGGGCGCTGCTGGCGGGCGGCGCGTTCGCCGCGTTCTTGTCCACCGCGTCCGGGCTGGCCATGTCCGTCGCCGGAGTCATCACTCAGGACGTGCTGCCCTCACGCGGCGTGCGGCACTTCCGCCTCGCGACCCTCCTCGCCATGGCGGTGCCGCTCGCCGTCAGCGTCGTGGCCACCAATGTGCCTGTCGCCGACGCGGTGGGGCTGGCCTTCGCTGTCTCGGCGTCCTCCTTCTGCCCGCTGCTGGTGCTCGGCATCTGGTGGCGAAGACTCACCCCGCCGGGTGCCGCCGCCGGGCTCGTCGTCGGCGGCGGGGCGGCGCTCACCGCGGTGATGGCAACCCGCGCGGGCCTCGCGCCCGAAGGCTGGGCGCACACCCTGATGGCCTGGCCCGCAGTGTGGTCGGTACCCGTCGGCTTTCTGACCATGGTGCTGGTCTCGCTGGCCACGCCCAGCCACATACCTCCCGGCGCCACCGCCATCCTCGCGCGGCTGCACCTGCCGGAAGATCTCGTCGGCAGGCCGCAGCCCGAAGGAGCGGAACGATGACCGGGATGGGAATGGCCGCGCTGGCAGCGGCCGGAGCGGTACTGCTCACGGCCGGAATCGCGCTCGGCAGGCTGACGGCACGGCGCGTCGTCAAGTCCGACCTCGACCTGGGCACGCCCGTCGAACGGGCCACCTTCCTCACCCTGCACACCGCATCGCTCGCCGCGCCCCCACTGCGCGCCGGCCTCACCGAAGACACCGCGCGCAAGGCCGCCCGGCGGCTGCGCTCGCTCCTGGGCACCGAGGCGCTCTGCCTCACCGACCGCGAATCCGTCCTCGCCTGGGACGGTCCCGGCGCCGACCACCACGAGCAGCGCGTGATGGTGCGCGTCGCCGAAATGCTGGACTCCGGGCGCAGCCAGAGCGTGCACACCGAGTGCGAGGAGCTGGAGTGCCCGCTGCGCTGGGCCGTGATCGCCCCGCTGACGGGCGAGGAGGGCGTGCTCGGCGCGCTCGTCGCCTACGGCTCGCGGGAGTCGGCCGTCCTGGTGCGGGCCGCGACCGAGGTGGCCCGCTGGGTCTCCGTACAGCTGGAACTGGCCGAGCTCGACCGGTCCCGCACCCGGCTCATCGAGGCGGAGATCCGGGCACTGCGCGCCCAGATATCGCCGCACTTCATCTTCAACTCGCTTGCCGCGATCGCCTCCTTCGTCCGCACCGACCCCGAGCGGGCGCGTGAACTACTCCTGGAATTCGCCGACTTCACCCGCTACTCCTTCCGCAGGCACGGTGAGTTCACCAACCTCGCCGACGAGCTGCGCTCCATCGAGCAGTACCTGGCGCTGGCCGGGGCCCGCTTCGGAGACCGGCTCAAGGTGACCCTCCAAGTCGCGCCGGAAGTGCTGCCGGTGACGCTGCCGTTCCTGTGTCTGCAGCCGCTCGTCGAGAACGCCGTCAAGCACGGCCTGGAGGACTCGAAGAGCGAATGCCGCGTCATGATCGCGGCGCGGGATGCCGGCGCCGAGGCGATGGTGACCATCGAGGACGACGGCGTGGGCATGGACCCGGACGTGCTGCGCGGAATCCTCGCGGGGGAGCGGACGCCGTCGTCGGGCATCGGCCTGTCCAACGTCGACGAACGGCTGCGCCAGGTGTACGGGGACGATCACGGGCTCGTCATCGAGACAGGCGCCGGCGCGGGCATGAAGATCACCATCCGGATCCCCAAGTACCGGGCGGGCGTGCACTCCTCCGCGGGCCGCCGGTCCACGGACTGAGATTTCGGCGCGGCGTTGAGTCGGCCCCCTGCCCGGTTCGTATCAACCGGTGGCAATAGACACCTACGTGGGGGCGTAAGCGACATGTGCACTGTACAGCCGACGGTGAGACCCGCCCGTGACGAGTTGCGCAGCCTGCTCGGCGCGCTCGACCCGGGCGACCGCGCGGTGGTCCATCAGCTCCATGTGCTGCGCAGCAGCCCCTTCGAGGCGGCCACCGCGCTGGGGCTTCCGGTGACCGAGGTGCATCTGCGGGCCACCCGCGCCGTGCGGCAGCTCAGCCGCGGGGCGAGGCAGCTCGGCGCCGCGTAGGCATTCCCCGTGCATTCCCGGTGGCCTTCCGCCAGGTTCCTCGGAGGAGGTGGATGGCCAGGTGGCTCGGCAGTAGACGTCGATGGCCAGGTGGCTGAGCCGTAGATGTGGCTGAGCCGTAGATGTGGATGGCCAGGTGACTCAGCAGTAGAGGTGGATGGCCAGATGGCTCAGCGGAAGTCCCAACTGCCAGGCCGGCGTCCATATCTGCGCGTACTCGTCCACGGCCGCGTCCATCGGGTTCGGCGCGTGCCACGGATCGCCGCCCTCGCCGAGGTCGGCGGCGAGCAGCTCGGTCTGCCGCAGCCAGCTCCAGGTGCCCAGCGCGAGGGTCAGATCCGGGTCGGCGCCGTCGCCCAGTTCGCTCTCCCGCTGCCGCCGGGCGGCCAGCCTCTCCTCCACCCACTCCCGCCAGGGATGGCCGTACGAGGTCAGGGACAGCCACTCGTCGATACGGGAGACCACCCGGACGCCCGCGAGCTCTTCCGCGCTGTCACACAGATAGATGGTCAGCGCCAGCGTCTCCCGGCCCGCCCGGAACTCGAGCGAGCCGCCCTCGACGAGAGCGCTCGTACGGAGCATCTCTTCGGCGATGTACTCGGCGCAGAGCCACGCCATGGGGACTGCCAGCCCGCCTCCGCTGGTGCCGTTCGAACTCTCGGGCCGCACGCTTCCCACCTTCCTCCCGGACGACTTCGTTGGGCGGCTTCGTGCGCCGACCCCGACGAAGAGCCTCCACCGAGAGACACGGCTGGGAGCCCGTATTTACTCAACTTGAGCGTGAGGTTTCGCATACGGTCGCCCTTTGGCCGTGATCCCAGGGGGACGAGGAAACCGGCGGGACAGCCGGGGCGCGCGTGACTGGGCCACCCGCTCCCGAAGGGCGACACTCCCGCCGGTGGACCCGCGAGCCGCGGCGCACCGATAATGCGGGGCAGCGCGCGTCGACGATCGCTGGGCGGAGAGATTCCGCCTCCGTGGCGCGTCGGGGGGACGGGGTGATGGCCGCCGTGTGGGTCGGTCGGGAAGAGCACGTCGGCATGGTGCGCACATTGCTCGACGCGGCTGTGGCAGGGCGCGGCGGCTCGGCGCTCGTGGAGGGCGAGCCGGGCGCCGGCAAGACCCGGCTCCTGGAGGAAGCGCTCTCAGCGGCGGAGGGGGTCGGCTGTGGCGTCCGGCACGGCAGCGGCGACGAGCTGTGGCAGGGCTACCCTCTCCGGGCGGTGCTCGACTGTCTCTACGGTGACGGCGCCGCCGGGGACCGCGGCCGCGGCGAGATCGTCGGACTGCTGAACGGCGACGGTGCCGACACACCGACCACAGAGACATCACTGATGGCGGCCATGGACCGGCTGCTCGCCCAGGTCGACGAGATCTGCGCCGAGCGTCCGCTCGTCGTCGCACTCGACGATCTGCAGTGGGCCGACGACGCCAGCCTGCTGATGTGGCAGCGCCTCACCAAGGCCGCACCGCGGCTGCCATTGCTCCTGGTGGCCTCCTGCCGGCCGGTGCCCAGGCGCCGCGAACTCGACCGGCTGCGCGCCGGGTTGGTCGAGCGCGGCACTCTTCCCGTCCGCCTCGGCCCCCTCACGCCCGAGGAGTCGGAGCGCTTCGTGGAGAGCCTGGCCGGCGCGCCGCCGGGGCCCAGACTGCGCGGCCGCGTGGGGCTCGCGGGCGGAAACCCGCGCTACATCGAGGAGTTGGTGAGCGGCCTGCTGGCCGAGGGGGCCATCGACATCGTGGGCGGGCGGGCCGAGCTCACCACCCCCGACGGGGGACGTGGCCATCTGTGTTCCCTGGCGGACAGGATCGGCTTCCTGACGCCGTCCTCGTACGAAACACTCCGTCAGGCCGCGCTCCTAGGCGTGGAGTTCGACGCCGGCCAGCTCGCTGTCGTACTCGGCCGGACCACCCGCCAGCTCCTGGACGCCTTGGGCGAATCCATTGCCGCCGGGCTGCTGAGCGACACCGGTGACCGGCTGCGCTTTCGCCACGAGGTGATCCGGGAGGCGCTGTACGCCGACATTCCCGGCTCGGTGCGGTCGGCGCTGCATCACGACACCGCGCGGGCCCTGGCCGACGCCGGAGCCTCTGCGCCCGTCGTCGCCGGGCAGCTGCGGGGAGTGTCGGGCCCGATGACGGGGTGGGCGGTGCGCTGGCTCGTGGAGCACGCCGGGACCCTCAACGCCCAGTCGCCGGTTCTCGCGGCCGAGTTGATCGAGCGGGCCATCGAGCAGGGCTGGCCCACCGACGCAGACCGCCCCGTCCTCGAAGAGCGCCTCGCCGAGGCGGCGACGCTGCTGCGCCGCCCCCAGTCGGCCGGTCTCGTGCGCACCATGCGCGACCGTACGCAGGACCCGGCGCGCCGGGCGGTCCTCGGCTTCATGCTGAGCTCGGCGCTGATGGTGCAGGGAGACATGGCCCAGGCGCTGAAGGCAACCGAGGAGGCTCTGGCGGAGCCCGGACTCTCCGTCGCCTGGCACATCAGACTCGTGGCCTGCCGGGTGCTCTGCCACGCGGACCTGGACCGGCTCGACGCGGCGCGCGCCGAGGGTGAGGATGCGGTCGCGGCGGCGGAGCGCCTCGGGGACCCGCTCGCCGAGGCCGAGGCGCGCCATGCGATGGCGTACGTGTACTACCGGCTCGGCCGGGAGCGGGAGGCCCTCCGCCACGGCGCGCAGGGCATCGCCCGGGCGCGGCAGATTCCGGCCGCCGCGGACATCCGCCTGCTGATGCTCGCCAACGTCGCGGAGGGACACGACAGGCTCGACGAGCCGGAAGACACGGAGCAGGCTCTCGACGAGGCGCGGACCCTGGCCCGGCGCGTGGGCTCCACGGGCCGGCTCGTCGGCATGGAGGCGCGCTCCGCCGAATTCCACTTCCGGCGTGGACGCTGGGACTGCGCGGCCGGGCATCTGGAGCGGGCCGCCGAACTGAAGGTCTTGGACGGGTGGGTTCCAGTGCTGGTCCACGGCATGCACGCGCTGATCCTCGGCCACCGCGATCAGCGCGCAGCGGCCCTGCGCCATCTGGAGCGGGTGGAGCCGGACGCTCTGGCCGCCGGCACGGCGGTGCTCCGCGACGCAGGCCATCTGTTGCTGGCCCGGGCGCTGCTGGCGGAGCGCGACGGCCGCCCGCGGGACGCGTTGCGGGTGCTGCTGCCCGTGCTGTCCGACGAGTACGCGGCCGGCATGGTCCATGAACGCCACTGGCTGCTGCCCGAAGTGGTCCGACTCGCCCTGGAGTCGGGGGACGCCGGGAGCGCCGAGGCCGCGGTCGCGGCCTGCGAGGCGGAGGCGGCGAAGGCACCCGAATACCCGGGCCCGAGGACCGCGGCGATCCGCTGCCGGGGCCTGTTCGCCCAGGATCCCGCGCCTCTCGCGCAGGCGCTCGCGTACTACGAGGGCGGCTCATGGCCGCTGCTGCTGGGCCAGACGCTGGAGGATCTCGCGGTGGCGCAGGCCTGGCACGGCGACCTCGTGGCATCGCGGATCAGTCTGGACCGGGCCGTGGAGGCGTACGGCGGCCTCGGCGCCCAGTGGGACATCGCCAGGGCCGAGGCGCGGCTGCGCACGCTGGGGGTGCGCAGGGGCAGCCGTGCGACACGCCGCAGGGCCACCAGCGGCTGGGAGTCGCTCACCCCCGCCGAGCTGAAGGTCGCGCTGCTGGTCGCGCAGGGGCGGTCCAACCCGGAGATCGCCTCCGAGCTGTTCCTGTCCCGCCGGACCGTCCAGACCCATGTGTCGCACATCCTGGGCAAGCTGCAGATGCGGTCGCGCACCGAGGTGGCGAGGGAGGCCGCACTGCAGGCCGCGGGGGAGTGAGAGGGGGTCAGGCGGTCAGCGCGCCATAGCCGGGCAGCACCTTGCGCAGGGCGCGCAGCGCGTAATACGTACGGGACTTGACCGTGCCCGCGGGGATGCCGAGCGCCTCGGAGGCCTCGGCCACCGACAGCCCCCGGAAGTAGATCTGCACCAGCACCTCGCGGTGCTCCCTGCTCAGCATCCTGACGGCGTCGCGCACATCGAGCGCGGTCGACGACGACTCGGTGTGGTCGTCGGCCACGGGGGACTGCTCCAGGCTCTCGGCGGCCACCTCGGCCGGGCGGGCCTGCCGGGCCCGGCGCGCGTCGATCGCGAGCCGGCGGCCCACGGTGAACAGCCAGGGGCGCATCGACTCGTGGTCGGTCTCCATCGCCTCGGGGTGCTTCCAGGCACGCACCAAGGTCTCCTGCACCAGATCCTCCGCCCGCTGCCGGTCCCCGTAGGTGAGCCCGAGGAGGAGGCGGAAGAGGGCCCTGCCGTGCTCGCGCTGCAACTCGGCGAGCACCCGCTCGTCGGTACGGGGCGCGGTCGCGGTGGCGCCGGTCTGCTGGTCCAGGGTGGTTGTCACCGTAACTCTCCTTCTGAGGGCCGGGTGGGGTGAAGACCCCGTCGGCCGGGCCGCACCGACCCTCAGAGCGTGGCGGGACGTGCCCCCGGAGTTATCCGCCACCTGGCGTATACGGGCCTGCTGGGCGCTCAGCGGCCGAATGGGACGACGAGGGCGGCGACGAACGGTCGAACGGGCGCGACGAGCGGTACGGCGGGCCGGTGCGCGGCGTCAGGGATGGCCCGCGCTCGCCGTCGCGCGCGGGCGCGCGTAGCCCGGCAGGCAGCGGGCGAGCGCACGCAGTGCGTAGTACGAACGCGACTTGACCGTCCCGGCCGGTATCCCGAGTGCCTCGGCGGCCTCATTGACGCTCAGCCCGTGGAAGTAGATCTGCACCAGCACCGCGCGGTGCTCGGGGCTCAGTGACTCCACGGCGGCCCGGACGTCGAGCGCGGCGACGGCCGCCTCTGTGACGTCCGCCGGGTCCGGCGTGGTGGCCAGGACCCCGTCGCCGATCTCGGTGGGACGGGCCAGCCGGGAGCGGCGGGCGTCGATCGCGAGGCGGCGGCCGACTGTGAAGAGCCATGGCCGCATCGACTCGTAAGGGCCGTCGAACGCCTCGGGGTGTTGCCAGGCCCGTACGAGCGTCTCCTGCAACAGATCCTCGGCGCGCTGCTGGTCCCCGTAGGTCAGGCCGAGCAGAAAGCTGAACAGAGCGGGGCCGTGTTCACGCTGCAGCTCGGCCATGGCCCGCTCGTCGGTTGTCGCTGAAGCAGTCGCGGTCGCCATTGCCAACACCTTTCGTGCAGAGTCGCTGCCACGTGGCGTATACGAACCCATCCGGGCGCGGAGGGACAGATGACGCACGGCTGTCTTCGGCGAGCGGTCGCACGGAGCGGCGAATGGTGCGGTGAACGGTCGGCGCACGCGTCAGGGACCGGTGGCCGCCACCGGCGTACTCCTCTCTGCCGCGGCAGGCTGCGCCGGACAGTCCCCCACCCGCATGGGCGACCGGCTACGGAACGACAGTCACCGGCCAGCGCCCGGCCTTCACCAGACGGACCGCCACCGACCCGATGATCCGGTGTCCCGCCGACTCCGAAGCCCCGACCACCACGGCGTCCGCCTTCAGCTCGTCGGCCGCGGTGACCAGTCCGCTGTACGGGTCACCGCGGACGGTGTGGAACTCCCAGCGGACGTCCCAGATCCCCTTGACCCGCTCGGCGGCGGAACGGATCTCGGCCACCAGCTCCTCGGCGATCTCCCCGGTCGCGTCCCCGACCGGGACGCCGAACGCCGCGCCCGCGGGCATCACCGGCTGGACGTACACGATGGCGAGCAGAGCGTTCTGCCGACGGGCGAGACCGCCCGCGTACGCCGCCGCCCGCAGCGAGGAATCGGAACCGTCCACGCCGACGACGATGACCTTCGGGCCGTCGGTGCCGCGTTCGAATTGGTGCGGTTGCTGCCGGGGCTGCTGCTCTGTCACACCAACGAGGCTAGGTCCTGTTCTTGGTTGTGATCAATGGGCTGACAGGAGGCTGGCGATCCAGATCGTCGTGGCGCGGAGGTGGACTCCGGCGAGGTAGCTCTCGGGGGTCTTGTCGTAGCGGGTGGCGATGCCTCGCCAGGCCTTCAGCTTGTTGATAGCGCGCTCGACGGTGTTGCGGTCGCGGTAGAGATCCGTGTCGTAGGTGACAGGGCGACCGCCCCGGCTGCCCTTCTTCCTGCGGTTCGCGGCCTGGTCCTTCTTCTCCGGGATGACCGCCTTGATGCGGCGTTCGCGCAGGTGGGCGCGGTTGGTGCGGGAGGAGTAGGCCTTGTCGCCGGCGACTGCGTCGGGCCGGGTGCGGGGACGGCCGACCGGGAGTCGGACCCGTACCTTGTTCAGGACGGGGACGAACTGGGGGCTGTCAGCGGCCTGTCCGGCGGTTAGGAGAAGCGCCATCGGGCGGCAGCGCCGGTCCGCAGCGAGGTGAATTTTGCTGGTCAGCCCGCCGCGGGATCTGCCGAGCAGGGCGGCCTTCAGCCGGGCCTTGCGCCGTCGCCGGACGCGTCGGCGCTCGGCCCGTTCGGGGTCGTCTTCGCCGTCCTGCCCGTTCCGTTCCTCAGCTGCTCCCCCTTTTGCCGGACCGCCTTCTCCTGTTCGAGGGCCGCTTCCTCCAGAGCGGCCATGACCTCCTCGTCGAGGCGCGTACCGGCCGCGTCCTGGTGGGCCCGGGCGGTGGTGGAGTCGACGCTGACCAGGGACATGTCGGTTTCACCTCGTCGCGCGGCCTCGGCGATCACACCTTCCAGCAGGGCCTGGAAGACGCCCGTGTCCCGCCACCGGACGAACCGCTGGTAGACGGTCTGCCAGGCGCCGAACCGCTCGGGCATCTCGCGCCACTGGCTGCCGGTCCGGAACCGCCAGATCACCCCCTCGAACTGCTCACGCAGCCGTCCGGGGTACGGGCCGAACCTGCCTATCGGCAGGTAGGGCTCGATGAACTTCCATTCCTGGTCGGTCAGTTGCGCACGCGTCACACGAACGTCCTACCAGCCCGCACGGGGCCAAAACCCGACTTTGATCACAACCGAGAACAGGCCCTAGTCGCTCCCGACAGGCGGCCCGCCGATGGCCTCCTTAGAGTGCAGATCATGAGTGTCACCGTGCAGGAGCCGACTCCCGCCCGTGGCAGCTTGCTGAGCAGGGTGCCCGGCGCATTCGCGATGTTCTTCGGCGCACTCGGCGTGTTCTGCGTCGTCCTCTCACTCATCCCTCCGCTGCGGCATGTGCTGCGACCGGTCGCCCTCTTCCTGGACCGGGTCACCGTCCCCGTCAGCGCGAACCTCGCCTACGCCGCGTTCCTGCTGCTGCTCGCCGCGGCCATCGGCGCCCGCAAGAAGGCCGCCTGGTGGCTGGTCGTCGGCTATCTGACCCTGCTGCTGATCACCGACGTACTGGTGCTGATCTTCGACAAGGACTGGGCCTGGATCCCCAGTCTGGTGCTGTGCGCGATCGCCCTGGCGGTGCTCGTCATGGCCCGCGGGGAGTTCTACGCCGAGACCCGGCGCGGGGCCCTGCGGCGCGCGCTCCTCGTCCTGGTCCTCGGGCTCGCCGCCGGAATCCTTGTCGGCTGGGGCCTTGTCGAGGCGTTCCCGGGCGGGCTGCCCCAGGGCCAGCGGCTGCTGTGGGCCGCCAACCGGGTGCTCGGCGGACTTGTCTCGGGCGACGAGTTCGACGGCCGCCCGCCGCGACCGCTCTTCTTCCTGCTCGGCCTCTTCGGTGCGATCGCCCTGCTCAGCGCCGCTGCGACGCTGTTTCGCTCGCAGCGCATGGAAGCCGCCCTGCACGGTGACGAGGAGCCCCGCATCCGTGCCCTGCTCGGCGCCTACGGCTCCCAGGACTCGCTCGGCTACTTCGCCACCCGCCGCGACAAGGCCGTCGTCTTCTCACCCAACGGCAAGGGCGCCGTCACCTACCGCGTCGAGGCAGGCGTCTGCCTCGCCAGCGGCGATCCGGTCGGCGACCGGGCGGCATGGACCCCCGCCATCGAGGCCTGGCTGGACGTCGCCAGACGCTACGCCTGGGCCCCCGCCGTCATGGGCGCGTCCGAGGAGGGCGCCAAGGTCTTCGCCCGCTCCGGGCTCGGTGCGATCCAGCTCGGCGACGAGGCGATCCTGCAGGTCGGCCGCTTCGACCTGAACGGCCGTGACATGCGGGTCACCCGGCAGGCCGTGAACCGTGTGCAGCGAACCGGCGCCACCACCCGGATCCGCCGTCACTCCGCCCTGAGTGACGAGGAGATGCAGCGCATCGTCGACAAGGCCGACGCCTGGCGGGACACCGAGACCGAACGCGGCTTCTCCATGGCGCTCGACCGCCTCGGTGACCCGGCCGACGGCGACTGCCTGCTCGTCGAGGCGCTCGACGGGGACGGCAATCTGATGGCCCTGCTCTCCTTCGTGCCATGGGGCAGGGACGGCATCTCGCTCGACCTGATGCGCCGTGACCGCACCGCGCCCAACGGCGTCATGGAGTTCATGGTCGCCGAGCTGTGCGCCCATGTGCACCGAGTCGGCATCCGCCGGATCTCCCTCAACTTCGCCGTCTTCCGCTCCGCCTTCGAGGAGGGCGCCCGCATCGGCGCGGGCCCCGTCCTGCGGATCTGGCGCAAGCTGCTCCTCTTCTTCTCCAAGTGGTGGCAGCTGGAAGCCCTGTACCGCTCCAACGTCAAGTACCAGCCCGAGTGGTATCCGCGCTTCCTCTGCTACGGCGACGCCGGCTCCCTCGCCCGAGTGGGCCTTGCCTCCGGGATCGCCGAGGGCTTCGTCTCCGTACCGAGCCTGCACAAGTTCTGGGGAAAGGGAAAGGGAAAGGGACGGCCGAAGGGAGTGGTCACCCCCGTCACCACCGAGGGGCTGCCGTCCATCGACTCGCTCGGCCTGGTGGGTCCGGACTCGCCCGACTCGGCAGGGGAGCAGCGGCTGCCCGAGCAGGTGCGGATCCGCCACCGCAAGCTGGATCGACTGCGCGCCAACGGCACCGACCCCTATCCGGTCGGCATCGCCCAGCGGACCGACACCCTCGCTGAGATCCGGGCCGCGACCCCCGCGCCCGAACCCGGCACCCGCACCGGCCGCAAGGCCACCGTGGCCGGGCGCGTGATGGCCGTTCGCGACCTCGGCGGCGTCGTCTTCGCCGTACTGCGCGACTGGTCCGGCGACCTCCAGCTCGCCCTCACCCGCGAGGACTGCGGAGAGGGCGTACTGAACGACTTCACCTCCGTCGTCGACCTCGGCGACCACATCACCGCCGACGGCGAGATCGGCGCCAGCGACAAGGGCGAGCTCTCCGTCTTCGTCACCGGGTGGCAGCTGACCGGCAAATGCCTGCGCCCGCTGCCCGACAAGCGGCACGGCCTGGCCGACCCCGAGGCCCGGGTCCGCCGCCGCTATCTCGACCTGGTGGCGAGCCCCGAGGCCCGTGATGTCGTACGCCACCGATCCACCGCCGTCCAGGCGCTGCGCCAGGGCCTGCTGGACCGCGGCTATCTCGAGGTCGAGACGCCGATGCTCCAGCAGATCCACGGCGGGGCCAACGCCCGCCCCTTCACGACGCACATCAACGCCTACGACCTCGACCTGTATCTGCGCATCGCACCCGAGCTGTATCTGAAGCGGCTGTGCGTGGGCGGTCTGGAGAAGGTCTTCGAGATGGGCCGCACCTTCCGCAACGAGGGCGTCTCCTACAAGCACAACCCCGAGTTCACGATGCTGGAGGCCTATCAGGCCTTCGCCGACTACGACGTGATGCTCGATCTGACCCGTGAGCTGATCCAGGGCGCGGCCACCGCGGCCTTCGGCGCCCCGATCGCGCACAAGGCCGGCCCGGACGGCAGACTCGTCGCCCACGACATCTCAGGCCCCTGGCCGGTCAAGACGCTGTACGGAGCGGTGTCCGAGGCGCTCGGCGAGGAGGTCGACGCCGACACCGACGAGGCCGTGCTGCGCCGACTGTGCGACCGGGCAGGCGTCCCGCACATCCCGGACGACACCCGCGGCGATGTGGTGCTCGAAATGTACGAGCGCCTCGTCGAGGAGCGGACCAAGATGCCCACCTTCTACAAGGACTTCCCGACCGACGTCTCCCCGCTCACCCGCCAGCACCGCCGCGACCCACGGCTCGCCGAACGCTGGGACCTGGTCGCCTTCGGTACGGAACTGGGCACCGCCTACTCGGAGTTGACCGACCCCGTGGAGCAGCGGCGCAGGCTCACCGCCCAGTCGCTGCTCGCCGCCGGCGGCGACCCGGAGGCCATGGAGATCGACGAGGACTTCCTGGACGCGCTGGAGTACGCCATGCCGCCGACCGGCGGTCTCGGCATCGGCGTCGACCGGCTCGTCATGTTCCTCACCGGGCTGACCATTCGCGAGACGCTGCCGTTCCCGCTGGTGCGTCGCAGCTGACGGCCTGAACCTGAGGCCCGAGGCGGCGTGAACCCTCCCGCTGCTCCCATCGGGTGCTTTCGCTTGTATTACCGGTGTTGATGAGGTGCCCGGGGTGGCAGCCGTGCGAGCAGTTGGTCATGAAATCGCATCAGATGCTCCCGGGGCGTCGGTCGGTGCTGCGCGTCGCCGCCTGCCTCGGTGCAGCCGCCACCGCCGGGCTGCTCTTCACCGAGCGGGGGTCGGCCCCCGCCCGGACCGCAGTCTCCCGCCCGGCAGCGGGTCCCCGGGCCGTCGCGGGCCCGCCGGTCAAGGCGTCGGCCTACCGGCTGCAGCCCATGACGGCGTACTCTCCGCCGAGATTCCGCCGGGCGATGCCACCCGTGCGCCAGCGGCCCTTTCTGGAAGTCTCGGACGCCGGGCGCACCATGGTGCTCACCTTCGACGACGGGCCCGATCCCCGCTACACGCCGGACATCCTGAGCACCCTGCGCAAGTACGAGGTGCCCGCGATGTTCTTCGTCTGCGGCGAGATGGCCTCGGACCACCGCGATCTGCTCCGTGAGATGGCCGACGACGGGCATGTCGTCGGCAACCACACCTGGTCACACCCCCTGATCCCGAAGCTCCCGCCGTCCAGGATCCGTGACGAGCTGGGCCGTACCAGCGAAGTGATCGAAGAGACGCTGGGCACCCCGCCGCTCTGGTACCGGGCTCCGTTCGGAGCCTGGAACAAGCACTCCTTCGAGATCGGCGCGCAACTCGGCATGGAACCGCTGGCGTGGACCGTCGACACCCTCGACTGGACCGAGCCCGGCACGAAGACGATCGTCCGCCGCGTGCTGGACGGTGCGGGACCCGGCGTCGTCGTACTGTCGCACGACGCGGGCGGCGACCGCTCGCAGAGCGTCGCCGCACTGCGCAGCTATCTGCCCGAGCTGCTTGACGCCGGGTACCGCATCACCGTTCCGCGCCGCTGAGCCGCGCAGCGGCTGCTCGACGCCACGCAGCGGCTTGCACGCAAGGGCCGGGATCAGCGGATCCTGACCATCCGTGCGAACACGACGACGTTCCCGTCGTAGCCGTTCGCCTTGGAGTAGCCGCCGCCGCAGGTGATCACCCGCAGTTCCGCCTGCCCTGTGTCGCCGTACACCTGGGAGCCGGGGAAGTCCTCCTTGGAGAACACCTCGACGCCGTACACCTCGAAGACCACGGTCTTGCCGTCGAAGCGGCTCACCTCGACGTGCTGGCCCTTCTGGATGGAGCCGAGGCCGTAGAAGACGGCAGGCCCGGAAAGGTTGTCGACATGGCCTACGACGACCGCCGTGCCGCGCTGGCCGGGGGCGATGCCGTTCTGGTACCAGCCCGCCAAATTGGGGTCGTGCGCGGGCGGCGCGGCGATCCAGCCTTCCTGGTCCAGGCCTACATTCACGACCGGAGCGTCCACATTGATAGCCGGAATCCGCACGCGTTCCGCGGCCGCGTACGCGAGCGGCTCGAGGTCGACGGGGATGAACGTCTCGCCCTGGGCACGGCCCGTCAGCGAGGCGGCCGCCGCGGGCTGGGGCGGTCCGAGGGAGACATCCGAGCCATTCCTTATAAGGGCGATTCCGCTGAGCAGGGCGAGGGCCAGTACGCCCCAAGGTGAGCGCCTCTTCTTCTCCGAGCCGCCGTAGTGCAGGCCCATGGTTCTCCCTTCGTGGCCTCTGTAAGCACGCTAAGCGCGCTCTGTCCACGCGGCGAGGAGGGAGAGGCGAACGGGTGGTGGGCCTGGGCGATGCCCCATCCGAGCAATCAGTCATTAAAAAATTTCTGACGGTCTGTGACCTGCGGCTCAGTCAGGTCCCCCGGCGCGTCGTCGGCGTGTCGCCTCACTGGGGTGGACCAGTGTCGAAATGCGGGGTTTGTTCGCCCCAGTGAGTGTTCGTCATGGAAGGCGTACTCGTCGATTTTCCCGGAGCGCCCGCTTTGGGGCGTCTTCCACAGGAGGTTCTACGATGCGTTCAACACGCTCTCTCGCAGTGGCCGCGGCCGCCGTCGCGGCCGTCGCGCTCACTGCCCCGCTGGCCGCCGCGGGCGGCGACGTCGATCCAGGGGGAATCGGTCAAGGTCAAGTTCCAGGGGGGATCGGCCCGGGAGACAACGGCCTGGGCGGGATCGGTCAGGGAGATTACGGTCAGGGCGGCAATGGTCAGGGAAATAACGGTCGGGGAGACAACGGTCGAGGCGGGAACGGCCAGGGAGACAACGGCAGGGGAGATAACGGTCGAGGTGGGAACGGCCAGGGAGATAACGGTCGGGGAGATAACGGTCGGGGGGACAACGGTCAAGGAGGCAACGGCAACGGTCAGGGGAACAACGGCCGGGGAGACAACGGTCAAGGGGGCAACGGCAACGGCCAGGGAGACAACGGTCGGGGAGACAACGGTCAAGGGGGCAACGGCAACGGCCAGGGGAACAACGGTCGGGGAGACAACGGCCAGGGCGGTAACGGCCAGGGCGGCAACGGCCAGGGGAACAACGGTCGGGGAGACAACGGCCAGGGCGGCAACGGCCAGGGGAACAACGGTCGGGGAGACAACGGCCAGGGCGGCAACGGCCAGGGAAACAACGGTCGAGGAGACAACGGCCTAGGCGGCAACGGCCACCAGGGAGTCAACGGTCTGGGCGGCGGTCAGGGGGGCAACGGTGCCATCAGCATCAACGTCAACCCGCGATCCGTACACCAGGGCGGCACCCTGACGATCTCGGTCCAGGGCTGCAAGCGCGGTGGCACGGTCACGTCCAACGCCTTCCCGCAGACCAATCTCTCCGTGAACCCCAACGGTATTTCGACCGCCATCGCGCGGATCCACAACGACGCGGCGCCGGGTCAGTACAACCTGGCGATCAGGTGCAATGACAACTCGAGGGTGGCGACCGATCAGTTCACCGTGCTCGCAGGCCGGGGCGCGCTCGGCGGTCTCGGCGGCTCCGTCGGCCCCAGCTCCACCGAGATGGCGATCGGCGGCGGGCTTGTGCTCACCGCGGCCGTCGGCGGCAGTCTCTTCGTCGCCCGTCGCCGCCGTATGGTCAGCACAGACGTCTGATCGACTGAACATCCTCGTCAGACGTCGATACGCCCGTCGCCCCGAGTCCTGGGCCAGGACTCGGGGCGACGGGCGTATCGCGGGGGTTACGGGCACAGCCCTCAGTGCCCTCAGTGCTGGCGGCCCTCCCTCCGCCTGCGGACGACGAAGATGGTGGCGGTGGCCGCGGCCACGACCAGTGCGGTGCCGGCCGCGAGCTGCCCGGCGTTGAGCCCTCCGATGCTGCCGCCGATCCCGCCCCTGGCGGGCCCGGGCGCGGTGGCGGTGGCGGTGGCGGTGCTGCCGATGGTCGGAGCGGACCTTCCGCCCGAGATCGTGAGGTTGAACGATCCGGTCCCCTGCCCGGGGCAGTTGAACTGGACCGAGTACTGCGCGCCGACTCTGGCGTCCGAGTCGACAACGGCAGTGGTGGAGGAGCCCGGTCGGATGGTGACGGTGTCGAAGACGCCGGAAGTGGCGGTGGCCGTCGTGTTGCATCCACTGGCGGACAGAGTGACGCGCCCGCCCGGCGCGACGGTCGAGGGGCTGACGCTGAAAACGGGCGACGTCACCTGGTTGTCGGCTGCCGCCGCGGTGGGGGCGGTCAGCGTGAATGAGGCCACTCCCAGCAGAGCGGCGGATGCGACACGTATCGCACGCATGGACATTCCTCCGGGTCTCCGAGGAGCAGCTGCGGAACGGATTTCCACAAAATGCAGAGAATGCACCTCGATGACCGAAACGCTAAGAGGGGCGGTTACCCACCGCGATCGCTGTCGCGCGAATGGGGTATCGATGTCCCCCGTGCGGCCCACCGCCCGGGCGTGTCACGGCGTCATTTCCGCTGCCGGCTGAGGGAGCGGCCGCGTGCCCGCGAGCGTACGACCGGGGTGTACTGGGGACGCAAGCCGTCCGGGCAGACAAGGAGCGCAGGCATGTCCGAGCTGTATCCGCCGATCGAGCCGCACGAACAGGGGATGCTCGATGTCGGCGACGGCCATCTCGTCCACTGGGAGGTCTGCGGCAACCCTGAAGGTAAGCCTGCCCTCGTCGTCCACGGCGGTCCGGGCTCCGGGTGCTCCACGGGCGTACGCAGCTACTTCGACCCGGACCGCTACCGCGTCGTCCTCTTCGACCAGCGCGGCTGCGGCCGCAGTACGCCGCACGCCGCAGATCCGGCGGCCGACCTGACCCACAACACCACCGGCCATCTCCTCGCCGACATGGAACGGCTGCGGGAGCACCTCGGCATCGAGCGCTGGCTGCTTTTCGGCGGATCCTGGGGTTCGACGCTGCTTCTCGCGTATGCCGAGCGGCATCCACGGCGGGTGTCGCAGATCGTCGTCAATGGGGTCACCACGACCCGGCGGTCGGAGATCGACTGGCTCTACGGCGGCGTCGGACGGTTCTTCCCCGAGGAGCACGAGCGCTTCAGGTCCGGCGTTCCCGAGGCCGACCGCGAGAACGATCTCGTCGCCGCCTATGCGCGCCTGATGGCGGACCCCGACGCCGGCGTACGGGAGCGGGCCGCCGCCGAATGGTGCCGCTGGGAGGACGCCGTACTGTCCCTGGAACCCCAGGGCGGGCCGAGCCCCTACAGCGGCCGCCCCTCGGCCGCGCGACTGGCGCTCGTACGGATCGCCTCCCATTACTTCGCGCACGGCGCCTGGCTGGAAGAGGGCGCCCTGCTGCGCGACGCGGATCGGCTCAAGGGAATTCCCGGAGTCCTCTTCCACGGCCGGCTGGATCTGAGCAGCCCGCTCGACACCCCCTGGGAACTGACCCGCGCCTGGACCGACGCCGAACTCGTCGTGGTCGACGACTCGGGGCACAAAGGCAGCGCTTCGATGCGGGCACAGGTACGCGGCGCACTCGACCGGTTCAGTTCCCTGAGTGACTGACGGAGTCAGTGGTGCGGTTGAGATCAAGCCATTCCGTCTTGGGGTGAATTCCCCTGGTGGAAGAGGGGTTTCGACGATTCGCGACTGCGACTGATGAAGATTTTTTCAAACGCGTTGAACACATCGCGCCCCGCTGTCCGTACCTAGGGCCATGAACGGCGCACTTTGGCGCCGAGGCAAGACCGATGGACTACGGGAGTGGACATGAACACCTGGCGGAACGCCTCGCTCGCGGTGACTGCGGCGGCCGTACTCGCGCTGACGACGGCGTGCGGTCAGGACAAAGGCACGGAGAACCCCAATGGTCAGGCGGTAGGCGCGGCCAATCCGGCGGCGCAGCCCGGCGCCGGCGGCTACGGCTCGGACTACGGCGCCGGCGCCGCGAACCAGGCGGCCGCGAAGCCGGCCGGCCAACTTGCCGTCTGGGACAGCAAGGAACTCGGCAAGGTCGTAACCGACAGCGCCGGCTTCACGCTCTACCGCTTCGACAAGGACACGGCCAGCCCGCCGAAGTCCAATTGCGAAGGCGAGTGCGCGAAGGCATGGCCCGTCGTGGCCGCCGGCGGCGCCTCCGCCGCTCCCGGCACTGACGCCTCACTGATCGGCGAGGTCACCAGGGCCGACGGCTCCAAGCAGCTCACCATCGGCGGCTGGCCGATGTACCGCTACGCCAAGGACGCCAAGCCCGGCGACGCCAAGGGCCAAGGCGTGGGCGGCACTTGGTACGCCGCCGCCCCCGACGGCAAGAAGGCCGGCGGTGGCGCGGGTGCCGGGGCGGGCTCCGGAGACTACGGCGACGGCGCGGGCGCCGGTGAGGAAGCGGGCGGCGGCGCCGCCGACCTGGCCGGGCTCTCGGTCCGCAAGGACCCCAAGCTCGGCGAGATCGTCGTCGACAAGAACGGAATGACGGTCTACCGGTTCGAGAAGGATTCCGCCTGGCCCATGAAGACGGCCTGCACCGGCGATTGCCTCAAGAAGTGGCCGGTTGTCGACCCTGTAGACAAGAACGACACCGAGGGAATCCTCAAGAAGGGCTTCGTCACCTTCAGCCGTCCCGACGGAATCAAGCAGCAGACCATCGACTGCTGGCCGATCTACACCTTCTCGGGCGACGCCAAGCCCGGTGACACCAACGGTCAGGGCGTTGGCGGCACCTGGTACGCGGTATCTCCCCAGGGCAAGCTGGTCGGAGCGCCCAAGTAGTCCCCACGCCGCGCGTCCGGCCCGGACCGGCCCGTCTCACGCCCCCCGCGTGAAGACGGGCCGGTTGCTGTGTAACGTCGGCGTGTGACCAAGAACGGACCGCTAATTTCCGTTTGGGCTCGCTCTCTTGGCGGGCGATCAGTAGCCTCGGCTCGAACACTGGCCATGGACATGGCCGAACTCCCCCGTGGCGACTTGTTGGAGACATCGATGGAGCGTCCCGCCTGGGCCCCGCAGGGCATCGACATATCGGTGCCGAGCGTGTCCCGCATTTATGACTACTACCTGGGCGGCTCGCACAATTTCGAAGTCGACCGGGAAGCCGCCCGCAGGGCCATGGAGTTCATGCCGGGCCTCCCCAAGATCATGCAGGCGAACCGCGCGTTCATGCGCCGGGCCGTGAATTACGCGGTGAGCGAGGGCGTCACCCAGTTCCTCGACATCGGCTCCGGCATTCCGACCTTCGGCAATGTCCATGAAGTGGCACAGAAGGCCAGCGCCGAATCCCGGGTCGTGTACGTCGACCACGACCCGGTCGCCGTCTCACACAGCCGGGCCGTGCTGGACGGCAACGAGCAGGCCGCCGTCGTCTCCGCCGACCTGCGCAAGCCGCAGCAGATACTCGACAGCCCGGAGACGACCGGACTGCTCGACCTGGAGCGGCCTGTGGCGCTGCTCCTCGTCGCAGTACTGCACTTCCTCGAGGACGAGGACGACCCGCAGAGCGCCGTCGCGGAGATCCGGGACGCGCTCGCGCCCGGGAGCCTCGTCATCGTCACCCACGCCTCGTACGAAGGAATCCCGGTGCCCAAGGAGCAGGCGGGCGGCGCCGTCGACGTCTACCAGAACATACGTAACCCACTGGTCATGCGCTCGCGCGAGGAGATCGCGCGGTTCTTCGAGGGGTACGAGATGGTCGAGCCCGGGCTGGTATCCATGCCGCTCTGGCGGCCCGACACCCCCGCCGAGCAGGAAGACCCGTATGCCTTCGCTGGCTTCGCCGGGGTGGGGCGCAAGGCGTGATGGCGCCGTCGCAGGCGGCGGGTTCCGCGGCGGACCCGGACGGCCTGGAGGACAGACTCCGCAGATTCGCCACGATCTGGAGCCGGGCCATCTTCCCGGTGACGGCCACATCGCTGACCCGGCCCGAGGTCGAAGAGCATCTGCTGCCGCTGGCCCGGGAGTTGTGCCTCTCCCTGCATGCGCGCCCCTTCGACCCACAGGTCGCGCAGCGGGTCGGAGCAGCCCTCGTCGAGGCACACTGCACGGACCCCGAGGCGCTCAGCCGCACGCTCGGCGTCATCGACGCGTACCTGGTGCTGTACTGCGGCAGCGGTGATCCCGAGCAGTCGGCCGAGGAGAGCCGGGCCCGCTGCGCGAAGCTGCAGCACGCGCTGGCCGCCGGCTTCGCCCAGGGACTGCGCGAGCGCACGCTGGCCGAGCAGGAGGCCATCGCCCGCTCCTCGCTGCTGGCCCGCAGCGACGCGATGCAGGCGCTGCACGCCACGGAGGCACGCTTCAGCGCAGTGTTCGAGGGGGCCGCGATCGGCATCGGGATCGCCGACCTCGACGGCAATGTGCTCGAGGTCAACGACACCCTGACGAGGATGTTCGGCGGCCTTGAGCACCATGTGCGCGGCAGGAAAGTGACCGACTGGGCGCATCCCGAAGACCGGCCGCACGTCTGGGAGTTGTACGGGGAGCTGGTGCGCGGCGAGCGCGAACACTTCCGGGTGGAGAAGCCGTTCTACCGCAACGACGGCACCGTGCTCTGGACCAATCTGACGGTCTCTCTGCTGCGGGACGCCGAGGGTCAGCCGGAGTACCAGCTGGCGCTGATGGAGGACACCACCGAGCGCCGGCTGCTCAATCTGCGGCTGCGCTACGAGGCCACGCACGACGCGCTGACCGGACTGCCCAACCGCACGCTGTTCTTCGAACGGCTGGAGAAGGCGCTCTCCGCCGGCGACGGCGCCCGCTTCGGCCTGTGCTACCTCGACCTCGACGGGTTCAAGGCGATCAACGACAGCCTCGGCCATGCGGCGGGGGACCGGCTCCTGGTGGAGGTCGCGGACCGGCTGCAGAGCTGCGCCACCGCGCCGGGCGAGATGGTCGCCCGCCTCGGCGGCGACGAGTTCGTGGCGCTGACGACCGGCCCCGACACCCAGCGCGAGGTCGACGAACTGGCCACCCGTATCCTCGCGGTACTCGCCTCGCCCATCTGCGTGGACGGCCGGGAGTTCACCGTCCGCGGGAGCATCGGCATCGTCGAGGGTCCGGCCGGCGAGCGCACCGCAGCCGAGGTGCTGCGCAGCGCCGACATCACCATGTACCGGGCCAAGTCCGCGGGAGGCAACCGCTTCGAGATCGCCGACCCGGAGGCGGACGCCCGCGCCATCACCCGGCACGGTCTGACCACCGCGCTGCCCGCCGCGCTGGAGCGCGGTGAGTTCTTCATCGAGTACCAGCCGCTGGTGCACCTGGGCGACGGGAGCGTGCACGGCGCGGAGGCACTGGTGCGCTGGTGCCATCCGCAGCACGGCGTGCTCGGGCCGGACCAGTTCATACCGCTCGCCGAGCACACCGGGCTGATCGTGCCGCTGGGCCGATGGGTGCTCCAGGAGGCCGTACGCCAGGCCAGGTACTGGCAGGAGCGCCACTCCGACGGCGGCCCGCTGCGGATCAATGTGAACCTCTCGCCCACTCAGCTGCACCACCCGGGTCTGGTCGCCGACACGGTCGCCGTCCTGGAACGCTCCGGCCTCGAACCGGGCGCGCTCTGCCTGGAGGTCACCGAGTCCGCGCTGATCGGCGCCGACGAGGATCTGCTCAAGCCGCTGCGGCAACTCGCAGAGATGGGCGTGGACATAGCGCTGGACGACTTCGGCACGGGCTACTCCAACCTCGCCAATCTGCGCCGGCTGCCGGTCAGCGTGCTCAAGCTGGACCGGTCCTTCACCCAGGGAATGCAGCGCCACCCGGCCGACCCCGTCGACCTGAAGATCGTCGAAGGGATCGTCTCGCTGGCGCACAGCCTTCAGCTCGCCGTCACGGTCGAGGGGGTGGAGACGGGTGCCCAGGCGGAACAGCTGCGGGAGCTCGGCTGCGACACCGCGCAGGGCTGGTACTACGCCCGGCCGGGCCCGCCGGACAAACTGCACGCCCTGTCCCTGGCGGACGCGGTGTAGCGGTTCGGGCATGCGCCGGGGCGGAGCCCCGGGGCTAGAGCACCGCCGCGCGCGAGTTCAGCAGCACCCGCTGCAGCTCACGCGCGGCGCGCGGCGGGGCCACATCGCTGCGGTGCGCGAGCGCGATCGTACGCCGCAGCCCCGGCCGGGCCAGCCGCGTGACCCGGAGGTCGCGGCCCGCCAGCTCGGCCACCATGCTCGGCACCACGGCTACGCCGAGCCCCGCCCGTACGAAACCGAGCACCGCGTCCATCTCGCCGCCCTCCACGGTGAAGCTCGGCTCGAAGCCCTCCGCGCGGCACGCGGCGACCGTCAGCTCCCGCAGGTCGTAGCCGTGCCGGAACATCACCAGCGGCTGGTCGCGCAGATCGGCGATCCGCACCGGCCGGCGCGGCGCCGCAGCCGCGGCCGATGACACCACGACCAGATCCTCCCGCAGCAGCTCCACGGTCGTCAGCGCCGGCGATGCGGGCGGCAGTGGCAGCACGATCAGGGCCAGGTCGAGGGAGCCGCGCGCCAGCTCCCGTACGAGATCGTGCGAACCGCTCTCCTCGATCAGCAGCTGGATGCCCGGATGCAGATCGTGGAAGACGCGCAGCACATCCGGGAGCAGGCCTGTGCAGAGACTGGGCGTCGCGCCGAGCCTGACCCGGCCGCGGCGCAGCTGGACCAGCTCCTGCACCTCGTGCCGGGCGGTGTCGGCGTCGGCGAGGATGCGCCGGGCCAGCGGCAGCAGCGCCTCGCCCGCGTCCGTGAGCGCGATATTGCCGCGCGCCCGGCTGAACAGCTCGGCGCCGAGCTCCTTCTCCAGCGCCCGGACCTGCTGGGAGAGCGACGGCTGGGAGACATGGACACGCTCGGCGGCATGCGTGAAGTGCCGGGTCTCGGCCACCGCGACGAAGTAGAGGAGCTGCTGGAACTGCATGGGATTCACGATAGGGCATGCCTATGGACATGAGCCGGATCATGTCTTGGACCTCTGGAGCCCTTCGGCCCTAGCGTTCCTCACATGGCTCTGGCAACGCGGACGGATCGAAAACCGCCACCCACGCGCACCTTCTGGGGATCGACGGTCGGCAAGAAGGCGGTCATGGCCGTGAGCGGCCTGATCATGCTCGGCTATCTGGTCGCGCATGTGATGGGCAACCTCAAGGTCTTCTTCGGCCCGGGGGAGTTCAACGCCTACGGCCACTGGCTGCGCACCATGGGAGAGCCCGTCCTGCACTATGAGTGGGCGCTCTGGATCGTCCGCGTGGTGCTGCTGGCGGCCGTCGTGGGGCACGCCGTCTCGGCGTACCAGCTCAGCCGCCGGGATATCAAAGCCCGGCCCACTCCGTACGCGCACAAGCGGCGGCGCGCGAGCTATGCCACCCGCACCATGCGATGGGGCGGAATCATCGTCGCGCTGTTCATCGTCTGGCACCTGCTCGACCTGACAACGCTCACCGTCAACGAGAACGCCCAGCCCGGCCATCCGTACGAGAACGTCGTCGCGACCTTCTCCACCTGGTACGGCAACGTCATCTACATCGTCGCGATGCTTGCCGTCGGTCTGCACATCCGGCACGGATTCTTCAGCGCCGCCCAGACTCTCGGCGTCGGCAACGCCACCCGCGACCGCGCGCTCAAGGCGCTCTCCAACATCCTCGCGCTGGTGCTCACCGCGGGCTTCGTCTCCGTACCAGTCGCCGTCATGACCGGAGTGGTGAGCTGACATGAACGACTACGCCGACTACACGGCCTACGAGACCGGCGCACCGATCGCCGACACCAAGGCCCCCGAAGGGCCGATCGCCGAGCGCTGGGACCGCCGGCGCTTCGAGGCCAGGCTGGTCAACCCGGCCAACCGCCGCAAGCACACCGTCATCGTCGTCGGCACCGGCCTCGCGGGCGGCGCGGCAGGCGCGACACTCGCCGAACAGGGCTACCACGTCGAGCAGTTCTGCTACCAGGACTCGCCGCGCCGCGCACACTCCATCGCCGCCCAGGGCGGCATCAACGCCGCGAAGAACTACCGCAACGACGGCGACTCGATCCATCGCCTCTTCTACGACACCGTCAAGGGCGGCGACTTCCGCGCCCGCGAGTCGAACGTCCACCGGCTCGCCCAGATCTCAGTGGAGATCATCGACCAGTGCGTGGCGCAGGGCGTGCCCTTCGCCCGCGAGTACGGCGGCCTGCTCGACACCCGCTCCTTCGGCGGCGTCCAGGTCTCCCGTACCTTCTACGCCCGCGGCCAGACCGGACAGCAGCTCCTGCTCGGGGCCTACCAGGCGCTGTCGAGGCAGATCGCGGCCGGATCGGTGACCCTGCACGCCCGCACCGAAATGCTCGATCTGATCGTCGTCGACGGGCGGGCGCGCGGCATCGTGGCCCGCGATCTGATCACGGGAGAGATCTCCAGCCACTTCGCGGACGCCGTGGTGCTGGCATCAGGCGGTTACGGCAACGTCTTCTATCTGTCGACGAACGCCATGAACTCCAACGCCACCGCCATCTGGCGCGCACACCGGCGCGGCGCGTACTTCGCCAACCCCTGCTTCACCCAGATCCACCCCACCTGCATCCCGCGCACCGGCGACCACCAGTCCAAGCTGACCCTGATGAGCGAGTCGCTGCGCAACGACGGCCGGATCTGGGTGCCGAAGGCAGGTGGCGACCAGCGGCCGCCCAACGAGATCCCCGAGGACGAGCGCGACTACTACCTGGAACGGATCTACCCCTCCTTCGGCAACCTCGTCCCGCGCGACATCGCATCGCGGGCCGCGAAGAACGTCTGCGACGAGGGCCGCGGTGTAGGACCCGGCGGGCAGGGCGTCTACCTGGACTTCGCCGACGCGATCCGGCGGATGGGCCGGAAGAAGGTCGAGGAGAAGTACGGCAACCTCTTCGACATGTACGAGCGGATCACCGCCGAGAACCCGTACGAAGTCCCGATGCGGATCTACCCCGCCGTGCACTACACGATGGGCGGGCTGTGGGTCGACTACGACCTCCAGACCACCGTCCCGGGTCTCTTCGCGATCGGAGAGGCCAACTTCTCGGACCACGGCGCGAACCGGCTGGGCGCGTCCGCGCTGATGCAGGGCCTCGCCGACGGGTACTTCGTCCTGCCGTCCACGATCAACGACTACCTCGCCCGCAATCCGCATCCGGAGAGCGTCGACGCCTCGCATCCGGCGGTGGCCGAGGTGCTGGCCGAGACCGAGGACCGGCTGAATCTGCTGCTCTCGGTCGACGGAGACCGCACCCCCGACTCCTTCCACCGCGAACTGGGCGAACTCATGTGGGAGTTCTGCGGAATGGCGCGCACGGACGAGGGCCTGCGCAAGGCGCTCGACCGCATCCCGCAGATCCGTGAGGAGTTCTGGCGCCGCATCAAGGTGCCGGGCACCGGCGAGGAGTTCAACCAGTCGCTGGAGAAGGCCAATCGCATCGTCGACTATCTGGAGCTCGCCGAGCTGATGTGCCTCGACGCCCTGCACCGCGCCGAGTCCTGCGGCGGCCACTTCCGTGAGGAGTCCCAGACGGCGGACGGCGAAGCCGCCCGCAGGGATGAGGAGTTCGGCTACGCCGCGGCCTGGGAATTTCGGGGGTCCCGGGGTCGCCCCCCGGGACAGCACAGCTCCGGCACCGGCGCGGCGCCCGTCCTGCACAAGGAAGACCTCGTCTTCGAATACGTCCACCCCACTCAGCGGAGCTACGCATGAAGCTCACCCTGCGCGTCTGGCGTCAGCGGAACCCTGAAGCGCCCGGCGCCATGGCCACGTACGAGGTCGACGGCATCTCGAAGGACATGTCGTTCCTCGAGATGCTCGACACCCTCAACGAGGAACTCATCCTGCGCGGAGAGGACCCCGTCGCCTTCGACCACGACTGCCGCGAGGGCATCTGCGGAGCGTGCAGTCTGGTCATCAACGGTGACGCCCACGGCCCGGAGCGCACCACCACCTGCCAGCTCCATATGCGGTCCTTCAAGGACGGCGACACCATCGACATCGAGCCGTGGCGTGCCTCCGCCTTCCCCGTGGTGAAGGACCTGGTGGTCGACCGCAGCGCCTTCGACCGGATCATCCAGGCCGGCGGCTACATCACCGCCCCCACCGGCGCGGCTCCCGAGGCGCACGCGACGGCCGTGGCCAAGCCGGACGCCGACTTCGCCTTCGAGCACGCCGAGTGCATCGGCTGCGGAGCCTGCGTCGCGGCCTGCCCCAACGGCTCGGCGATGCTCTTCACCTCGGCGAAGGTCAACCACCTCAATGTGCTGCCGCAGGGCGCGCCCGAGCGTGAGACGCGGGTGCTCGACATGGTCGCGACGATGGACGAGGAGGGCTTCGGCGGCTGCACGCTGACCGGCGAATGCGCGACGGCCTGCCCGAAGGGCATCCCGCTGCCGTCGATCTCGGCCATGAACAAGGAGTGGCTGCGGGCCACCCGTAAGGTGCGCCGCTGAGGCGGGGATCCGGTCAGCTTTCCTGTGTGAAGCCGAACACGTCTCCTCGCCTCCCGCAACAAGATATTCACACAGCTGCCGCATTGGCCGCAGGATTTCCGCTTCTGGCGGCGGCTGGGCGTGCGGACAGCAAGATCAACTTTGTTCAATTCTGCACTGCATATCTCGACATGTCCGCTTAGCAGCCAACCAGTCCTCAGGGATTTCAGCGGGACTCGGGTCAGCCGGTAGGCATGGCCGGGGTCACGGCAACCGACCACGCCGTGACCGACCGAACCACTGCAATTCCTGGGGGTTTTGCCATGCCTGAAATCACCCGCCGACGCGCCATGGGCGCGGCCGCAGGAGCGGCCGCCGCGCTCGCCGTAGGAGGCACCGCCGCCGCTGCCGCGCGGACGGTGTCGACCGCAGCCGAACCTGCGTCCTTCGACGAGGTCTACCGGGGCCGCCGAATACAGGGCGCGCCGTCGCACGGCGGCGGACACCACGGCGGACACGGGGGAGGCGAGGGACACGGCGGAGGCGAGGGACACGGGGGCGGCTATGCGGTGCGCATAGACGGCGAGGAACTGCACGTCATGCGCAACGCCGACGGCACCTGGATCAGCGTCGTCAACCACTACGAGACGTTCGCCACGCCCCGCGCGGTGGCCCGCGCCGCCGTGGAGGAGCTCCAGGGCGCCCAGCTCGTCCCCCTCGCCGTCGCCTGATCCGGGAGCACCGCCATGACCGTACGCAAGAACCAGGCCCAGCTCACCGCCACCGAGAAGCGCCGCTTCGCCGACGCGCTGCTCGCGCTCAAGCGCAATGGGCAGTACGACACCTTCGTCACCACCCACAACGCCTTCATCATGAGCGACACCGACAACGGGGACCGCGTCGGGCACCGTTCGCCCTCCTTCCTGCCCTGGCACCGCCGATTCCTCATCCAGTTCGAGCAGGCGCTCCAGGCCGTCGACCCGTCGGTGGCGCTGCCGTACTGGGACTGGACCGAGGACCGCACCGCCGCCTCCTCGCTCTGGGCGGCCGACTTCCTCGGCGGCACCGGACGCAGCAGGGACGGTCAGGTGATGGACGGACCGTTCGCCTTCGCCGCCGGCAGGTGGCCGGTCAGCGTCCGCGTGGACGGCCGCGGTTATCTTCGCCGGGACCTCGGCGTCGGCGGACGGCAGCTGCCGACCAGGGCCGAGGTCGACTCCGTACTCGCCATGACCACCTATGACGCCGCGCCGTGGAACAGCGCGTCGAACAGCTTCCGCAACCACCTGGAAGGCTGGCGCGGCCCGAATCTGCACAACCGGGTGCACGTCTGGGTCGGTGGTCAGATGGCCACCGGCGTCTCGCCGAACGATCCGGTGTTCTGGCTCCACCACGCCTTCATCGACAAACTCTGGGCCGACTGGCAGGCCCGCCACCCCGGCTCGGCCTACCTCCCGGCCGCCGGCACGGCCAATGTGGTGGACCTCAACGACACGATGCGCCCGTGGAACAACGTGACCCCCGCGGACATGCTGGACCACACCCGCTACTACACCTTCGACACGGCGGCCTAGCCCCCGTCAGGGGAGGCACCTCAGCAGATACGGCGCGGTGCGGCTGCCGGCCGCCCGCGCCACCTCCGCCGGGGTGCCCGCCGCGACGATGCGCCCGCCCTCGTCGCCCCCGCCGGGCCCGAGGTCGATGACCCAGTCCGCGGCCGCGACCACATCCATGTCGTGCTCGACGACCACCACCGAGTGCCCCGCGTCGACCAGACCGTTCAACTGCCGCATCAGCACCTCGACATCGGCGGGATGCAGCCCCGTTGTCGGCTCGTCGAGGACGTACAGCGTGTGATCGCGGCGGACGCGCTGGAGCTCGGCGGCCAGCTTGATGCGCTGTGCCTCGCCGCCCGACAGCTCGGTGGCGGGCTGGCCGAGCCGCAGATAGCCGAGCCCGACGTCGAGCAGGGGGCGCAGGCTGCGTTCGGCCGCGGGGACGCCGGTGAAGAAGTCCGCGGCAGCCTCCACCGTCAGACCGAGCACCTCGGCGATGTTCAGCCCTTCGTGACGGACTTCCAGCGCCGCCGGGTTGTAGCGCGCGCCGTGACAGTCAGGGCAGGGAGCGTACGTACTGGGCAGAAAGAGCAGCTCCACCGAGACGAAGCCCTCGCCCGCATAGCGGACGATTCTAGGCGTCGCAGCTGGTCAGCCCGGCGATCCCGGCGAGCCGGCGGAAGGAATCCAGCAGCGCCGCACGGTCATACGTACTGGTTGTGACCAGCACCTCGTCGGCGCCGCTGTCCTTCACGACCGCCTCCAGCGCATCCGCCACCTGCTCCTGGGTCCCGGCGATATGGCCGCGCAGCCCGGACTCGTAGAACCCGCGCTCCCTCTCCGTCATCGTCAGCTCCTCGATCCGCTCCGGCGGCGCGAGCGGCGGGAACACACCGTGCGTACGGGAGTACGCCAGCGCCCACGCCTCCGGCATCAGCAGTCGGCGGCCCTCCGCCTCCGTGGCGGCGACCACGACCGTGCCCGAGACGACCACATACGGCTGCTCGGACCAGGGGGACGGCCGGAAGTCCAGCCGGTAGCGGTCGATGGCCGCCAGCATCCGCTCGCGGCCCCGAATGTCGCCGATGACCAGCGGCAGCCCGGCAGCGGCCGCGATCTGCGCGCCCTCACCGGTCGCCAGAAGAAACGGCGGAACGCGCAGACCCTCCGCAGGGTGGGCGTGCACCTGCGGATGCGCCGTCTGCTCACCCGTGAACCAGCCCAGCAGCTCCTCCAACTGCCCGGCGAAGTCCTCGGCGTCCTTCTTGTCCCGGCCCAGCGCCCTGCGTATCCCGTCCGTGAAGCCCACCGAACGGCCGAGCCCCATGTCGATCCGGCCGGGGAAGAGCGATTCGAGCACCCCGAACTGCTCGGCGACGACCAGCGGTTGATGGTTCGGCAGCATCACGCCGCCCGTGCCGACGCGGATTGTCGAAGTAGCGGCCGCGACGGCCGCCGCGAGGACGGTCGGCGCCGAACCGGCCACCCCCGGCACGCTGTGGTGCTCGGACACCCAGAAACGGTGATAGCCGAGCGTCTCCAGCTCCTGCGCGAGACGAACCGTGTCGCGCAGGGCGGCGGCCCCGTCGTATCCCTCGCGGGTGCGGGAACGGTCGAGTACGGACAGCCGGGTGGACGCGATCACTGAGCTCACACCCAGTTCAACGCGCTCACCGCAGCGGGATTCCCCCGGCCTTGCCTAGGGTGGGGGCCGTGACGCGAAACAGCAGGCCACTGGCCATATTCGACCTGGACGGGACGCTCGCCGACTCGGGGCACCGGCAGCGCTTCCTGGAGCGCAAACCGCGAGACTGGGACGCCTTCTTCGCGGCGGCCCCCGACGACCCGCCGCTGGCGAAGGGCATTGAGATGTGTCTGCGGGCGGCCGAGGAGTGCGAGGTCATGTACCTCACGGGCAGGCCGGAGCGGTGCCGCAGGGACACCCTGACCTGGCTGGCCGAGCAGGGACTGCCCGAGGGCAGGGTGTTCATGCGGCGCAACGACGACCGCCGGCCCGCCCGCACGACCAAGCTGGAGATCCTGCGGCGGCTGGGCCGCGACCGGGAGATCCGGATGCTGGTGGACGACGACGAGTTGGTGTGCGACGACGCGGAGCGCGCCGGTTTCCGGGTCGTACGGGCCGGATGGGCGGCCGACAGGTCCGAGGCTATGAAGGACGCGCAGGAACGGGAGGGCCGCACCTGATCCGGCCCGGTGGGCGTACGGGCCCGGTGGTCGTACGGTCCGGCGGTCAGTCGCCGTCGTCGAGCCGGAAGCCGACCTTGAGACCGACCTGGTAGTGCTCGATCTGCCCGTCGACGATATTTCCGCGGACCTGCGTCACCTCGAACCAGTCGAGTCCCCGCAGGGTCTGGGACGCACGGCTGATGCCGTTGCGGATGGCGTCGTCGACGCCCTCGTGGGAGGTGCCGACGATCTCGGTGACCCGGTAGGTGTGATGTGACATGTGTGTCGCGCTCCTCTCGATGCGTTCACTCCACCGTGCCCCACCAGGAGGCAGTCCGCGAGGCGTCGGGAGCCGGACGGTCGTCCGCTGCCGGGCCGAGCGCCAGCCGCGAGACGATGCGGTACCGGTCGCCGCGGTAGAGGGACCGTACGTACTCCACCGGCCTGCCCGCGCTGTCCGATGTGACGCGGTCGAACAGCAGAGCGGGGGAGAGCACCCGGACGCCGAGCAGCTCGGCCTCGTCCTCGCTGAGAACGGTCGGCTCGATCGACTGCACGGCCCGTACGGTCACGACCTTGCGCTCCTCGCGCAGATGCGCGTAGAAGCCCGTCTCCATCTGCTCAGGGGTGAGCCCGGGCACCAGAGCGGCGGGGATGTGCAGATACTCCAGCGCGATGGGCGCACCGTCGACCAGCCGCAGCCGGGCCACGTACACCAGCTCGGCTGCGGGGAGACCCGCAGCTTGCGCCCGATGCGCGCACCGGCGGTGACGGTACGGAACTCGAGAACCCGGCTCGCCCAGGCACCCGGAGCCTGCGGGGCCGCAGCCGGGCCGCTCTCCGCGACCAGCTCCTGAGTGATTTTGGCGGGGGCGACGAACATGCCGCGTCCGTGTTCGCGTACGAGCTGTCCGGTGGCGACGAGTTCATCGACGGCGGCGCGCAAGGTGGGCCGGGAGACGCCCAGTTCGGCGCAGAGCGTGCGCTCGGAGGGGATGGCGTCACCGGGCCGGCGGTCCTCGACGAGGGTGAGCAGATACGCGCGCACCCGTTCGCGTTTGAGTACCGCCTTAGGAGAGTGGCTGTCGTTCATTGATGTTCCCCTCTCGGCCCCTCCGGCCACCGGCCCGCCCCGTCCGGGCCTGGGCGGCGGCACCGGCCGACGCCGCCGCGTGGCACGCGCCGCGGCCGTCCGCGCGGGCGACGATCCGGCCGGCTTCGATACGGACGGCGGCCTCGGTCGCGTCGCTCACGGCGGGCACACCGGCCGCCGCGGCGAGGGCGCCCGACTCGTCGCACACCGCCTGAAGGCGCGGCCATGCCGACGGCGGGAAGGCCTGACGCAGGCAGTCGCGGAGGCCGACGACGCTCAGCCGTGCCAGGGGTGCCAGCTCGCCGGGGTTGGCAGTGACCAGGACGGCGGTGACTGTCGCGCCGGGCGGTGCGGCCCGTACCAACTCCTCGGCGGCTTCCAGGCGGTGCAGCCCGAGGATGCCCACCACGCCGTCGTCCGCGAGCCGCGCGGGCTCGCCGCGCACCGCGTCCACCGCCCGCGGCGGGGCCCACGGCTCGTCGGCCGGCCGCGCGTGCGGGATGTAGGGGAGGTACGGCGGGGGCCACGCGTCGTTGAGATCGAGGCCCGCCAGCTGCTCGCAGGCCCTGACGACGTTGAAGGGCTCGATGAACCCGGGGGCGGCGTCTGCCAGTTGGGTCGCGCCGTACAGGGTCGTGAGGGCGGCCTCCGCAACGCGCACCAGGCGGCCCTGCGGCGCGTCGGCCGGTCGCAGCCGCTCCAGGGCCAGCCCGAGGAGGATCGCGTCCAGCTTCAGCAGCTGCCCGAACGGGCGCCGAATCGATTCGTCGGCGAGGATCTCCGGCATCAGGTGCATGCCGAGCCGGGCCGAGCCCCGCTTCTCGTCGGTGTCAGTGTCGGCGTCGGCGAGCGGCAGCCGGGCGACCCAGGCGCGGGCGAACGCGCCGAGCGCCTCGAAGACGGTGCTGTCCGGCTCCGGAGCGGCCGGCTCGTGCGCCGCATCCGGAGCCGACGCATCCGGAGCGGCCGGCTCGGGCGCCGCATCCGGAGCCGACGCATCCGGAGCGGCCGGCTCGGGCGCCGCATCCGGAGCCGACGCATCCGGAGCGGCCGGCTCGGGCGCGCGCTCGGCGAGGTCGGCCAGAACCGCGAAGTAAAGGGCCCGCTTGCCGGGGAAGTTGGAGTAGACCGCACCGCGAGTCAGCCCGGCGCGCTCGGCGATGCCGTCCACCTTGGCGTCGCGGAAGCCGCGCCCGGCGAACTCGTCCCTGGCGGCGGCGAGCACCTTGGCGCGGTTGAGCTGCTGCAGCTCCGCTCTGCTGAGCCGGCCCATTACCCCTCACTCATCGCCGTGTTGCCGTCTGTCGCGGTTCAAGATACCGTCGCCATTCAGATGGTGACGTCATATGATCCGGACATTGCAACTCGTAACCAGCGAGGGGACGCTTCCGAGTGACACGCATCGGTGACGGCGGCTCCTTGCTGGCGTGCACGTTCTGCGGGAAGAGCCAGAAGCAGGTCAACAGACTCATCGCGGGCCCGGACCGGTTGTGCATCTGCGACGAGTGCGTCGGGCTCTGCAATGAGCTCATCGACGACGAGCCGAGCGAGCCCTCTCAGGTGGGGTGGGAGGAACTGCCCAGGCCGCGCGAGATCTTCGAGTTCCTCGAGCAGTACGTCATCGGGCAGGAGAGCGCCAAGAAGACGCTCTCGGTGGCGGTCTACAACCACTACAAACGCATCCGGTCCGAAGGCGGCGCCAAGTCGCGGCACCTCGCGCAGGAAGAGCCGGTCGAACTCGGCAAGTCCAACATCCTGCTGATCGGCCCGACCGGCTGCGGCAAGACCTACCTCGTTCAAACGCTCGCCCGGATGCTCGACGTACCGTTCGCGATCGTCGACGCAACCGCGCTCACCGAGGCCGGCTACGTCGGCGAGGACGTCGAGACCATCCTGCTGAAGCTGATCCAGGCGGCTGACTACGACGTCGCGAAGGCCGAGACCGGCATCATCTACATCGACGAGATTGACAAGGTCGCCCGCAAGAGCGAGAACCCGTCGGTCACCCGGGACGTCTCCGGCGAAGGCGTTCAGCAGGCGCTGCTGAAGATGCTGGAGGGCACGACGGCCTCAGTCCCGCCGCAGGGCGGACGCAAAGACCCGCACCAGGAGTTCATCCAGATCGACACGGGCAATGTGCTGTTCATCGTCGGCGGAGCGTTCGCCGGTCTTGAGCGGATCATCGAGCAGCGGGCCGCGCGCAAGGGCATCGGGTTCGCGGCCGCGATCCCCAACGCTCAGGAGCGGGCGGACCGGGACGCCTTCGCCGAGGTGATGCCCGAGGACCTGCTGAAGTTCGGGCTGATCCCGGAGTTCGTCGGCCGGCTTCCGATGGTGTCGACCGTCCGGCCGCTCGACCATACGGCGCTGACGCGGATCCTCACCGAGCCGCGCAACGCGCTGATCAAGCAGTACCAGAAGCTCTTCGAACTCGACGGCGTCGAGCTGGAGTTCACGGACGAGGCTGTCGGCGCGATCGCTGAACAGGCCCTGCTCCGCCGTACCGGTGCCCGGGCGGCCCGCGCGGTCCTCGAAGAGGTTCTGCTCAATGTGATGTACGAGGTGCCGAGCCGGGACGACGTGGCCCGCGTCGTGGTCGACCGCGACACCGTGCTCGACAACGTCAACCCGACCCTGGTGCCGCGTGAGCAGCCGGGTGGGGCGGGGGAGCGCCGGGAGAAGTCCGCCTGAGGCCGGGCCGTGTCCGGCCTCGGTGTGTCAGTGCGCGATGGAGTCGATCAAGTCTCGTGCGCCCTGGCGGAGGAGGGTGACGGCGACGGAGGTGCCGAGGGTGGCCGGGTCGAGAGGGCCGGCCCATTCGTGCGCGTTGAGGACCGTCTTGCCGTCGGGAGTGAACACGCAGGCGCGCAGGGAGAGATCGCCGCTGCGCTCGGACTTGGCGTAACCGGCGATCGGGCTGTTGCAGTGACCCTGGAGAACGTGCAGGAACATACGTTCCGCCGTGGCCTCGCGGTGGGCGTCGGGGTCACCGAGGCCGCTGACGACGTCGATCACGTCGGTGTCGCCCTCGCGGCACTGGAGGGCCAGGATGCCCGCGCCGATCGGCGGACACATCACCTCGGGCGCGAGGACCTCGGCGATCACATCCGTGCGGCCGATGCGCTCGAGGCCGGAAACGGCCAGCAGCAGCGCGTCGGCCTCGCTGTGGGCGAGCTTGTCCAGGCGGCGGTTGGCGTTGCCGCGCATCGGTACGCACTCGAGCTGCGGGTGGGAGGCGGCGAGCTGGGCCCTGCGGCGTACGGAGGATGTGCCGATCCGCGTCCCTGCCGGGAGCTCGTCGAGAGTGAGCCCCGCGGGATGGATGAGGGCGTCGCGGATGTCGTCGCGTTTGAGAAAGGCGGCGAAGACCGTGCCGGCGGGCAGCGGCCGGTCGGCGGGCACGTCCTTGACGCAGTGCACGGCGAGGTCCGCCTCGCCGGCCAGCAGGGCGGCGTCCACCTCCTTGGTGAACGCGCCCTTCCCCTCGACCAGGGAGAGGTCGCCCATCCACTTGTCCCCGGTCGTCTTGACCGGGACGACCTCAGTGCGGATGCCGGGGTGAAGCGCGGCCAGTTCGGTGCGCACGCGCTCCACCTGGGCGAGCGCCATGGGCGAGTCGCGGGAGACGATGCGGATCAGCTCAGGGGTGGACATGGCATCCACCATAGAGGCTCGGACTCGCAACTCCCTCCACCGGACCCGACGCCCATCTCGGCGGTGCGGCAAGGAGGTTGGGCCATTCGGGCGGGTGTGCGGGATTCCGGGCGGGGCGGCCACGGCCGTGGGACCAGGTGGTCGAAGACGTCTGGCCGCGCGGTGCGGGCACGGCGATTGGCGTCCTCGTCGGCCAGGCGCTCAGCGCCCGCCACTCATACGTCCAGGGCTTGCCTTCCATCGCTGCCATAGCCCTTGGTCATGGCAACACTCCGGCAGCTCGAATACCTGGTCGCCGTCGTCGACACCGGCTCCTTCACCCGGGCGGCCGAGCTTCTGCACGTCTCCCAGCCCGCCCTGTTCCACCAGGTCCGCGCACTGGAACGGGATGCGGGCGGCCCCCTGCTCGAACGCCTGCCACGCGCCGTCCGGCTGACGCCGACGGGCCGTGCCATGCTGCCGCACGCCCGCGCCGCACTCGCCGACGCCGAGCGGGCCCGTACCGCCGCCCGCCGTGCCGTCGGCCTCGACGGCGGTGAGATCCAGGTGGCCGCGGTGTACTCCGTCACGCTCGGCGTGCTGCCGCCGGTCCTGCGCGCCTGGCGTGAGCAGCACCCCGGCGTTCGTATCCGGCTGCTGGAGTTCGCCCACACCGACGCCCTCGTCGACGCGATGACCGCGGGCCGTGCCGACCTCGCTGTCGGGCCCGCGCCGGGCTCGTGGGGCGGTCCCGTACGGGAGCTGGGAACGGAGGAGTTCGTGGTCGTCGTCGCCGACGGCGACCCGGCCGCCACCGACGAGGCCGGCCGGGTGGCGCTCGCGGCGCTCGCCGACCGCGACTGGGTGCACTACGCCCCTGGCAACGGCCTCGCCGACACCGTCCCCGGCCAGTGATCACGCTTCAAGGGGCGGACGCCAGGTGCGCGTCCGCCCCGCGGCCGGACCCCGCCACACCTTCCGGGGCTTGACCGGTCCTTTGGTACAGACCAAACTCCGTCACACCCGTGCGAGCGCGGAGCGCGCTTCCCCCCACGTCGGGCTCACACTCCCGTGCTCCCACGCCGAAGGTGACCTCCGTGAAGAAGCGCTCTCACAACCTGTCCGTCATCCTGTCAGTCGTACTCGTGTCCGCGCTCACGCTCAGCGGCTGCGGCGTCCTCGGCGGGCCCGAGACCCGCACCGTCCGGATCTGGCTGATGAAGGACAGCGTCTCCGACGACTTCCTGAAACGCTTCACCACCGCCTACGAGAAGGACAACCCCTCCATACGACTGGAGTTCACCTTCCAGGAGTGGACCGGCATCGGCAAAAAGGTCACCGCCGCGCTGGAGAGCGAGAAGACGCCGGACGTCATCGAGGTGGGCAACACCCAGGTCGCCCAGTACGCCGAGAGCGACGCACTGCGGGACCTCACCCTCGAATCCGTGCGGGACCTCGGCAACGAGGAATGGCTGCCAGGACTCGCCGAACCGGGCAGCATCAACGGCTCGCAGTACGGCATTCCCTGGTACGCGGCCAACCGCGTCGTCATCTACAACAAGGACCTCTTCGCCGACGCCGGGATCACACAACCCCCCAGAACCCGCGCCCAGTGGCTCAAAGACTCCGAAAGACTCAACCGCGGCGGCACACAGGGCATCTACCTCTCCGGCCAGGACTGGTACACCCTCGCCGGCTTCATCTGGGACGAGGGCGGGGATCTCGCCGTCGACCAGGGCGGCGAATGGCAGGGGGCGCTGGACACCCCGGCGGCGCTGCGCGGCATGGCGTTCTACAAGAAGCTCCAGGCGCACGGCAGCGGGCCCAAGAACGCGGACGAGGAGACCCCGCCGCAGGCCGAAGTCTTCGCCAGAGGCAATGTCGCCCAGATGATCGCGGTGCCCAGCTCCGCGACCCTCATCGAGAAGAACAACCCCGATCTCCAGGGCAAGCTCGGCTTCTTCGCCGTACCGGGCAAGACGGCCGCCGCGCCCGGCGCCGTCTTCACCGGCGGCTCCGATCTGATCGTGCCCGAGAAGGCGCGCGAGCGGACCGCCGCGATCGAGGTCGTCAAGGCGCTGGCGGGCGAGAAGTGGCAGACCGACCTCGCCCGCACCATGCACTACGTACCCAACAAGACGACCCTCGCGGGCGTCATCGAGGGCGAGGAGAGCACCGCGGCGATGGCCGCCGGCGCCGCGCGGGGCAGGGCGACGCCCAACTCGCCGCAGTGGGCCGATGTCGAGGCCGACAACCCGATCAAGCCCTATATGACGGCCGTTCTGCAGGGCAAGGAGCCCAGGCGCGCGGCGCGGATCGCATCCGCGCGCATCACCGAGGCCCTCGCGCCTCACTGAGCCGTCCCCTCTCGCTACCCTCCGTGCTCTGTCACGGCACGCATTCCCCGGCATTCAGCCTTCGCACATCCACTCTCCGCCGGGCGGTCATGTCGAATCCAGCCGACCACGGAAGAAGTAAGGAGCCGGGCCGCCGCACCCGCGGTCCGCCCCCTACCGTCCGGCACAGGAGAGCGTCATGCCCGCATCGCCAACCGTCGTCCCCGCCCCAGTCGCCGCTTCCCTCCCCGCGCAGTTCTCGGCGCCCGCGCCCGCCCTCACGCCGCTCGCCGAGGGCGACCAGCCCCGCTACGTCGTCTCCCTCGCCCGGGACCAGGACGACGTACGGGCCGCGCAGCGCCTGCGCCACCAGGTGTTCGCCGGTGAGATGGGCGCCAGGCTCGAGGGCCCGGAGCCGGGTCTGGACATCGACGCCTTCGACGCGTACTGCGACCACATCCTCGTGCGCGAGGCGGAGACCGGCGAGGTCGTCGGCACCTACCGGGTGCTGCCGCCCGAGCGCGCCAAGGTGGCAGGCCGGCTCTACTCCGAGACCGAGTTCGACCTCACCCGTCTGGCACCGATCCGCGACGACCTCGTCGAGGTCGGCCGCTCCTGCGTCCACCCGCTGCACCGCAACGGCGCCGTCATCGCCCTCATCTGGGCCGGGCTCGCCCGCTACATGACCCGCACCGGCCACACCTGGCTGGCCGGCTGCTGCTCCATCCCGCTCGCGGACGGCGGCACCCTCGCGGCCGCCACCTGGGACACCGTGAAGGCCAAGAACCTCGCCCCCGAGGAGTACTGGGTCACCCCCCACAAGCTCTGGAACCCCGACTCCGTCACCCGCTCCGAAGGCCGCACCGAGCTGCCCGCCCTGCTCCGCGGCTATCTGCGGCTCGGCGCCTGGGTGTGCGGCGCGCCCGCCCACGACCCCGACTTCGGCGTCGCGGACCTGTACGTGCTGCTCTCACTGCGCCGCACCAACCCCCGCTACCTGCGGCACTTCCTCTCCCTCGCCCCCGTGCGATGAGCGTCTGGCTGCCCAGCGCGCCCTGCACCCCGGGGGGCTGCGCGACACACCACGGACCGGCGGCCGGCGCGTTCACGGCCGCCGCCCGGCTGCTGGCCGGGACGCTTGCCGTGCTCGCGGGTCTGCTCTTCGCGCCGGTGGCCGTGCTGCTCGGCGTCCTCCTCGGGACCCGGGTGCGGGACGCCATGACCCGCTGCTGGGCGCGTGCGGTGGTACGCGCCTTCGGCGTACGCATACGGGTCGTCGGCCGGCCGTACGGCCCCCGGGGGTCCCTCGTCGTCGCCAACCACATCTCCTGGCTGGACATACCGCTGATCGCGGCGGCCCTGCCCGGACGGATGCTGGCCAAGAGCGAGATCCGGCGCTGGCCGGTGCTCGGGCCGCTCGCCGCCCGGGGCGGCACCCTCTTCCTGGAGCGCGACCGGCTCCGTACGCTGCCCGCCACCGTCCGCGAGATGGCGTCCGCGCTGGGCAGCGGCGCCCGCGTCATAGCCTTCCCCGAGGGCTCCACCTGGTGCGGCCGCGCCCAGGGCCGCTTCCGGCACGCCGTCTTCCAGGCCGCGCTGGACGCCGACGCCGCCGTCCAGCCCGTACGAATCAACTATCTGCCCACCGGAGCGGCCGCGTTCGTCGGGGAGGACCCGCTGACCGCGTCCCTGTGGCGGGTCGTGGCGGCCGGCGGGCTCACCGCGGAGGTCCGGCTGCTGCCGCCCATCCCCGCGGGGAGCCACCCCGACCGCCGCTCACTGGCCCGCGCCGCTCAGCTGGCCGTCGAGAGGGACAGTGCGAATCTGCCCTCCGTGTCCGTCCACCACTTCGTCAACTCGAGTTCAGCAGCCGCCAGTTCCCTGCGCACACCCTTCTGACGGAACTTCGCCGACACCTCCGTACGCATCTCCTCGCCCGCTTCGAAGGACACCGCCAGATCCAGCTCGGGGATCTTCACGGTCAGCGCGGAGCGCGCCCGCAGCCGCATCTCGATCCACTCCTGCTCCCGGTCCCAAACAGCCACATGATCGAAGTCGCCGGGGTCGACGTCCGCGCCCAGCTCCCGGGCGATGACGGACAGCACGTTCTTGTTGAACGCGGCCGTCACCCCCGACGCGTCGTCGTACGCCCTGACCAGGACCTCCTCGTCCTTCACCAGATCCGTCCCCAGCAGCAGCGCGTCGCCGGGGTCCAGCAGCGACCGCACGGAACGCAGGAACACCGCGCGCTCGGCGGGCAGCAGATTGCCGATGGTGCCGCCGAGGAACGCGACCAGCCGCGGTCCCGGCGTGCCGGGCAGCGCGAGACCGCGGGTGAAGTCGGCGATCAGAGCGTGGACATTCAGCCCTGGACGCTCGGCGAGCAGCCCCTCGGCCGCGCCGGTCAGCGCGCTCTCGCTCACATCGACCGGCACATAGCTGTCCAGCGCGGGCAGTGCGTCCAGCAGATGCCGGGTCTTCTCAGAGGATCCCGAGCCCAGCTCCACCAGGGTGCGTGCACCGGTCGCGGCGGCGATCTCGGGAGCGCGGGCGACGAGGATCTCCCGCTCGGCACGGGTCGGGTAGTACTCGGGCAGCCGGGTGATCTCCTCGAAGAGTTCGCTGCCCAGGGCGTCGTAGAACCACTTGGGCGGCAGTTCCTTGGGCGTACGGGTCAGCCCGTGCAGCACATCGGCGCGCAGAGCGGCATCCGTGGCGTCCTCGGGCAGGGTGCGGGTCAGCAGGAACGGGCTCACGCAGTGGGCTCCTTGAGCGGGGTCAGCAGGACATCGGTGCGGGTCGCGGCCAGCAGGGTGTGGTCGGGAACCTCGCGCCAGTGGGGATCGTCGTCGTACGGCTCGGAGGCCACGACCGTGCGGCGGCCGGGCTCGGCGAGATACCAGAGGGTGTCGCCCCACGCCGTCGCCGCGATCGTCTCGCCGTCGGTGAGGAGCAGATTGAGCCGGGATCCCGGCGCCGCCTCGGCGGCCTCGCGGACCGTGTCGGCCAGCGCCTGGCCCATCTCGTCGCCGTCGCGCAGCCGGTGCAGCACCAGCGCCCACAGCAGCGCGGAGTCGCAGCGCGCCTCCAGCGACAGCAGTTCGGCGGCGGGCAGCGACAGCGCGAGCGGAGCCAGTGTGGCGGGCCAGCCCCTGATCGCACCGTTGTGGCTGAACAGCCAGGGCCCGGCGGCGTATGGTGCGGCCGCCGCCTCACCGTCCGCGCCGGCCACGGTGGCGTCGCGGACGGCCGCGAGCACGGCCCCGCTGCGGACCACCCGGGCGAGATCGGTGAAGGAGAGATCCGCCCAGATGGGGCCCGACCGCCGGTATCTGGCGGGCACCGGATCCCCCTCGGCGTACCAGCCGACGCCGAATCCGTCGGCGTTGACGGTTCCGTACCGCTGGTGACGAGGCGCCCAGGACTGCCGGAACAGGCCGTGGGCGGGCTCGACCAGCAGTTGCCCGAGCGGCAGTTCGGGTCCGAGGAAGGCGATATGGCGGCACATCAGCGCTCGCCCCCTCGGCAGAGCAGGCGTCCCGGCAGCGGCGCGCGGAGCGCCGTCCGCGCGCTCACGACGCCTCCCCGGGAGCCGCGTCCCGCGCCGTGCGGAACCCGGCGAAGATCTGCCGGCGCACCGGCAGGTCCCAGTTGCGGAACGTGCCACGGCAGGCCACCGCGTCGACGGCGAACGAACCGCCGCGCAGCACCTTGTGCGCACTGCCGAAGAACACCTCGGAGTACTCCCGGTAGGGGAAGGCGGCGAACCCCGGGTAGGGCAGGAAGTCGCTCGACGTCCACTCCCACACATCGCCGATCAACTGCCGTACGCCGAGCGCCGATTCACCCTCCGGATAGCTGCCCACCGGGGCGGGCCGCAGATGGCGCTGGCCGAGGTTGGCGTGTGCCGGCGCCGGATCCTCGTCGCCCCACGGGAAGCGGCGGGAGCGGCCCGAGTCGGGATCGTGGCGGGCGGCCTTCTCCCACTCGGCCTCGGTGGGCAGCCGCCGCCCCGCCCAGCGGGCGTACGCATCGGCTTCGTACCAGCTCACATGCAGCACCGGCTCGTCGGCGGGCACCGGCTCGGTCACCCCGAAGCGGCGGCGCAGCCACTGCCCGCCCTCGCGCCGCCAGAACAGCGGTGCGCCGATGTCGTGCTGTCGGATCTGGTCCCAGCCATCGGCCGCCCACCAGCGGGGGTCCGTATAGCCGCCGTCCTCGATGAAGGCCTGGTACGCGCCGCAGGTCACCGGCACCGTGTCGATGAAGAACGGCGGCACGACACGCTGGTGCGAGGGCCGTTCGTTGTCCAGCGCCCACGGCTCGGTCGATGTGCCCATGGTGAACGGGCCGCCCGGCACCAGGACCTCGGCAGGCAGGCCCCGCGCGCTGCCGCCCGGCGGCTCGGGCGCGGTGAGCGCGGCCGGGCCCTTGCGCAGCTGGTGGGTGATGAGCATCGTCTCGTCGTGCTGCTGTTCGTGCTGGGCGATCATCCCGAAGGCGAAGGCGGCGTCGACCAGCGGCCCGCCCTCCAACGGGGTGCGGTCGAGGACGTCGAGGACCCGGCCCCGTACGTCGGATGCGTACACGCGTGCCTCGGCAGGGGCGAGCAGCGGCAGCGTTGGCCGCAGGGCACGCGGATGCTCGAAGGCGTCGTAGACGGAGTCGATCTCGGGCCGCAGCGCCTCACGCCCGGCGACGGTGCGCCACAGCCACTGCTCCTCCTGGTTGCCTATGTGGGCCAGGTCCCAGACCAGCGGGGACATCAGCGGAGAGTGCTGGGCGGTCAGTTCATGGTCGTCGACGCACGAGGTGAGCGTGGCCGTACGGGCTCGGGCGGCGGTCAGCGCATCGAGGGCGCGGCGCCGGAGGTCTTCGGTCATGTGCTCAGTTCCTTCCCGAGGGAGGAGATGCGCAGATCGTCGGCGGGACATCGGCCCCGCAGGACATGGCGCTCATTGAATGCGGCGACGGCCCCCAGCACGGCGTCGGACGCGCCGATGCGGGGGAGTGCTTCCAGGGCGACGGCGAAACAGGTCACGGCCGACGCGTGCAGCTCGGGATCGGCCAGCCCGTGCCGGGCGGCGTTGACCCAGAGCGGATTGCGCGGCGCCGGCAGCGAACCGGCGTACTCAGCCAGCGGTTTGACGGTGCGATAGACCGTCTCCGCCGCCTCGGCGTCGTCGAACAGGGCGGTGGTGACGGCGAGCGGCACCAGCCAGCCGTCCTCGCCGGACTGGGCGTCGATCATGCGCAGTTCGAGATGGCCACGCGGCCTTACGGGCGGAAAGAGGGTGGTCAGGTGGTAGTCGAGGTCCTCCCGGGTCGGCCGGCGCAGATTCCCCGAGCGCAGCCACTGGCGGAAGGTGAGGCCGTCGGGCAGCTCCCACGACCCCTCGGCCGTCCGGACGCACATCACCGGGGCGTCCAGCGCATGGGCGGTCCAGGCGGAGCGCGGCTCCTGGTCCAGCGGCGGCGCCACGGGCCGTAGGTCGTCGAGCGCGGCCCACACGGCCTGCCGGGTCGACCGCCAGCCGGTGTAACGCCCTTGCTGTGCAGGCGAGTTGGCGAACGCCGCCATCAGCACGGCGCCCAGAAGATGCGCGAGCTGCCAGCGTCTGCCGTACCCGAGGGGTCCCGGCTCCTCCTCGCCCGCGTCGAGGCACACCTGGGTGGAGGCTGAGGTGCACATCATGGCGCGGCCGGCCGGACCCGTCCGGTCCAGATACGCCTCCATGGCGTCGTAGCGGGGTTCGTGGAGCAGTCGGCGCGGCGGATGCCAGGGGTCGAGGCCGAGTCCGGTGAGAGTGAGGCCTGCCGGGCGGAGCGCGGATCGTACGGCGTCCAGATCGGCGGCGGTGGAGTCGATGCACTCCATCAGGGAGGCGGCGGGGAGGGAGCTGAGCTCCAGCTGGCCGCCTGGCTCGAAAGTGAGGGCCGATTTCAGTTGTAGCGAACGTACCTGGTCGTGGGCTGCGGCGATGCGGTCGGCGGGGACGGGGCGCTCGGGCCGCTCCAGCTCATGAATGAGCCATTCGACCTCCACGCCGACGGTGCGGGGCGGGCCGTTCTTGAAGCAAATACATCGAAGCAGGTCCTCCGCTTCATCCAGGTCGATCGGCCGGCCGAAGTCGTCGGCATCGGGTGGGTGCATGATCTGCTCCTCCAGTCGCGAAGGCACTCTGCCAACCTAAAGCCACGCCCGCTGGTTCGCACAAGAGTGCTTGTGATGTCCGCGGGACGTAAGGAAATCGATTGCCGTGGCCCCGGCCGATCAGGACGATGTCCGGCATGAGTGCACGACTGCGGGGGATCGCGAAGCAGACCGAAGACATCGTCGAAACGGGCCATTACCTGGCATTCGACGGTCGGAAGGTGGAGATCGGGCGGGAGCTGGCCGCCGCGCTGGTGGGCACGAGGATGTACGGACCCGAGGCGGTGGAGGTCACCGCGGACACGGACCGTACGACGTCCTTCGAGGTCACGGGCGAGAGCAGCACGGAAGCCGCCCGCCGGCTCACCTCCGCGGACGCGGCACCGGTCGCCGTCCTGAATTTCGCATCGGCACGCAACCCCGGCGGCGGCTATCTGAACGGCGCACAGGCCCAGGAAGAGGCGCTCTGCCGGGCCTCGGCGCTGTACGCCACGCTGCTGCGCGCCCCCGAGTTCTACGACCACCACCGCGCAGACCGCAGTCCGTTCTACACCGATCGGGTGATCCACTCGCCCGGCGTCCCGGTCTTCCGCGACGACCGCGGACGGCTCCTGGACGCTCCGTACACCGTGGGATTCCTGACCTCGCCCGCGCCGAACGCCGGGGTGATCACCAGCCGCACCCCCGACGAGGCGCACCGCATCCCGGCCGCCATCGCCGTCCGCGCCGAGCGGGTCCTGGAGACGGCGGCCGAGCGCGGCTACCGGCGCCTCGTGCTGGGGGCCTGGGGCTGCGGGGTCTTCCGCAACGACCCCGCGGCGGTCGCGGGCGCCTTCCACGCACTGCTCACCGACGGTGGCCGGTTCGTGGGCCACTTCGAGCAGGTCGTCTTCGCGGTCCTCGACCGCACGGCCGGGGCGGCCACGCTGGGGGCCTTCCGGCGGACCTTCGCGGGCCGGCTCAAGCCGTTCGGTCAGCTCCAGCCGTAGCGTTCCTGAAGCCGCCGCACGACCACGTCGAAGCGGGGCCGGTCGAGCGCGCAGGCCTCGCGGCGCATGCCGTCCTCGTGCACCCGCAGCACCCGGTCGAGGTCGACCCAAGATTCGCGTCCGGCCCGGTCCCACGGCCCGACGCCGATCGGCACCCACTCGCGGTCCCGGTCGTGGCGCTTGCTGGAGAGCTGCACGGCGAGCAGCGTGCCGGCCTCCTCGCGGGCCACCACCAGGACCGGACGGTCCTTGCCCCGCCCGTCGTTCTCCTCGAACGGCACCCACGTCCAGACGATCTCGCCGGGATCGGGATCGCCGTCGCTGTCCGGGGCGTACGAGGTGCGGACCGGGCCCACCTCGACAGGATCGGCCTCGGTAGTGGCCGCGGGGCCGCTACTGCCGGGCAGGTCGGAGGGGCCGTCGTAGGCGTCTGGTGCACCGGATGCACGGGGGAAGACTGTCACCGCCTCACGGTAGGACACTGTCCAGCACTCGTTTCAGGCCATCCTCCAGAACCCCGTGCGGAACTGGTCTGGAAAGATGCCCAGGGCGATGAGTCAGACACCCAAGCAATCCGCAGAACGCCCCGTTCCGACCAGCGCCGACGTCGCCCGGCTGGCCGGAGTCTCCCGAGCCACCGTCTCGTACGTGCTCAACAACACCTCGGCCGTACGGATCAGCGAGCCCACCCGCAGGCGCGTCCGCGAGGCCGCCGAGGAACTCGGCTATGTGCCCCACGCCGCGGCCCGCAGTCTGCGCGCCGGGCACACCCGGATGGTGCTGCTGCCCACCGCCCACGTCCCGGTCGGCCCGCTCTACAGCCGCTTCTTCAACGAGCTCCAGTGGGCGCTGCGCCGGCTCGACTACACCGTCGTGCAGTACGGCAGCCTCGGTCTCGACGGCGACGAGGCCGCCCGCGCCTGGGCGGAGCTGCGTCCCGTCGCGGTCGTCTCGCTCGGCGAGGTCGCGCTCACCCCGCACGGCGTCGACGTCCTCAAGCGCTCCGGCGCGAAAGCCGTCATAACCCTCGGCCCGCACCGCGTCCAGGGCGCGCACTCCCTCGTCATGGACCAGAGCGAGATCGGCAGCTGCGCGGTGACCCACCTGCTCGGGCGCGGCCGGCGCGCCATCGGCGTGGTCATGCCGCAGGAGCCGGGCCTGGAGCTCTTCTCCGACCCCCGCCTGGAGGGCGCCCGGCGGGCCGCGGCGGGCACCGGCGCCCGGATCGAGCCGCTTCCCCTGTCGTACGACGAGGAGTCGGCGGCCCAGCTCGCCGCCCGCTGGCGCAAGTTCGGCCTCGACGCGGTCTACGCGTACAACGACGAGTACGCCATGTTGCTCATGCGCGCTCTCCAGGACGCGGGCATCCAAGTCCCGGGCGAGACCGCCGTGGTGGGCGCCGACAATCTGCTGCTCGGCAGACTGCTGCGGCCCCGGCTCAGCACCGTGCGGATCGACATGGCGACCGGTCAGCGGCTGGCCGAACTCGTCGACCGCGTCGTACGCGACCCGGGTGCCGAGCCGGAGCGGCACGGCCTGATGGGGGCGCGGGCTCTCCACCGCGAGTCCAGCTGACCCGGGGCGCCTCAGCCCGGCGGCCCCGGTCTGGCGTGAAGTGGCGTGAAGTCGGCATGCGGCCCCAGGTCGCCGCAGTGACGACATGCGCGCCGGGCGGTGCGTGTCTAGCGTCACTTGCATGAGTACTGACCCGCAGCGCTTCGAGATCCTGGTGGTGCCCGAGCATGTCGAGGGCCGCGATGCCGCTTCCCTGGCCAAGAGCGCCATCCGCTCCGCCGTCGTGGAGGCCACGGGTCGGCACGGCTCCTCCGGCTATCCGCGCTATGAGGGTGAGGGTGTGGTGGCTGACATCGACCCTGCGACGCGCACGGTCGAGGCGCTGCTCGTCGACGGGTCGGAGCTGGACTACGGACTCTCCGTGCGGGTCGTCGACGTGGCAGACCGCTGACGGCGACTTCTCCACATGGGCGCCTCTCCGGGCCGTCGACAGTGGCCGTTGACATGGGACGACGCCCGGCAGAGACTCGGGCTGGGCCAATGGTGAACGTTGGTTCACCAAGAGAACAACGCTGTGCGCACGGCCAAGCCTGGGAGAGTTTTGATGAGCATCCGCGACGTCTACATCGTCGACGCCGTCCGCACCCCGATCGGCAAGTTCGGAGGCGCGCTCTCCTCCGTACGTCCCGACGACCTCGCCGCGCACGTCGTCAAAGCGCTCGTGGACCGTGCCCCGGAGCTCGACCCGTCCCGTATCGACGACGTCGTGCTCGGTGACGCCAACGGCGCGGGCGAGGACAACCGCGACGTCGCCCGCATGGCCGTCCTTCTCGCCGGCCTGCCCGTCACCGTCCCGGGCGTCACCGTCAACCGCCTGTGCGGCTCGGGACTTGAGGCAGTCATCCAGGCGGCCCGCGCCATCGCACTGGGCGACGCGTCGATCGTGATCGCGGGCGGCGTCGAGTCGATGTCCCGCGCACCCTGGGTGCTGCAGAAGCCCGAACGGGCCTTCCCCGCGGGCCACCAGCAGCTCTACTCGACGACGCTGGGCTGGCGTATGACGAACCCGCGCATGCCCGCACAGTGGACCATCCAGCTCGGCGAGAGCGCCGAACTCATCGCCGAGAAGCACGACATCACCCGCGAGCAGCAGGACGCATTCGCCCTCGCCAGCCACCAGAAGGCCGCCGAGGCCTGGGGCAAAGGGCTGTACGACGGTGAGGTCGTCGCGTACGAGCGCGTGGAGCTGCCGCGCGACGAATGCATCCGCGACTCGACGTCCATGGAGGCGCTCGCCAAGCTGAAGCCGTCGTTCCGCAAGGACGGCACAGTGACGGCTGGCAGCTCCTCACCGCTCAACGACGGGGCGGCGGCGCTCCTCCTCGTCGACGAGGAAGGGCTGCGGGCGACGGGCCGCGAGCCCCTCGCCCGCATCCGCGCCTCCGCCGTCACCGGCATCGAGCCGCAGCTCTTCGGCCTCGGTCCGGTGGAGGCGGTGCGGCGGGCGCTCACCAAGGCGGGCAGGACCTTCGCGGACCTGACCACCTTTGAGCTGAACGAGGCCTTTGCCGCCCAGTCGCTCGGCTGTCTCGCCGAATGGCCGGATCTGGACCCGTCCCTGGTCAACCCGCGCGGCGGCGCCATCGCGATCGGCCACCCGCTCGGCGCGTCGGGGGCCAGGCTGGCCGGCTCGGTCGCTCACCAGCTGGCGGCGGCCGGTTCGGGAACCGGCGTCGCCGCCCTCTGTATCGGTGTGGGCCAAGGCATCGCCCTGGTCCTGGAGCGCTGAGCCGGACAGCCTTCGAGCCTGCGTCAGGCCTCGGTCGCCCGCGTCAGGCCTCGGTTGCCCGCGTCAGGCCTTGGTCGTCCGTGTCACGCCTTGGCCGTGCGCGTCAGGCCTCCGCCGCCGCCTCCGCCTGGGCCGCGCCCTGCGCGTCCTCGATCGACTTGCGGACCTCGTCCATGTCCAGCGCGCGCGCCTGACCGATCACGTCCTCCAGGGCGGCCTCGGGCAGCGCGCCGGGCTGGGCGAAGACCGCGACATTGTCACGGACGATCATCAGCGTGGGGATGGAGCGGATCTCGAACGCGGCAGCGAGTTCCTGCTGAGCTTCCGTGTCGACCTTCGCGAAGACCAGGTCGGGGTGGCGCTCCGCGGCACCCTCGTAGACCGGGGCGAACTGCCGGCACGGACCGCACCAGGAAGCCCAGAAGTCGATCAGGATGAAGTCGTTGTCGGTGACAACCTGATCGAAGTTTTCCTTGGTGAGCTCAACAGTGCTCATGACGTGCTACCTCTTCCTGATGTCCGGCGGACTCGCCCCCGACAACGGTGCCTGGGGCCGTGCTATTCCTGCCCCTGCCCATGTGGCCAGGACGCACACCCGGGACCAGACTGGCTCTATGACAGAACCTGTGGAGTACGACGTCGTGGTGGTGGGCGCGGGCCCTGTCGGCGAGAACGTGGCGGACCGTGCGAGGGCGGCGTGTCTGAGCACCGCGGTCGTGGAGAGTGAACTGGTCGGGGGCGAGTGTTCGTACTGGGCGTGCATGCCCAGCAAGGCCCTGCTGCGCCCGGCGATCGCCCGTGCCGACGCCCGCCGCACGCCGGGCCTGAGCCAGTTGGTACAAGGGCCGCTCGACGCTGATGCCGTCCTTGCCCATCGAGACGAATACGCCTCCCATTGGAAGGACGACGGCCAAGTCGCCTGGCTGGACTCGATCGGCGCCCGCCTCTACCGCGGACAGGGCAGGCTGCACGGCCCGAAGAAGGTCGTCGTCGACGGCCCCGAGGGGGAGCACCACGTCCTGACCGCCCGGCACGCCGTGGTCGTGTGCACCGGCAGCCGCGCCGTCCTGCCCGACATCCCGGGCCTCGCCGGCGCGAAGGCCTGGACCAGCCGCGAGGCCACCAGCTCCTCTCGCGTGCCAGGGCGGCTCGCGGTCGTCGGCGGCGGTGTGGTCGGCGTGGAGATGGCGACCGCCTGGCAGGCCCTAGGCTCGCAGGTCACCCTGCTGGTCCGCGGCGGGGGACTGCTGCCCCGGATGGAATCCTTCGTCGGCGAGCACGTCGCCGAGGCCCTGACCGAGGGCGGGGCACAGATCCGTACGAACACCTCCGTGAAGTCCGTCGAGCGCTCCGAGGGTGCCGGCCCCGTCACTCTCGTACTGGAAGACGGCGAGCGTGTCGAGGCCGACGAGGTCCTCTTCGCCACCGGCCGCGCCCCCCGGACCGACGACATCGGTCTGGAGACGGTGGGGCTGGAACCGGGCGCCTGGCTGCCCGTCGACGACAGCTGCCGCGTCGAGGGCAGCGACTGGCTCTACGCGGTCGGCGACGTGAACCACCGCGCGCTGCTCACGCACCAGGGCAAGTACCAGGCCCGTATTGCCGGAGCCGCCATCGCGGCGAGGGCGCAGCGCGTCCCGCTGCTGGAGACCGACCGCTGGGGCGCCCACGCGGCGACCGCCGACCGTTCGGCCGTCCCACAGGTCGTCTTCACCGACCCCGAGGCGGCGGCCGTGGGCCTCTCCCTCGCGGAGGCCGAGGCGGCGGGCCACCGCGTCCGCGCCGTCGACCAGGACCTGTCCTCGGTCGCGGGAGCGAGCCTGTACGGCGACGGTTACCGAGGCCGCGCGCGGATGGTCGTCGACCTCGACCGCGAAATCCTGCTGGGCGTCACCTTCGTGGGCCCGGGCGTCGGCGAACTGCTGCACTCGGCCACGGTGGCGGTGGCGGGTGAGGTGCCGGTCGACAGGCTGTGGCATGCGGTGCCCGCGTATCCCACCATCAGCGAGGTGTGGTTGCGCCTGTTGGAGTCGTATCGAGGCTGAGCAGTCGTATCGAGGCTGAGGTGGCGACCGCGGTCTGCACGTGCATGACGTGCAGACCGGCTTCGCTTCCGGGCGGCTCAGGACTCGTTGGACGTCTTGGGCATGTCGCCCTTGGTCGTGTTGATGTCGATCACGGAGAACGCCGCACCCTGCGGATCGCTCAGCGCCGCGAACCGGCCGAACGGGCTGTCCATCGGCCCGAACCGCAGCACCCCGCCCCGCTCGGTCGCCGTCGCCACCGCCGCGTCGCAGTTCACCACGGTGAAGTACACGTTGAGGTATGGCGGCACCTGGGGCGGGAAGTCGGCGTCGTCCATCTTCATGCGCCCGAGGACCGCGGAGTCGCCGAGGTTGTAGAGCTTGAAGTCGATCGCGTCGTCCTCCACCCGCTGCACGCTGTACGGGAAGACGGCGGGGAAGAAGGCGTCCGACTTCTCGGGCTCCCGGGTGAACACCTCACCCCAGACGTACGCGCCCGGCACGGCCTTCGCCTCGAAGCCCTCGTGCGTACCCGCCTGCCACGCCCCGAAAACGACACCGCTCGGATCGCGGGCGAGCAGCATCGACCCGAAATCGCCGACCTGCATCGGCTCCATCAGCAGCTCGCCGCCGTTGTCACGGATCTTCGCGGCGGTGGCGGCGACGTCCGGCGAGGCCAGATACAGACACCACGCCGACTGGCCTTCCTGGCCCGGCATCGGGGGCACAACTGCGGCGACCGCCTTGCCGTTCGCGTACGCCTGTGTGTAATTGCCGTACTCCGACGAAGCCTCGCCGAAGGTCCAGCCCAGCACGTCACCGTAGAAGCTCTTCGCGCCCTCCACGTCGGTGAACATCGCATCAGCCCAGCACGGCGTGCCCTCAGGATGTACGGCCATGGCTCTGCCTCCCGCTCGGTGCGTGGTCCCCTTTTGCCACGCTAGCCAGCTGACGGCCAACCCGCCCGCCGAGCGTGTGGCGCAGACCCTCGCTACGGGACCCCGTGCGGCCGGTCACCTCAGAGGCTCCAGCGCAGCACCGCCCCCAGCCCGCCCGCCGGGCCCTGCATGCCCTCGGGAACCAGCAGCACCTCGGCGTCGGAGGCCGCGGCGGAGCGCAGCAGGGCGTCGTCCGCGCGTGCCTGTACGGGCTTGGCGACGCCCATCGCCTGTGCCTGGCCGCGCTGCACGGCGACCTCGTCGACGCCGGGCCCGATCCACACATCGCGGCCCGCGTCGGACGCGTCCTGCCCGAGCAGCAGCGTGGCCACCTGGTGGCTCCGGGCAGCGTCCACGACGGCGGGTACCCCTTCAGCGGCTTCTCCGCGACCGGTGTCGACAGAGGCCGCGCGGTGCTCGCCCGGCCTGCCGCGTCCGATGCGGAATCGCTCGAGGGCGCTCTGGAGCCGGTCGCGCGTGTACTCCTCGCAGGCCTGGGCGATCTGCCGGTCGAGCACGCTCTTCGAGGCACCCGGGGACCTGCTGCCGTTCTCGGCCTCGACGGTAACGGCCCGGATGCGCTCGGGCAGCCGGTTGTACACCGCCCTGCGCTCGCGGGAGTCGCCGGTCAGGACCAGCAACTGTGCGCCGCTGCCGGGCCACTGCCTGGCGAGCTCGCCCGCGATGGTGTCGGCGGTCTCGTTCCAGTTGTTCTCGACCTTGTTCCGGAAGTGCCACTCGCCCGTGGGGACGCTGCGCTGTCCTCGGCCCCGCTCCTTGCCGTTCGCCTGCCCCACGGTCTCGCGGCCGTGCGCGTCGCGCAGCTCCAGATCTGCTCCGGTGCGGTCGATGTACGCCACCAGGCACGACGGCTCGTCGCCCCGCAGGCCGGCCAGCGGCGCTACGTGCGGCAGGACCGACCAGGTCGCCTCGATGCCGGTCGGGGTCACGCTGAGCGGTATGTCGAGCACTACCTCGGCGCCCGCTGCGAACAGGGCCCGGCCGGGTGGTGCCCCGGAGACCGGCTCGTGGGTGAGCCTGTCCATCAGCGCCCTGATGGTGTAGGCGTCTGCGCCCGCGTCGATGAGCTGCGACGCGACGGAGCGCTCACGGAGCTTCTGCAGCCTCTGGGCGTCCTCGGTCGCACGCGTGGTGTCGATGTACACAGAGGCCCAGGGGCCTGGACGGTCGAAGAGCGGCTTGAGAAAACCAAGTTCCATGATCTCCCCCAGGCTGGTGGAGGGTGAGTACTACCAGGTTACGACGATGTGCCGGTTGAGCCCTCTTTATGGAGGAATCGAGCATTGTGGAGGAATCAAGGCAATCGAGGTAGTCGAGGCAATCGCGGCAGTGGCGGATCCGGCATGTGCGGGCCATCGGCCGCGCCCGGGCCCCGGTACCTGGTTACGCCACCCGGTCCTCGCTCGCGGTGGGCCGGTGCGCGCTGATCATCCTGTGCAGCTCTTCGGACGCCGCCCGGCCGAAGGCCGGATCGTTGATGTGGGTATCGAATTCGAGCACTTCGGTCGTGCTGCCCCGTAGCCCGTCACGGAGCGAGGTGAACAACGCGTCGTCTGCGTGCGGATCGTGATACGGGCCTCCCGGGCCGCCGAGCGTGGAGAGCCCGCGCCGGGGCAGGCACACCGCCGTCGGCCCGGTGGCGGCCCGCAGTTTCGCGGCGACGCCGCGGCCCAGCTCGGCGCACTCCGCCGCGGTGGTGCGGATGAGGGTGATGGACGGGTTGTGCACGCGGACTTGGCGGTCCCGGAAGCGCTCCGGGAGGGTGTCGAGCGGCCCGAACTTGACCATGTCCAGTGCGCCCAGGCTCACCACCTGGGGTATGCCCTTGCGCCCGGCGGCCCGGAGCCGGTCGGGTCCGGCGGTCAGGATGCCGCCCACCAGGTCGTCGGCGAGCTCACTGAGCGTCAGGTCCAGGATGCCGGCGAACAGTCCCTGTTCGGCGAGTGACTCCAGAGTCCGTCCGCCGGAGCCGCTGGTGTGGAAGACGAGGACTTCGTAACCGAGTTCGGTGAGCCGCTCCCGGGCGGCGTCGACGCCCGGTGTCGTCACGCCGGCCATCGTCGCGGCCACCAGTGGCCTCCTGCCGGCCCTGAGATCCGCCGGCCGTACGGCCCGTGACGCCGCGGCGAATGACTTGGCCATCGCGGCGATCGCATCCACCGCGTTGGCGAGGATCGGTGCCGAGACGGTGTTGATCCCGGCGATGTCGACGATGCTGTACATCATCGTGATGTCGGTGGAGCCGACGTACGGCGAGACATCGCCCGAGGCCATCGAGGACACCATCAGCTTCGGTACGCCCAGCGGCAGCGCCCGCATCGCCCTGGTCGCGATCGAGGTGCCACCGCTGCCGCCGATGGCCAGCACACCGTGCAGCCGGTTCTCGGCGTAGAGGCGAAGGACTGTCTCGGCGGCCCCGCGGGCCATGGTGGTCACGGCAGCGCCGCGGTCCCCCTCCTCCCGGAGCAGTCCCAGGTCGGCGCCCGCTGCCTCGGCCACCGCGGCGCGTGGGATGTCGGCCCGCACAAGGGGCTCCCCGATGACGCCCGCATCGATGAGCACGACCTCAACTCCCAGCCGCAGCAGCCGGTCCCGGAGCCAGCCGTACTCCTCGCCCTTGGTGTCCAGAGTCCCTACCAGCACAACGATCGCCATGTCTCTTAATGTTCGCGCCAATTCCGAGCGTGACAAGGCCTGCTTTGGGATGAGCACTTTTCGGCCGAGGGTGTGCACTTGCTCCCGGACGAGCAGTGGGGCGTACGCCGGTCCCGCACCTGGCCACGGGCCGCCGGGGGCAGTCGCGGCGCGATGATCGCCGTCGGGCATGCCGGCCGCGTGACCGTGCTCTCCAGCTTCCTGCCCATCTGGGCGATCACCGCTGTCGGTTGGGCGGCCGCGCGGTTCAATGTGCTCGGCGGTCGAGCGCAGACCGTGCTGGGGCCGATTCGCCTTCGCGTTCGCCATGCCCGCGCTGTTGTTCCTGACGCTGTCCAGGTCACAGCTGTCCGATCTGGCCACCCCGGGCATTGCGGTGTTCGCGGCCAGCCTCCTCATCGTGTGCGCCGTAGGCCTGCTGCTCGGCCGGTGGATCTTCCGGCGGCGTCAGGCCGACCGGGCCATAGGCGCGATGGCGGGGGCGTACGTCAACTCCTCCAATCTGGGCATCCCCATTGCCGTACACGTCCCGCCTGAACACCGATCTCGCCAGGGACACCGTTCTGCTGTCCACGCTGCTGTCGATGGGGTCGCTGTCGCTGATCGCCTGGCTGCTCACCTGACGGGCAGCGACTAGCGAGCACCGCCTTCCGGGATGCCTTCTGGGACCGGATCCCCGGACATCGCCGCGGCCATCCGCAGATGCGGCGCGGCGTCCTGGGGCCGCCCCTGCCGCTCCAGCGTGCGGCCCAGCATCAGCCGCGAGTAGTGCTCCACCGGGCTGAGCTCCAGCACGGCGCGCAGCTCGGCCTCGGCCTTGCTCAGCCGCGCCGAGTGGTAGTAGGCGCGGGCCAGCAGCAGACGCGGCGCGATCTGCTCCGGCGCCTCCTCGACGAGACCACCCAGAATGCGGGCTGCCGTCATGTACTTCTTGGCGTCGAAGAACATCTGTGCGCGGTCCCACCGATCGGCCGCGGTGCCGAACTCGTAGTAGCTGTCGTTCACTTGCCCTCCTCCTCAAGGACTCATCCTGCTGCGTGCAGTCAACATAGAATGATGGTTGAATATTCCACTATCCTTTGGGGCGTGGGGGCTGCCGGCTCGCACCCGTACAGGAATAGGTTGAGCGCCATGAGCAATCTCGATCGTCAGGCCGCCCTCTCAGTCTGCGGCGGTCGTGGCTTCGTCGTCGCCGAGCCCGTCCGTGAACTTCTCAGCCCCCGCCGAGTCCAGCTCGGCGAGTCCACCGAGGTCCGCCGACTGCTGCCCAACCTCGGCCGCCGTATGGTCGGCGCCTGGGCCTTCGTTGATCACTACGGGCCTGACGACATCGCCGACGAGCCCGGAATGCAGGTCCCGCCCCACCCGCACATGGGCCTCCAGACCGTCAGCTGGCTGCACGACGGCGAGGTGCTGCACCGCGACAGCACCGGCAGCCTGGCGACCATCCGCCCCCGGGAACTCGGCCTGATGACCTCCGGGCGCGCGATCAGCCACTCCGAGGAGAGCCCCAAGCCGCACGCGCGTTTCCTCCACGGAGCCCAGCTCTGGGTCGCGCTCCCCGACGCGCACCGCAGCGTCGAGCCGCAGTTCCAGCACCACACCGAGCTGCCGACCGTCACCGCGCCCGGCCTGACCGCCACGGTCATCCTCGGCGCCCTCGACGGCGCCGCCTCGCCCGGGACGACATACACCCCGATCGTCGGCGCCGATCTGGCGCTCGCCAGGGGGACCGAGACGAGCCTGCCGCTGGACCCCGACTTCGAGTACGCCGTGCTCGCCATGTCCGGCGAGGCGCATGTCGACGGCGTGCCCGTACTGCCGGGCTCGATGCTCTACCTCGGCTGCGGCCGTACGGAACTCCCGCTGCGGGCCGAATCCGGCGCCGGGCTGATGCTCCTCGGCGGCGAGCCGTTCGAGGAGGAGATCGTCATGTGGTGGAACTTCATCGGACGGTCGCATGAGGAAATCGAGGAGGCTCGGAAGGACTGGATGGAGAGCTCCCGCTTCGGCGAGGTCAAGGGCTACGACGGTGGCCCGTTGGCCGCACCCGAGCTGCCGCCGGTGGCGCTGAAACCACGGGGGCGGGTGCGCTGAACTGGGGCTATGTGTCTGGCGCTAGTGACAGCGAGGCGCGGTCATCATCTCCGGTTCTGTGCGGCGGAGGGGGTGGCCGCGCCTTCTTGTTGGCCGTCTCGGCTGGGTGTCGGTACTTGCAGGCTTAGCGTCTGTGACCAGGTCTAATCAGACTCTCGCTGACCCGTTGCTGACCCTATTGACGCGTAATTAGATCTGGCCGCATGTGGGTGCCAGGAGGGATGGGCAGGAGTCACGGCACAGCAGGGTGTGGCGACTGCTCCATGTCGAGCATTGGCTGCCCCGGCAGTAGAGGTCTCCGACGTGCTGCAACGTCGCTAAACGCGAGTTGGAATGGTCTCCTGCTTGCAGGAGCGGATCAGTGTCGGCGTACGTACTGGCTACTTCGGATGCGCTAGACGGTGCTATCTACAAGACCACCCTGTCAGGGTTCTGTGCTTGAGTGATCGATGTGTCTTGTTGATTTGTCGGCGCTCATTGGTCTATGTCGTCGATCGGAACGCGCGCGTCAAGTGGGGGCGAGGCAGGCGTATGGCAATGGAGTTCGGCATCTGCCCATGTGGTGAGCGGTACTCCCCACGGATCTCGATTGCGAGGTTCGTTCAGGGCAAGACCGTCGTGCTGTCGAGGAGTCCACAAGGATCATGCCCGTCATGCGGTAGTAGCGTCTACAAGTCGACGACGCTCGAAATCATCGAGGGCTGCTTCAAGAACACGTCCAAGTAAGCCACGTCAGCCGATCCGCGCGATCGGCTGGACATTGAACTCAGGGTCGATGTCGCGGTACGAGAGCACGGGCACCTGTGGCAGTTCGGCCCGGATGAGCTCGCGCAGTCTCCGGCGTGCAGCGACCCGGGTGAGGATTCCGGGCACCAGCGCTGTTGGTGGCAAGAATCGCATTTCCTCCATGATGAGGCCGATCAGATCGTCACGTTCGGCCTCCGAGTAAGGTGTGGGATCACTCAGCCGGACCTCGATCTGTGATGCCAGCAGGTACACCACCAGGGTCTTGGCACTGCCTGCGAACTTGGACGAGACAGCGGGTGCAAAGGCCATGCGCACGGCCTCCACGGAGGACACCAGCCCGGTGTTCCCCAGCTCCGGAGCGTCGGGCAGCCCTGGCCGGTAGGACGCTGGTGCGATGACCACACGCTCGTCCACCCAGGCGGGCATTGTCGGCGCGCGATACAGCGATCCGACGATACCGGTCAGATCACGTACGTTGACGCCCTCCGACACAAGGTCCCGCATGACGGGTGTGAGTGCGTCCGCCCCGCCCAGCGACGCAGCCATCGCGGCGGCGGTGTCGGCCAGTGTGCCGAGCTGGCATTCGACGACGTCACGGCTGAGCAGCGCGCACGCATGGCGCCGGACCTGTGCCGCGGCCACCAGGATGACAGTGCCCAACACCGTCCACGTCGTGTGGCCGGCCGCCTCGAGCAAGGCCATATGCCTGGTGGCGACCACGGCGGCAGGCTGCCCGGTCGAGGGGTTCGTAACCGGCTTGGCGTCCACGTCAATTGCCTTGAGTCTCCCCGCGGTGTCGTTTACCAAGGCTGTGCCGGGGCGGATCCCAGGTTGTGTGTTCAGCCGGCAGTCGTTGATCTTCACGGTGGAGTGGTACGGCGGAAGACTCTCGTCGAGGTCGACGCGCGGCCGTCCGAGCACGACCCCGAGTTCCACGAACACTCCTTCGGCCAGCCACGCGGTATCCGCGCTTACCTGCTCCTCATCCTTGTTGATCTCGATATGCGTCAGCTGATCGACCATGATGGTCAAGGGTGCGCTCGCCTCGCACATGGCATCCTCGAATGCCCGGCCGGCCTGGTCGTCGGACCACATGGCCGTGGTAATGGCCAACCGGTCGGGGCGCACACGATGGCGAACGAGTGAGCGCAGTGTGGCGGCGAACGCCTCCGGTGGCCGACTCGTCGTCCCACCCCACCCGGACCACAGCGCCGCGATCACCGCCGGGGTGAGCAACAGCTCCGGGCTTGTGTCCACCGCGTCGGCGAGCCGGGCGTGCAACGACTGGTCGAGCGATGCGAAGTAGCGTCGTTCGACCATGCGGCACCGGCGTCCATTGATGTGCATCAGGAGCCGCTCCGCGGTACTGATAGCCACCTCTACCCGTGGCGAGAGCGGCAGGGCGAGGTCGGTGACCAGTCGCTGTACGGTGCTTCGCACCGCGGCCTCGATCGGTGCTGTCCCGGATGGATCCGCGGTTGCCGGCAACCCGATCTCGACTGTGATCGTGTCGGCGGATTCGGCTTCGCCGGTGGCGCGGCTTTCCCTCATGACAGATCCTTGGCATCCGTCGATGTCACTGTGCGGCCGACCGTACGTCGGCCGAGGAGCTCGGCATCCGCGATGACGTGCAGCCAGGGAAATTCGGTTCTGACCAGGAGCCGTAGATAGCGGCGCACCAGCGGATCCGTGGTGAGCAGAGTTCGCCGCTCATCCGGTCGGCGATCCTCGAATTCCTGGCGGAGCACATCGAGAACCGTGTACGCGTCCCGTGCGTCGAGTACGAGGATGTGCTGGTCACCCGCATCGACGAGAGCGGATCGCAGAATCCGTTCGAGGTCATCGCCGAGGCGCACCAGTTCACCGCGGGGCGAGTTCCCCGGCAACTGCGGCCGGACGCCCGGCAGCACGCGGAGACTCTGAATCGCCTCGTCGATGTTCTCGCCCCGGTCCCGGGCCCCCCGGTACGCATCAAGCAGAACCTCCATCGCCACCACCGGCACCCCGTCGTCGAGCATGGCCCGCACGACCGTGGTGAAGCCGGCCAGCAACGGGAGATCCGCGACCGGGTCGAGCGGGTCCGCCCAGCGTTCCTCGAGCGTCGCGGCGATGTCCGCCTCGCGGAGCCACGAGGTGTCCGCCAGCACCGCCCGGTGGAGATGGCGCAGAGTGAAGTCGTACGGGCTCAACGCGCCCTCGGGCGCGGCAGCGTCGTCTGTGGTCGCGACCCATGCGCCGGATGCGCCGTCCAGCGGGTCCCGCGCGGCACCGCCGGACCGGACGAAGACCGCGCCCGGCACGGTGATCCCCAGGATGCGGCGACCCTCGTTGATCACGATGACGTAGTGGCCGGGATCCAGTTCGTCATTGCCCCGGTACCGAACGGGTGGCAGCCACACACCGACGGTCGCCTGGATCTCACCACGCACGTCGTTCGTCCGCGCCACCAGCCCTGCCGTATCGCCTTGCAGGGCTCTGGAGAGTTCGACCACGACCGGGGTGACGACGCTGGCCAGGGAATCGGCGTCGCCCCCCGCGTCACGCCGCCCCAACCCGCGGAGCCAGAGGTCGAGTTGAGCGAGTTCGCTCTCCAGATCGGACTTTTCCGTGCAGTGGTCCAAGCCGCGGCGAACCACTTCGATCGCCTTCCGCGCTCCGGCGGCCGAGTCCAATTTCTTCCGCCATGCCCCGGCGAGGTTGGTGTAGTACACCGGCCTGGTCGGGTCCTGTCCGATGGCTGCCTCGTATCTGTCGATCGCGGAGTCGAAGTCCCCCTCGGTGTAGTGCCGGTTGGCGATGTCGTTGTGCAACTGCGCGGCGGCCTCGGCGTCGGTGTCGCCGTAGGTGTTCCGAAGCCTGTCGAAATCGAGATAGGCGAGCGTAGCCACGGGATGGTCGGTGTGGGCGTCGACATGGGCGAGATGGAAGGCGTCGACGGTCTCGCCGCGGGTGTCGAGCTCCTCCGCGAGCCTGACCATGGCCCGGCCGGACGCCCGGTCTTCGAGGCCGTCCCACCAGGCCCGTGCCGGATTGCTTGCCGCGCCGTAGCCGATGCGGTTCTTCAACTGGCCAAGGCGTCGTACGATCCGGTCGGCCGCCCATGCCGAGGTGTCGGTGAAGCTGGGCGACCTGGTGTCGTACGGCCAGCGGGTCGCGGCGTTGCCGTCGGACCAGGGCTCCTCGCCCGCCGGCGCGGACTTCGTGCGCTGGTAGTCGAGGAAGCACAGGATCGCCTGGATATTGGCCGTGCCCCCGCCGAGCCACGCGTCGTGGTAGTCGGTGAGCGAGGCGCCCTCCCGCAGCGCGATCTCCTCCGCCAGGTGCAGGGCTCGGTCGAGCCGTGAGTTGTCGGGGCTGGTAAGCCGCCGCCAGAACGCCCGTACCTCGGGTGCGGCCGACGGCCAGTCGAGCTGGTACAGCACCGCCTGCAGCCGCAGGAGGATCCGCCAGGGCGGCCAGCCCTCCACCCTGGACACCCAGGTGATCTGCGGCTGTTCGGTAGACCGCGCCACGTCGAGCGCGCGGAAGGCGTACTCGATCCCTTCGGCCCCGCGCAGGGAGATCGCGTCGACGAACTGCGCGAGCGTGGCCGGGACCGACTGCACGCATTCGGCGATGACCAGCATGTCGCGCAGGCCGTTCGCCCCGGTCAAGCCGCGGCGTCGCTCGGCCTGGTGCCACCATCGGCGGACGTGATCCGGCGCGTTCGCGAAGCCGATGCGCCGCAGGCCGTCGTCGAGGAACACCCGCATGCCCTTGTCGTCGAGACCATGCGCGTCGAAGGCATGAGCCGCCTCCTTCGCGCGATCGCCGTCGAGGAACGCTTCAAGCTGGACATCCTGTGTCGCGGTGTCGGCGAGCCACGCGTCGCGCTGCTCCGCCGACGCGTCGGCGGCTTGCCTGGGCTCCTCGGGATGCAGGACCCGGATCGCCCACAGCTCGTGATACAGCACCTCGATCGAACGGTGGGCGCTCCGCTCGAAGCGCGCCCGCGCGTCCGCGAGGGTGAGCCCGAGCTCGACCATGGTCTTGCCGAGCAGGAAGGTGATCGTCGAGTGGTCGCCGGTGACGTCGGACCACCAGCGCTGGTCGTCGTCGGTGCCGGCGCGGGCCATCCGGTCCACCCGCAGGATCATCTCGTTGGTGTCCCTGCTCCGGCCGGCCGGCCGTCGGCGGGGCCGCCGACGAGCGAGCAGCGCGTTGCTCTGCTCCTCCTCCCGGCAGACCTGTTCGCTCAGCACCGTCGCCCACTCCGGCGGTAGCTCCGCGTCCACCCTGGGCACCGATGCGCCGAGCGAGGTGAGCAGAGCACGGGCGAGGACGAGCCCGTCCCGGTAGACGAACGGCGGACCGTCGCAGGCGGCACGCTCGTACGCCTTGCGCGCGGCGGAGACCGCCTCCCCGATGTCCCCTCGCCTGCGGGCGCACTCCGCGTGAATCCGGTGGGCATCGGAAGCGGTGAGCCGGTAGCGGCCCTTTGGATCAAGGCGGAAGTACTGGTCGACGAGGTCGGCCGCGGCCTGCACGCTGTCCTGGTCGAGCCGGATCTGCGCGAGCGTGGTGAGGGCGAAGCACTGTACGACCACGTACTCGATGCCCCGCGCGGTGCTCAGCGCCGTGGCGAGGTCGTCGTACGCCTCGTCCAGCTCCTCCGGCGTGCCGGCGCCGGCCCGGTACTTCGCCACACCCCTGGTCAGATACTCCCAAGCGAGCTGGTTGTGCCCCTCCGACGCGTCCGTGCCCAGCTCGGTCAGGTAGTCGAGCAGCTGCAGCGCTTCGGCGGGCCGGTTCGCGTACAGAAGCCCCTCGGCCGCCGTCTGCTTGCGCCACCGTTCGGAGTCGAAGTGGCCCATGGGGGAGTCGAGTCGAGCGAGACCCTCTGGTGCCTCGCCACGCAGCGCGAGGACGATGCCGATCCACAGGTCGATCGGCCCCACCATGCCGAACGCGCCGGCCCGCACGCTCATCCAGCGCAGCCGGCGGAGCTCGATCTCCGTCTCATAGAGCCGCCCCTCGTAGAGCGACACCCAGGTGCGGCTGTGGTGGAAACCCAGGAACATGAAGACATCGCCGAGGCGCAGTGCGATCGCGCCGCTCCAGCGGAGCAGCACATCGCCGAGCCCGTCCCGGTCGAATCCGCCGTCGCCCATCTGGACCAGGAGATCGGCGAGTGCGCCGGTCGCGATCGCCTGCTGGCGCCGGGACGTCAGCGGCGGCAGCTGGTACAGATCTCCCAGGGGCAGCAACCGACGCAGGAGGTCCAGCAGTTCGCGGGTGGCGCCCTGTGTTTCGAGGGGATACCAGAGCCGGTAGTAGAAGAGCTCCCAGGCACGGTCGAACTGCTCCGCACCGGCATACATCCCGTACACCTTGATGGCGCGCCGCAGATGGTGCAGATCCAGCGGGCGCTGCGGATCGGGAATCGCGGTCAGTTCCGACAGCGCGTGGCCGAGGAACCGCTCGCGTCCGGTCCCGGTGTCGGTGAGCGCCTCCCACATCTGCCCCCGCACGACGGGATGCACGTCGTACTCCCAGGTGTCCTCCTCCCTCACCCGGCCGATGAGGCCGCGTTTGATCAGGTGGTCGAGTACTTCGTCGACGCGGTCCGGCTCGGCCCACCGGCCCCCGTCATCGGCGATCGAGCCGAACCGCAGCGCCTCCGCGACCTCCCGGTGCAGCATGGGCCGACCGCTCATGGTCAGTACGAACAGCGCCTCGAGCCGGTCCTCTCCCAGGTCGCGCACGGAGGTGCCGATGATGTACGCCCGTGCCCGCGCGGGCGGGCCCTCGGGGTCGAAATCGCGGTGCGCGGCGCGCCAGGGCGTCCAGCCCCCGCTCTCGGCGACCTCCCGGGCCAGCACACCGACGGTGAGCGGATGGTCGCCGCACAGATCGAACAGCGCGTCCAGCACATCGTCGGACGGGCTGTCCTGGACGATGCTGTCCCACAGTTCGTACGTCTCGTCCCGGTTGAGTCCTTCGACGTCGTGGAACTCCGCCACCGCGCGCGCGTCCTGTCCATTCCTGGGCTCGAGTTCGGTGGGGCGGAGCCGGGTGGTGATGAGCACCTTCGTACCGTTGCCGGTCCCGGCCAGACGGCGCAGGAACTCACCGTCGCGCGGGTCGGACATGCTGCGCTGTGCGGGGGACGCGAAGACGAAGTCGTCGGCGGCACGCGCACCTTCCTCGTCGATCGCCCGGTCGGCGGCGCGTGTGTAGGCCGCCATCAGGCGCTCCAAGCCGTCGATCACCAGCACGAAGCGCTCACGCGCCAGCGCCTGAAGAAGCTCCTCCTCGACCCAGGTGCGCGGCATGGACCGGACCGTGGCCTCCTCCTTGCCCCCGCAGAAGACCAGGGCTCGGCGCAGGAAGGCCTCGAAGTCGAAGCCCTTGTCGTAGAAACTGCACCAGAAGGCGCCGCGATAGCCGCTGTTGTGCCATTCGGCCAGGACGCGGTTGATCCACTGCCATGCGATCGCGGTCTTGCCCCCGCCGCCGAGCGCGCAGAGGCAGAGGACGGCCCTCCCTTCCGGGTCGGACGCCCACTGCTCCAGCGCGCGCAGATCGTCCTCGCGCCCGATGAACTCGTCCGTCAGCGAATAGTGGTGAACACACTCGAAGTTGGCCCGTCGACGGTAGGTGTCGAGGTCCGTGTCCTGCTCATGACCGACCGCCCGGCGGCGGTGCCGGGCACGGAGACGCTCCAGCGATGCTACGAGCTCGTCCCATTGCTCGCGTTCGTGCTCGGGCAGCACGTGGACGGCGCGATGAGCGAGCCGGACCGCCGCGTCGAGATGATCGGGCATCGCGACCTGGCGCAGCAGCGCGTCGGCGAATACCCGGTCCGAGGCGAAGTCCCGCGCGGCGTGGTAGGCGCGTGAGACATGCGCAAGGTCGTCCCGGCGGCCTTCCTCCTCGGCCCTTTCGGCGCTCAGCGCGCTGTGTTCGGCCGTGTCGTCGGCGTCGCCTTGGGTGTCCGGGCCTTCACCACTGTCCCTGTTCGCCGGCTGGGCCTGCCGTGCCTCGTCCGGGCCGGCCAGCCGAAGGCTCGTACGCAGCCGGGTGCGGTCGTCGGCGGTGCTCAGCAGCGAGCGGGCCTGGCGCAGCAGTTCGCGGAAGAGTGTGGTGGGGAAGCCCTCGACGGGGTCCTGCGGCTGAGTCATGGCCTACCCCTCGGGGCCGGGTGGTACGGCGGCGAGCCGGAATCCGATCCAATCCGCGCGGGCGTCCCGGTCCTCGCCGAAGCGCGCGGAGACGCGCAGATCCATCGGGAAGGAGCGGAATCCGCCGCCCTTGACCACATGCCCGTGCGTGTATTCGGCCACCACGGGGTTGACGTCGGTGGTCTCGGCCTCGCTGTGCCCGACGAAGCCGTCGCGGCAGCGCTCTGCGACGTTGCCGGCCATGTCCCAGATCCGATAGGGGCCGGTGGGAAACAGCATCACCGGGCAGATACCGACGTTCGACCGGCGGCAGTTCGCCCGGTCGTCGAGCCAGTCGTCCCCCCACGGGAACCGCTTCGCACGGGGCTCCGTCTGGACTGTCGGGCCCCGGGCCGCCTTCTCCCACTGTGCCTCGGTGGGGAGTGCCGCAACATGGCCTTCGGGGACGGGTCCGCATCGGGAGAGCCACCGTGCATATGCGGTCGCCTCCCAGAAGGAGACGCCGGTCACCGGACGGTTGGTGTGGACACGCTGGGCCTCCCAGCCGAGTGGCGCTACGGCGTCTTCGCGGTCACGCCACGCGCATCCTTCCCCGTCCCACCATCTGCTGTCGCGCTGGCCTCCGTCGGCGAGGAAACGTGCGTACTCGCCGACGGTCACCGGCCACCGCTGGATCAGGTACCGGTCGAGCCGGATCGTCTTCGCCGGTCGTTCGTGGTCCCAGGCCTCGAGGTCGTCCGACCCGCGGATGAATGCCCCGGCCGGTATCTCCGCCCAGCGCTCCGGCACTTCGAAGTCGCTGTCGAGGACCCTGCAGAATCCTGCGGCGATACGGCGCCGGTCCGGGAGCGGGAGAGACGCCAACACCGTCTTGATGTCCCTCTGTACGGCGTGTACGGGTGCGAGCAGGTCCGCCTTCCGCTCTTCGGGCAGGAAAGAGTCGACCTCGTCGAGCGCCACCGTCACGGCCGCGAGCCTCGGTGCCCACGCGATCCATGTGTCCCGGCTCGCAGCGTCGCTGCCGGGCGGGATCCTGGGCGGTCGTAGGAGTGCAGTGAAGAAGGCGGGCAGCCGGTCGGGATCACTGCGTGCACGGATGCCTGCCGCCAGTGCGATGGTCTCCACCCAGGCGGCATCGGCGAGATGCTCGGCCAGCTCATGCGGTCGGGTCGCGAAGTAACCGGCCGCGAGAAACTCCTGGAACGTCTGATGCACAAAGGCGACGGTGCAGTCGAAAGGCGAGGGTTTCTTGATCGCGAGCAGGCCCGTGTGCAGAACAAGGCTGTCGAGGAGGGATCTGACGGAACCGGCCGGCTCCGCGGCGGCGAATCGCTCGGCGAGAATTCGGTGTGCGGCGTCGATGTGCAGGTAACCGGTCGACGAGGTGGGTCGGGAGCGTTCTCGCTGCAAAGCGACCGCCATTGCTTCGAGATGACCGCGCAACATCGTCGGTGAGATGCCCAGCTTTCGCACCGCTGGCTTGGCCAGGACGTTTTCGATGAAAGCCTCGTACAGAGGAACGCGCTGATGCGGGATCGGTCCACTCGCGATCTGCACGAGCATCACGGCGAACTGCGGATTCGTGGCGAGCTTGGCGAGGCCGCTGGAGTCCCGGATGGCATCGTCGATGAATCGCCGCGCCCGCTCCGGGTCTGACGTCCGGACCCCCGCACACCACTTCTGGAGGTACTGGTCCCTCTTGTCCTCGGTCATCGGCAGCAAGCGCACCCGGGTGGCGTTGGGGAGCGCGTCCGCCCATGCCTGTGGACGGGAACTGATGACGACATGCACCGCACTGGGCGAGAGCATGCGGTGGAGCACCTGGATCGCCTCGACCAGGCCGACGCGTGCGTCCGCGTCCGGGATTTCGTCGAGACCGTCGAAGACCACGATCAGATCGCCGTCGTCGAGCAGCCTCCGGGTCTGTTCGGGCTGGAGGTTCAGTACACGGGCAAGTGCCTTGGTCCAGCTGTCACCGATGTTCCTCGGACTCACTGCGCGGCCGCTGCCGGACCCGCTCAACGATTCGAGAGCGTCCACCGCCGGCATCCAGACCGGCAGGCGTGCACGTGGCCCGGAAACCGCCGGTGCGGTGCCCGCCGTCCGCTGCTGCTCCAGACGCTTCTTGACGAGGCACATCGTCAGCCACCTCAAGAACGTGGACTTGCCGGAACCCGCATCGCCGATGACGAGGGCGACCTTCGCCTGGAGCAGGTCCTCGGCGGTCACGGTGCCGTGCCCGTCGCCGGGACTGAGGTCCAGCGGCAGGTAGACGCGCTCGAGGGCCACGGACTGGTCCTCGGACGACAGTGGAACCGTCACCCCCGCGTGCTTGTCTCGAAGCAGTTTCAGATACCCGCGTTCCCAGCCGGGTCGTGGCCGGGGACCGGAACCGCGCGGCGGCCGTGGCAGGACCGGGAGGCCGTCCGGTTCGCCCACTCCGAGGTACTCCCACCACTGTCTCGCCCTGTCCGGATCGATGATGGCGTTGACCGGTGCGACGGTGAGAGCCGATTCTCCCTCAGGCGTGTGATGCTCGATGACGACCCCGACGGCATGCTGAGGGCCGCCCGGGCTGCCGGTGAAGACGACGGCACCGGACATCCCCTCCCATGCCGAGTCACCGAGCGGCCGTGGGGCGTCGTTCACCCGCAGGGCCAGCCTGCCGGCGCGCTGTTTCCCTCCGGGGGAGATCTCGCCGTGGACATGCCACGTGTCCCTGGAGCTGCCTTCAGGCAGAACCTGACCGGCCTGACCGAACCGCGGGAAGCCGACGGCCCAGCAGCCCGTGACCGCCTCGGGGCTGTCCCGGTTCACCTGGGCGAAGGAGACCGCAGGCGTATCGGGTACCTCGGGATCGTCGATCACCAGGAGGGCGAGATCCTCGTCGGAGCTCCGGTCGCAGACGAGCAGGGCCGTCGCCATGTACTCGACACCGTCGATGTCGCGCACCAACAGCTGTTCATCACAGCTGAGCTCCTGCCGGTAGTCGAGATTGTGCGCGGCGGTCAGTACCAGGTGACCGCCGATGAGATAGCCCGAACCGGCGCTCCACCGAGGCAGCGATGGTGGAGTGTCCGGGCCACGGTCATAGAGCACCTCGACTGCCCGGCCAGTCCCGGTGTCGTACGCGTCGTCCATGGAGCTGCGCCGGCTCAAGGCTTCCCGGCGGAACCATGGTGAATCTTGACCGGCAGGCCGTCCGGACCCACAGGCGCACCCAGGGTCACCGTTACGGTCTGAATCTCCTCCCGCGCGTAGCCGCCCGCGCCGCCCAACTCCACCACCCAGAACTTCACCCCGGCGCTTCCCTCGGCAGTCCGGGTCACTGCCACATGGAACTCCAGCTGTACCCCCGTCACCGGGAACTGGAACCCGGACCCCGCCCCCGCGGCCGCCGCTCGGGCCAACTCGGCGCGCAGCGCCTCCACCGTCTCCGCCAGTCCCAGTGCATCCATCGCGCGCGGCCCCCCTGCACTAGACGATCGTGCCTGGAACACTTACCGACACGACGGCCCTGATCACTGCTCGGACTCAATGGACCGACTATCCCACCAAGGACCCTTTGATCGTGCTGAAGTTGGCGAAACAAGTGAACTGCTGCCGGCAGGGAACCCTCTGGTCCCACTCGCCGTCCAGGGAGAGCAGCATCACTGGTGGGACGCCGTCCGGGGCGATTCCGCGCGCCCACCTCACCACCACTCTCGACTGCCCGGCTCAGCCATGGACGGATGCCCTCCAGGTAACCGGCAGGCCGACAATGCGCCTGTCAGACAAGGGCGCGGGAACCGGGCTGGGAATGCTGGACATGGGCCTGGCTGCCTGAGGCGTGGTGGAACTTCACGAGGTGCCCGCGCCTCGAAGTGATCCACTCTGTCGCGGAAAACGAGTTGCAGGTGTTGGCGTCTGTCACCAGGTCTAATCAGACTCTTGCTGACCCTGCTGACGAGTAATCAGGTTGCTGGGCCCCGCCGGGGCAGGTGAGGTTGGCTCTTGGTGGGCTCGAGCGCTTGAGGGAGGGCGACGTGCCAAAGGGTGTCGAGCGGTGTGCTCACCCGTAGGGCGTCGGCGCCGGCAAGGGGCGCCCCGAAAAGGTCATCTCTGTCGCCGAGCCCCCCGTGGAGGAGGTGGATCGGAAACTGCGAGCATGTCCAGGTCGCTGGTGGTACACGCTCTGTCCCCATTGTGACCAGCAGGAACGGATGCAGTTGTCCCAGACGGCCGTGAGTCGGCCCGGAGGACGTCCAGGTCGGCCGGCGCGGGCCGACCTGGACGTCATGATCAGACGAGGTCGAACCGGTCGAGGTTCATCACCTTGTCCCACGCCGCGACGAAGTCGTTCACGAACTTCTCCTTCGCGTCATCGCTCGCGTAGACCTCCGCGAGCGCGCGCAGCTCGGAGTTCGACCCGAAGACGAGGTCGGCACGGCTGCCGGTCCACTTGACCTCGCCCGTGCCGGCGTCGCGACCCTCGAACGTGCTCGCGTCCTCGGACGTCGCCTTCCACGTCGTACCCAGGTCGAGCAGGTTGGCGAAGAAGTCGTTGGTCAGGGACCCGGGGGTCGTGGTGAAGACGCCGAGCGGCGAGCCCTGGTAGTTCGCGCCCAGGACACGGAGGCCACCGACGAGGACCGTCAGCTCGGGGGCGCTCAGGTTCAGCAGGTTCGCCCGGTCGGTCAACAGGTACTCGGCCGGCAGTCGGTTGCCCTTCCCGAGGTAGTTGCGGAACCCGTCGGCGGTCGGCTCGAGCGCGGCGAACGACTCCACGTCCGTCTGCTCCTGCGACGCGTCCACGCGGCCCGGCGTGAAGGGGACCTCGACGTCGAAGCCGGCGTCCTTGGCGGCCTTCTCCACGGCGGCAGCACCGCCGAGCACGATCAGGTCGGCCAGCGAGACCTGCTTGCCGCCGGTCTGGGCCGCGTTGAAGGACTCCTGGACGCCCTCCAGGGTGCGCAGCACCGTCGCCAGCTGGTCGGGGTCGTTGACCTCCCACCCGCTCTGCGGCTGGAGGCGGATGCGCGCACCGTTGGCGCCGCCGCGCTTGTCGCTGCCGCGGAAGGACGAGGCCGACGCCCACGCGGTGGACACGAGCTGGGACACCGACAGGTCCTGGCTGAGGATCTGGCTCTTGAGGGAGGCGATGTCCTCGGCGCCGACGAGCTCGTGTGTCACGGCGGGGAGGGGGTCCTGCCACAGCAGCGTCTCGGCCGGGACCTCAGGGCCGAGGTAGCGCACGATCGGGCCCATGTCACGGTGAGTCAGCTTGAACCACGCCCGGGCGAAGGCGTCCGCGAACTCGTCCGGGTTCTCGAGGAAGCGCCGCGAGATCTGCTCGTAGGCCGGGTCGAACCGGAGCGAGAGGTCGGTCGTCAGCATCGTCGGGGCGTGGCTCTTCGACGCGTCGTGGGCGTCAGGGACGGTGCCCGCCCCGGCGCCGTCCTTCGGCCGCCACTGGTGCGCGCCGGCGGGGCTCTTGAACAGCTCCCATTCGTGGCCGAACAGGATCTCGAAGAAGCTGTTGTCCCACGCGATCGGGGTGTTCGTCCAGATACCCTCGAGACCGCTGGTGATCGTGTCGCCACCCTTGCCGGTGCCGTAGGCGTTCTTCCAGCCGAGGCCCTGCTCCTCAATCGAGGCGGCCTCGGGGTCGGCGCCCACGTTGTCCGCAGGGCCCGCACCGTGGGTCTTGCCGAAGGTGTGACCGCCCGCGATCAGGGCGACCGTCTCCTCGTCGTTCATCGCCATCCGGCGGAACGTCTCACGGATGTCGCGGGCCGCGGCGAGCGGGTCCGGGTTGCCGTTCGGGCCCTCCGGGTTGACGTAGATGAGGCCCATCTGGACCGCGCCGAGGGGGTTCTCCAGCTCCCGGTCGCCGCTGTAGCGCTCGTCGCCGAGCCAGGTGCTCTCGGGACCCCAGTAGACGTCCTCGTCGGGCTCCCAGACGTCCGCACGACCGCCGCCGAAGCCGAAGGTCTCGAAGCCCATCGACTCCAGGGCGACGTTGCCCGCGAGGATCATGAGGTCGGCCCACGAGAGACTCTGGCCGTACTTCTTCTTGACCGGCCAAAGCAGGCGGCGGGCCTTGTCGAGGTTCCCGTTGTCCGGCCAGCTGTTGAGGGGGGCGAAGCGCTGCTGGCCGGCCCCGGCGCCGCCGCGGCCGTCGCTGATCCGGTAGGTGCCCGCGCTGTGCCACGCCATCCGGATCATGAACGGGCCGTAGTGGCCGAAGTCGGCCGGCCACCAGTCCTGCGAGGTCGTCAGCACCCCCGCGATGTCCTGCTTCACGGCTGTGAGGTCGAGGGTCTTGAACGCCTCGGCGTAGTCGAACTCCTCGCCGAGGGGGTTGGCCACGGCGGGGTTCTTGGCGAGGATCTTCAGATTGAGCCGCTCCGGCCACCACTGGCGGTTTCCGCCGCCCTGAGTCGGGTGCGGGGCGCGCCCGTGCGCGACCGGGCAGCCACCTCCGCCCTCCGTCTTCGCGTCTACGACGATTGCATCATGGTTCTCAGACATGGGAATCCTTCCGGACTGGGCGGATCACGTTGCTCAGGTACTGCGGGCGGTGGAGCAGTCGGGGCACAGGCCCCAGTAGGTGACCTCGGCCTCGTCGGTGGAGAAGCCGTGGTCGTCGGACACGGTCAGGCAGGGGGCCTCGCCGACCGCTCAGTCGACGTCAGCGACGACACGGCGCGTCCCTCGAACCGGGCCTGGCTGCCAGCCGGTTCGAGGCGGCGTACTGGAGTCTTCCTGTCCCTTGGCTATCGCCGGAACTGATCCTACAATGGACAGAGTCCAGGTCAACAAGCACGCCAAACTCGTATTCAATCGGAACCCGGACGTCCACCGGTAAACTTCGGGTATCCCGCCGAACCTGAATAGGTGAACCGATATGAGTGACTTGCTTGCGCGACTGCGAGGGCGTGGCTGGCGGATGACCTCCCAGCGGCGTGTCGTTGCGGAGGTCCTCGACGGCGACCACGTGCATCTCACGGCCGACGAGGTGCACGCCCGTGCGGCACGGCGGCTGCCCGAGATCTCCCGCGCGACCGTCTACAACGCCCTGGGTGAACTGGTCTCCCTCGGTGAGGTCATAGAGGTCTCCACCGACGGCCGTGCCAAGCGCTACGACCCCAACGCACACCACCCGCACCAGCACCTGGTGTGCTCCAACTGCGGCACCATCCGCGATGTCCACCCGACCGGCAATCCGCTGGCCGGCCTCCCGGCCGAGGAACGGTTCGGCTTCACGGTGTCCGAGGTCGAGGTCACTTACCGCGGGCTCTGCCCATCCTGCGCCTAGTAGGGCTTTGTTAGGTGGGTCTTGTCGCGTTGGGTGTCTGGTAGTTCGCTGTTGGTATGAGGGTCGGGGAACTCGCTTCGTGTCGTGTCCGGTTGGAGGAGTTCGGTGGGGAGGTGTTCGCGCCGCTGGTGCGGCGGGATCAGCGTGAGAAGGGTGCCCTGTATCTGCGGGGGCTGCTGCTGGACGGCCGGCGTAAGTCGATGCAGCCGATGGCCGGGCGCCTGGGGGTGGACCACCAGCAGCTTCAGCAGTTCATCACGTCCTCCACCTGGGCCTTTGACGCGGTGCGGGCCCGGTTGGCGTGGCGGGCCGTGCGGGTGGTCCGTCCTCAGGCGTGGGTGGTGGACGACACCGGGTTCCCGAAGGACGGCATCTCGTCGCCCGGGGTGGCCCGGCAGTACTCGGGCACCCTGGGCAAGGTCGGTAACTGCCAGATCGGCGTCAGCGTCCACGCCGCTTCCGACACCGCCTCGTGTCCGCTGTCCTGGCGTTTGTTCCTTCCCGAGAGCTGGGACACGCCAGAAGCGGCCAGCCGTCGGGAACGCTGTCGCATCCCTGATGACGAGCATCACCGCCCGAAGTGGCAGCTGGCGCTGGAGATGCTCGACGACCTGGCCGGCACCGGGCTGAAGCCGGCGGTGCTGGTCGCGGACACCGGATACGGCGCCAACGCCGACTTCCGCCGCGGCCTGGAAGACCGCGGCCTGGCCTACGTCCTGCAGGCCAAGGCCGAAATGACCGCCCACAGTGAGGATGCCGAACCCCACCAGCCTGCCTATGGCGGCCTGGGGCCCAGGCCCCTTCCGCGTTACCGCACCCGCCCGGTGTCCTTACGGGATCACGTGCTGGCCGCCGGACGACGCCAGGGACGAACCCTGACCTGGCGCAGGGGCTCCAAAGCCGCGATGAGCTCGCACTTCGTTCTTGTGAGGATCCGTCTCGCGGGGCGGCGGCCCAAGCCCGCCACCGACGGCACGATCCCGCTGACCTGGCTCATCGCCCAGTGGCCCGAAGGCGAGGACGAGCCGGTCAAGTACTGGATCTCGAACCTGCCCGCAGACATCCCCGCCCGCGACCTTGTCCGCATCGCGAAACTGCGGTGGCGCATCGAGCACGACTACCGCGAGCTGAAGACCACCCTCGGCCTCGACCACTTCGAGGGCCGCTCGTTCACCGGCTGGCACCGGCACGTCACCCTCGTCACCGCCGCCCACCTGTTCCTGACCGAACAGCGGACCTGCCCAAAAGCCCCTGCCAGGGCCTGACCCTCTACCAGGCCCTGGATCTCCTCCAACACCTCCTGGCCACCTGGACCGGCACCTGCCCCACCTGCCGACAACCCACCCCCTGGCAGCCCTACGACACCACCTAACAAAGCCCTACTAGGCCGTGTCCGCAGAGTCCCGAGCCTGGCCATTCGCGACGGAACAGGCCGTCGAGCAGTGCCGATGGCCTTGAACTGCGTGACGGTCGCCTCGATCGGAAGCTCGGTGTGGCGGTTGATGCCCTCGTGCAACGCGAGCAGTAGCAGGCTCGATGGGCGTGACGTGTCGGACGGTGCGGAAGGCGGTGGACCTCTGGCCGGAGCCGCGCAAGAGGCTCCCGCCCCGGGGCCACCACCTTGGACTGTGCCGACGCCTGCTCCGACCGGCGTGACGTAGCTCCCGCCGGTGGGAGATCGACGCCACCGCTAGTGATCGGTACCGTCCACGGGAACAGCGGATGCCGATCCCGGCAGCCAAAATGACATCGCCACCTTGAGGGCGCGCGCCCGCAACACGACAGGGGACATTGATGTTCCGCAAGGTATTGGTCGCCAACCGGGGCGAGATCGCGATCCGCGCTTTCCGCGCGGCGTTCGAGCTCGGCATCTCCACCGTGGCCGTGTTCCCGTACGAGGACCGCAACTCGCTCCACCGGGCAAAAGCCGACGAGGCCTACCAGATCGGCGAAAAGGGCCACCCGGTGCGGGCCTATCTCTCGGTCGACGAGGTGATCAAGGCCGCGCGCAAGGCTGGTGCCGACGCCATCTACCCCGGATACGGCTTCCTGTCGGAGAACCCCGACCTCGCCGCCGCGTGCGCCGAGGCCGGGATCACCTTTGTCGGGCCCCCCGCCTCCGTACTGCTCCTCACGGGCAACAAGTCCCGCGCGGTGGCGGCCGCTCGAGAGGCCGGCGTTCCGGTACTGAAGTCGTCGGAGCCGTCCACGGACGTGGACACGCTGGTCGGCGCCGCCGACTCCATCGGGTTCCCGGTGTTCGTCAAGGCCGTCGCCGGCGGCGGCGGGCGAGGAATGCGGCGCGTCGCCGAGCCCACCGAGCTGCGGGAAGCGATCGACGCGGCGATGCGAGAGGCGGAGTCGGCGTTCGGAGACGCCACCGTCTTCCTGGAGCAGGCCGTCCTCAACCCGCGCCATATCGAAGTGCAGATCCTCGCCGACGCCCACGGGAATGTCGTCCACCTGTACGAGCGGGACTGTTCGCTGCAGCGGCGCCACCAGAAGGTCGTCGAGATCGCGCCCGCTCCGAATCTCGACCCGGAGCTGCGCGCGCGCATCTGCGCCGACGCCGTCGCGTTCGCGAGGCACATCGGGTACGTCAACGCGGGCACCGTGGAGTTCCTGGTCGACGAGCGCGGCAACCATGTCTTCATCGAGATGAACCCCCGTATCCAGGTGGAGCACACGGTCACCGAGCAGGTCACCGGACGGGACCTGGTGATCGGGCAGCTGCGGATCGCCGCGGGAAGGACGCTTCCGGAACTGAACCTGACGCAGGACGACATCGTCCTCACGGGCACGGCCCTGCAGTGCCGTATCACCACTGAGGATCCCGCCAACGGTTTCCGCCCCGACACCGGCACCATCTCCGCCTACCGTTCCCCGGGCGGCCCCGGTGTACGGCTCGACGGCGGCACCGTCCACACCGGCGCCGAAGTGTCCGCCCACTTCGACTCGATGCTGGTCAAGCTGACCTGCCACGGCCACGACTTCGCCAACGCCGCCCGTCGCGCACGGCGTGCGATCGCCGAGTTCCGTATCCGCGGAGTCGCCACCAACCTGCCCTTCCTCGGCGCCGTGCTCGACCACCCCGGATTCCGCGAGGGCCGTATCACGACGAGCTTCATCGCCGAGCATCCGGAGCTGATCCGGGTGCGCCCCTCGGCCGACCGCGGAAGCCGCATGCTCACCTATCTCGCCGAAACGACCGTCAACCGTCCCCACGGCCCGCGTCCCCAGGTCATCGACCCGGCCGCCAAGCTCCCTCCCGCCTCACTGGGCACAGCGCCCGCCGAAGGCTCCCGGCAGCGCCTCGCGGCACTCGGGCCTGAGGCGTTCGCAGCGGAGCTGCGTGCGCAGCGGGCCGTCGCGGTGACGGACACGACCTTCCGCGACGCGCACCAGTCCCTGCTGGCCACCCGGGTGAGGACGCGCGATCTGCTGGCCGTCGCCCCGTATGTCGCCCGCACAACACCGGAGCTGCTGAGCCTGGAGTGCTGGGGCGGCGCCACCTACGACGTGGCCCTGCGCTTCCTCGCCGAGGATCCCTGGGAGCGGCTCGCGGCCCTGCGGGAGGCGGTGCCCAACATCTGTACGCAGATGCTGCTTCGTGGGCGCAACACCGTCGGCTACACGCCCTACCCCGTCGAGGTGACCGAGGCCTTCGTCGCCGAGGCGGCGGCGACCGGAATGGACATCTTCCGGATCTTCGACGCGCTCAACGACGTCTCGCAGATGCGTCCCGCCATCGATGCCGTACGGTCCACCGGCACCGCGCTGGCCGAGGTCGCCCTGTGCTACACCGCGGACCTGTCGGACCCGGCCGAACAGCTGTACACGCTCGACTACTACCTGCGCCTCGCGGAGCAGATTGTCGAGGCCGGCGCGCACGTACTGGCCATCAAGGACATGGCCGGCCTGCTGCGCCCGCCCGCCGCCCGCACCCTTGTGACCGCACTGCGCGAGCGCTTCGACCTTCCGGTGCATCTGCACACCCATGACACGGCGGGCGGCCAGCTCGCGACACTGATCGCCGCGATCGACGCGGGCGTCGACGCCGTCGACGCCGCCGTCGCCTCGATGGCGGGCACCACCAGCCAGCCGTCCCTGTCGGCGCTCGTCGCGGCTACCGACCACACCGAGCGCGCGACCGGGCTCTCACTCGACGCGGTCGGGGGACTCGAGCCGTACTGGGAAGCCATGCGCAAGGTCTACGCGCCCTTCGAGTCGGGGCTCGCCTCGCCCACCGGGCGCGTCTACCACCACGAGATCCCCGGCGGACAGCTGTCGAACCTGCGTCAGCAGGCCATCGCGCTCGGCCTCGGCGACCGCTTCGAGCTGATCGAGGACTGCTACGCGGCCGCCGACCGGATGCTGGGCCGGCTGGTCAAGGTGACCCCCTCCTCGAAGGTGGTGGGAGACCTCGCCCTGCACCTGGTCGGAGCCGGGGTCCAAGCGGCCGACTTCGAGTCCGACCCCGGCAAGTTCGACGTACCGGACTCGGTGGTCGGATTCCTGCGCGGCGAGCTGGGCGACCCGCCCGGCGGCTGGCCCGAGCCGTTCCGTACGCGCGCCCTCCAGGGCCGCCCCGCGCCGGCCGAGGCCCCGACCTTGTCGGACGAGGACCGCCAGGGACTGAGCCGGGACCGGCGGGCGACGCTGAACCGGTTGCTGTTCCCCGGCCCGACCAAGGAATTCGATGCCCACCGCGAGGCCTACGGTGACACGTCCGTACTGCCCACGCAGGACTTCTTCTACGGCTTGGAGCCGGACACCGAGCACACGGTCACCCTGGGTGCCGGTGTCACGCTGCTGATCGAGCTGGAGGCGATCTCCGAGGCCGACGAGCGGGGCTTCCGTACGGTGCTGGCCACGCTCAACGGCCAGCTGCGCCCGGTGGCGGTGCGGGACAAGTCCGTCGCCACTGAGGTCAAGGCCGCGGAGAAGGCCGAGCGCGGCAACGACCGGCATGTCCCCGCGCCGTTCGCGGGCGTCGTGACGCTCCAGGTGGAGGAGGGCTCTTCGGTGTCGGTGGGTCAGACGGTGGCCACCATCGAGGCGATGAAGATGGAGGCCTCCATTACCGCCCAGTGCGCGGGCACGGTCGCGCGGCTGGCGATCGGAAAGATCCAGCAGGTCGAGGCAGGCGATCTGCTCATCGAGATCGGCTGACGCCTGCTTCCTGCGGGCGTACGCGGCCGGCCCGGGTGAGGTTCCTGGGCCGGCCCCGTACGTACTGGAGTCGGTCGGCCGTCAGACTTCGGCATCGTGGATGAGCATCGCGATCTGGACGCGGTTGTTCAGCTCGAGCTCGCGACGTCGGTGCGGCCCGGCTCAGCCCACGATCAGGCGCCTGAACTCGGCTCAGTGACGCCGAGGAAGATGCCGCCTGGCGTGTTGAGATCGTCGTTGTAGAGGTGGAATGCGCGGAGCGACCTGGCGACCTCTCGCTGGGAGATGAAGGCGTCGCCGTCAAGGTCCAGCCGCTGGAAGATGATCGTGGCGTCAGCGCTGGAAATCTCGCAGAAGGCCAGGTACCGGGCGAACTCGTCCCTGCTGATCCGCTTGTCGCCGTCGACGTCCAGGACATTGAAGATGGCCTGGGCAATGTCCTCCAGCAGGTGGGACGCGTTCGTGTCATAACCTGCAGCGCGGTGCGCCTGGACGAACTCGTCCTGGGACAGACGGTCCTGCCCGGGGTTCGCCTGCGTCAGAAGTCCCAGCCATTGCGCCCAGTACGCCTTCTCCAGTGACTTGATCCTGTCGTCGCTCTCCGCCAACGCATAGCCGGTCATGTACTTGTCCACGATCCGCTGGTAGTCACCCCACGTGACGAAGCCGTCTTCGTCGGTGTCCAGGACAGAGAAGAGCCGCCGGAGTCGACGGGTGATCGGATCGAACGTCGCCATGCGTTCCGTGTCCTTCCGATAGAGCTGATTGACGATGGTGCTTGCACACGGCGATGACGCTGGTCCATGCCTGCTGCATGCTGTCCGCCCTTCTCGAGAACGAACTTCGATGTATTAGACGTCCATAGGCCGCCGGAGGTTCACCGCCGCGCGTCTTCCGCTGTACCTGTCAGTGAGCGAAGGGGGGCGATACTGGTAGGAGTCTGTGATCAGGTGACCGGTAATCGAGGGCTTGCGCCGCTTCCGATTACCGTGAGTATCTGTCAGGGCGGCCTCGGGTAGGCCTTTGTACTGCGGTGTCGGGATCGATGCCTCGGTGCCGTAGTCGCGCGTGGACCCTCTCCCACCGCTCAGCAGGCAGCTTCCACCCGATCACCGATCCGGTGTCGCTTGCGGAGAAGGAGACTCCTGATCCCGTCGGCCCCCAGATCTCTGCGGAGATGGTGTGCGGCACGAGGGTGATGAACCATTCGCGCTGCCGTTCGTCCGTCAGGTCCAGGACTACGGCGGTCTCCCCTTCCCGAGCCCCCGTCGCGTCGACGATGGCGGTGAGGGCGGCCTGGGCATCCGAGGGCCAGGGGAGGTCGGATATGAGATCAATATCCGTCGAAGCCGCGTCAGGTGCCATTTCCCGGATCACCTCTTCGACCACTGTCCGTGCTGTTTCGGGGGCGGTGCCTTCCAGAAGGAGGAGGTCAAGCGGACGTGGCCTCTGGCCACTGCGGTTTCCAAAGGGCCATGCGAATTCGGTGAGTGCGCGCGTGAGTGAGCTTTTGGCGGACATCGGGCTGCTGTCTCCTCCGGTGAGGTTCTGCGCGGATCGTTTCATCGGGTGTGGTCGCCGGGGGCGTACTTCTTCCAGGCCCCTCCGGCTTGGGCGGCGACGGCCTCGGTGTGGACAGTGTGGTAGCCGAGCATGCCCGCGACGACCGATGGCGGTGCCTGAAGGACGAGTTGCCGCAGGGTGGCGGTCCGGCCGTGGAGGGTGGGGACTCCTGCGGTGGTCAGTCGCTTGCCGAGGGTGGCGGGGTCGTGAGGGCTGCGATCCGGGTGCAGTGGCCGGCCGACCGTCGAGTCCCACCCACCGCTTCCAGCCACCTACGCGGGGTGCTCCTGGGCCCGGGTGTTCGGGCACCGCACGGCGAGGGCCGCGATGTCGTCGTTGAGCCTTCCGCCGCTGTAGTGGAGCAGGTCCCGGTGAAGCCCGTCGAGCAGCTCCCGGGGCGGCGCCGGGCCCTGCCGCCGCATCCAGTCCGGCAGCGGGAAGAACTCGCCGGTGCGGTCCCGGGTCTCCGTTACGCCATCGGTGTAGAGCAGCAGCTGGTCGCCCGGAGCGAAGGCGACGGTGTCGACGAAGTAGCGGTCTCCGATGAGCGTGGCGAGGTTGAGGGGCGGCGAGGGGGCGGTGGGCTCCAGGACGCGGATCCCCCCTCGGTGCACGAGTAGCGGCGGGGGGTGCCCGCAGTTGAGAAGTCTGACGTGGCCGCCGCCGTGCGGAATCTCGGCGAGAAGAGCGGTAGCAAAGCGCTCCGGCAGGTCCTGGGCGGGGAACGCAGCGCTGTAGCGGGTGATGCTGGTCTCCAGGCGATGGACGATGCCCCGCAGGTCGGGCTCGTCGAACGCGGCCTCCCTGAAGCAGCTGATCACCGCCGCGGCCGCCCCCACCGCGGGCAGGCCCTTGCCTCGTACGTCGCCGATGAGCAGCCGGACCCCGTACGGTGTGTCGGCCGCCTCGTAGAAGTCCCCGCCGATCCGGGCCTGCTCTTGGGCCGCCAGATACAGCGACTCGATCTCGACGTCCGCGATGCGGCGCGGCAGGGGGCGCAGCAGCACCTTCTGGGCTGCGTCGGCGATGAGCCGGACGTGGAAGAGTGTCTCCTCCCGCTGGAGCCGGACATGGCTTGCGTATGCGGCCGCCAAGGTGACCGCGACGATCGCAGCCGCGGTGTATGGCGTCCCCAGGTCGGTGTAGACGAAGCTGAGTCCGATCATGACCAGCAGGCAGAACGTCCCCAGCAGGATCGTGGGGAGCACAGGCCACATCGCGGCGGCGAGGGCGGGTGCGGCGGGCAGGAGGCGGCTGAAGGCGATCTCCCTCGGTGTGGAGAACGCCAGGCCGGCGATGAGGACGGTGAGGATCACCGGTGACAGCAGGGCAGCTTCCCACCGGCCGCCGTAGGGAGGACGGCGGCGCCGCAGCCGCCCGGGCGTGATCACAAAGTGCATCATATTCGGTGCGAAGCAGGCCGTTACGTACTTCGAGGACCCAGCGGCTGGGCTTCGACGTCGGCGTTGCGTTTCTCGGCGAATCGGTCCGCAGGAAGCCGTCCGACTCCTGATCGACGGTCCCGTCAGACCGCAGGATCGTGTACGAGCACCCATCCGCCCCGCCATGCCACGTGACGAAAAGGCTTTCCACGCTCTGTAAGGCGAGGCCGCTGGTGACCGGCCCGGCTCGGTACCCTAGGACGGGTGCCGGAGGAGCCGGGAGGACGGCAGCAGGCGGAGACGTAGCGTCGTGGCCTGGGCCTGGCGGTCGGCAAGCTCCGCGTAGGTGCGGCTCCAATCGCGCTGGGCCTGCACCAGGTCGGACGGGGCGAGGTGTGAGCCATGGCCGATATTCAATCATGTGTTCGATTTGTAGCGGTTCAAGCCTCGCTGCGCTCGGCGTTGCCGAGCCGGTGTCCTTGCCACTGAATCTTGAGCGTGTGCCGGCGAACCTTGATGGGCGCGAGTCCGTGTCAGCGAAGCTTGAGTGGCGCAGATGAGACACGATGGCGCCGGGTGGCACCGCTTGGTGCCATCCGGCGCCGCCCGGTGCCATTCCGCGCTCCCAGAAGCACATGAGCATGCATGGCGCCACAATCGCTCAGGTCGACCCCTTCAAGTTTCCGCTCTTCAGGACGGCCTCCCTTGAGCCCGCCCCACACAAGGCGCCACCTGGACTTGCACATAACGCCATCATGGTGCCATGGTGGCGTCATGGACCTCACCCCGTATGTCGACACCCTCCGCCGCGAACTCGCGGTGGCCGCCGAAGCCGGCGGCGACGAAGCCCGCGAGCTGGCCGCGAGGCTCACCGCTCCCCTGGAGTCGGCGACCCGGCTGACCATGCTCAACGTGCTCTCCGCCGCGATGGACGAGATCACCCGCGAGCTCGCCCCCGGCTCGATCGACGTACGGCTGCGCGGGCTCGACCCCGACTTCGTGGTGACACTGCCGCCCACCGGCGGCGGTGCCCCCGCGGAGCCCGCCGCGCCCGTCGAACCGCCCAAGACCCCGGCCCCGGCCGACGGCGACGAGGGCGGCACCGCCCGCGTCAACCTGCGCCTGCCGGCCCACCTCAAGGCCCGCGCCGAGGAGGCCGCGAGCCGCGAGGGCCTGTCGGTCAACGCGTGGCTGGTGCGCGCCGTGTCGGCCGCGGTCGACGGCGGCACCCGGCCGCGTACGACGGAGAAGACCCAAACCATCGGGCAGAGCTACACGGGCTGGGTGCGCTAGCCGCGCCCCCGCCCCACCACTTCACCCACACCACGTCCCACCAGCGGGGACGCCCTAAAGACCCAAGAGGACGGGACAGCCATGCCTTCTTTCGACACTCCCGAACCGATCTCGGCCACGGCGCACGTGGAGGCCGGTTCCATCCGGTTCACCGCGGGCGACCGCCTCGACACCGTCGTCGAGGTGCGGCCCCGCGACCCGAAGCGGGACCAGGACGTACGGGCGGCCGACCAGACCGAGGTCACGTACGCGAGCGGCGTCCTGACCGTCAGGACGCCCAAGCAGCGCTATCTCGTCGGGCGCACCGGCACCGTCGTTGTGACGGTCGAACTGCCCACGGGCTCGCGCGTCGACATGACGGGCGCCTGGGCCCAGGTGCTCGGCGAGGGCCGGCTCGGCGAGGTCCGGGTAAAGACCTCGTCCGGTGACGTCCGCCTCGACACGACCGGGCCGCTCCAGCTGACCGCCTCCCACGGCTCGATCACCGTCGACCGGATCGAGGGCATGGCCGAGATCACCACCAGCTCCGGCAGCCTGCGCGTCGGCACCGTCGAGGGTCCCGCCGTCCTGAAGAACTCACACGGCACCACGACCGTCGGCACCGCGACCGGCGACCTGCGGGTGAGCGGCGCCAACGGCGACATCGACATCGCGCGCGCCGAGGGCTCGGTCGTTGCCACCACCGCCCATGGCACCCTGCGCGTCGCCGAAGTCGCCCGCGGCACCGTCCAGTTGGAGACCTCCTACGGCGCTATCGAGGTCGGCATCCGCGAGGGCACCGCCGCCTGGCTCGACGTCAGCTCCGGCCACGGGCAGGTGCGCAACACACTCGCCGCCTCCGAGACCCCGGAGAAGACCGAGGACACCGTCGAGGTCCACGCCCGGACCCGCTACGGCAACATCGACGTGCGCCGCGCCCGGGCCTGAGCACCGGCCCCGCGAACTCGCCCACTCCACCCCCAGTCCCTTCAGCCTTCGAACGGAGGGCTCCGTGCCTTCTTCTGTCATGCCCACGTCCAGGCGCGGCGGTCTGCAGTCGCCCGCCGCCGTCTCCACCATCGGTCTGCGCAAGTCGTACGGCGACAAGACCGTGCTCAACGGCATCGATCTGCGCATCCCGGCCGGGTCCGTGTTCGCACTGCTCGGGCCCAACGGCGCCGGCAAGACCACCGCCGTCAAAATCCTCTCCACCCTCATCACCGCCGACGCCGGCGACCTGCACGTCGGCGGTCACGACCTGGCCACCGACCCGCAGGCGGTGCGCGCCGCGATCGGTGTCACCGGGCAGTTCTCCGCCGTCGACGGGCTGATCACCGGCGAGGAGAACATGCTCCTCATGGCGGACCTGCACCACCTCTCCCGCAGCGAGGGCCGCCGAACCGCCGCCGAGCTGCTGGAGCGCTTCGACCTCACCGACGCCGCGAAGAAGCCCGCCTCCACCTACTCCGGCGGCATGAAGCGCCGCCTCGACATCGCCATGACGCTTGTCGGCGACCCGCGCATCATCTTCCTCGACGAGCCGACGACCGGCCTCGACCCTCGCTCCCGGCACAACATGTGGCAGATCATCCGCGAACTCGTCTCCGACGGCGTCACCGTCTTCCTCACCACCCAGTACCTGGAGGAGGCCGACCAGCTCGCCGACCGCATCGCCGTGCTCAACGACGGCAAGATCGCCGCCGAGGGCACCGCAGAAGAGCTGAAGCGGCTGATCCCCGGCGGCCATGTCCGGCTCCGCTTCTCCGACCCGTCCGTGTACCAGTCCGCCGCCCTCGCGCTGCGCGAGGTCACCCGGGACGACGACTCCCTCACGCTGCAGATCCCCAGCGACGGCACCCAGCGCGAGCTCCGCTCCATCCTCGACTGGCTGGACTCGGCCGGCATCGAGGCGGACGAGCTGACCGTGCACACCCCCGACCTCGACGACGTGTTCTTCGCCTTGACCAGCGGCACCAACCAGCCCCCCAAGGAGGCTGTCCGATGAGCTCCCTCTCCCTCGCCGTGCGCGACTCGTCCACGATGCTGCGCCGCAACCTCCTGCACGCGCGGCGCTACCCGTCCCTCACCCTGAACCTCCTGCTCACGCCGATCATCCTGCTGCTGCTCTTCGTCTACGTCTTCGGCGACGTGATGAGCGCGGGCATTGCCGGCGGCGGCGCCGATCGCTCCGAGTACATCGCCTACGTCGTGCCGGGCATCGTGCTGATGACCATCGGCGGCACCGTGGTCGGGACCGCGGTGTCCGTCTCCAATGACATGACCGACGGCATCATCGCCCGCTTCCGCACGATGGCGATCCACCGCGGGTCCGTGCTCATCGGGCACGTCGTCGGCAGCGTGCTGCAGTCGGTCATGAGTGTGGTCCTCGTGGGCGCCGTCGCCGTGGCCATCGGCTTCCGGTCCACGGATGCCACGGCCCTGGAGTGGCTGGCGGCGTTCGGGCTGCTCGCGCTCGTCGCCCTGGCGCTCACCTGGATCGCCGTCGGGATGGGTATGGTCAGCCCGAACGCCGAGGCGGCCAGCAACAACGCGCTGCCGCTGATCGTCCTGCCCCTCATCTCGAGCGCCTTCGTCCCGGTCGACGCAATGCCGGGCTGGTTCCAGCCGATCGCCGAGTACCAGCCGTTCACCCCGGCCATCGAGACCCTGCGTGGGCTGCTGCTCGGCAGCGAGATCGGCAACAACGGGTGGATCGCGATCGCCTGGTGCCTGGCTCTCTCCGCGCTCGGCTACTACTGGTCGAAGGCGGTTTTCAACCGCGATCCGAAGTAGCCGAGACGACCGCGCCGGCCGCCTCCCGCAGCTCGTCCCGCCCGAGGGCGGCGTACTCCGACACCGCGTCGGCGTACGCCGCCCCGTCCGCGTCCTCGGCCGCCCGCCGGGCCCGGGCCAAGGACATCGTCGGCTGGAACTCACGCTGCACCCGCATCCGTTCGGCCAGCGCGATCAGCCGTACGGCGGAGGTGTCCCCGGACGCGATTCCGGCCAGGCCGAGGGCGTGCAGCACCGTCCCGTACACCGGGAACTCGACGGGGGTGTAACTCGGGGCGGCGAGGAGTGTGCGCAGCCGCTCCCGCAGCCGCTCGGTCAGCTCCGCAAACGGCTCCGGGCGGCCGGCGTACGCGCGTGCCGCCACCGCCGGCGATTGGATCTCCAGCGCGCCACTCAAACTTCGGTGACACACGGTCAACCTTCGATGGCACAGGACAGCCGGCGGCGTGTGCCACTCCCGGAGGTTTTCGGCCATCGCCGTGCCCGCACCGTTGACGGGGTCGGCTGTCAGCTTGAGAATGACATGTCATTCCGTCGGTAGGAGGGGAACGCCCGTGGCTTCAGGCGCCGTTGGCACGGTGGGCGCGGTCGACAAGCGGGAGGCGATCCTTCGCGCGGCGAGGACGGTGTTCGCCGAGCGCGGCTACCACGCGACCGGCATCTCCGACATCGCCCGCGAACTCGGTGCCGGGCACGGCACGTTCTACCGGTATTTCAAGAACAAGGAGGACATCGCGCGCAGCGTGGTGTCGCACGCTCTGCGGCAGGTGAGCGAGGCGCTGGCCGACGAGGACCCGCGCTCCTCGCAGTCCCTGCCGCAGTACCGGGAGCAGGTCGCGCGAATCGGCAACAAACTGTTCGACCTCGTCGTCGCAGAGCCGGAGTTGTGCCACATCCTCTTCTACGACGCCATCGCAATCGACCGGGCCGATGCGGACTTCGCCGGGAGGGTGTTGGAGTCGGCGGCCGCCTTCACGGCCGCGTTCATCCACAACGGGCAGGACCGGGGCTTCCTGCGCCGCGATGTGGACACCATGGTGGTCGGACTGGCCGTGAACGGGATGATCACGACCGGGGCGCTACGGCTGCTGCACGCGCCGGATCCCGAAGCCATGCGCGAGCCGTGGATCCACGCCGTGGAAACGCTCATGTTCGACGGCCTCGGCTCCGCCTGAGCCGCGGGCTGCAAGAGGTGCAAGGACCGCTCATTTCTTTTGCCTTCCGAACGGAATGACATGTCATTCCGGAAAGGGGAGAACAATGGTCCAGGTCGATGTCTTCTGGTCGTACGGCATAGGGGCGAGCCTCGCCACCGCCGCCGCGTACCAGCTCAGGAGCGCTGACGCCCGCCGTGCCGGCCGATGGTCGGATCCTTATCTGCTGGGCAGTGCGCTGTATTGCGCCGTGCTGTTCGCGCCGAGCGGCGCCTGGCTGCTGTGGGGCTTTCCGGACTGGGAGACGATGCAGACGGCCGACGGCCACGGCTCGCTGCCCCCATGGCTGGTCGCGCTGTTCGCCGCGACGAATGTGAGCCAGGGCGTGCTCGGCTACTGCGTCGCGGCGCGGCTGATCGCGCGCGGCCGGGTGTACGCAGCCTTCCTCCAGGCAGGACTGGGGTACACGGGCATGTTCTTCATTCTTGTCCACGGCTGGGACGGCCGGGGCTACCAGCGGTTCTTCTCCGCCGACCGGGATACCTTCGCGGCCTGGCCCGAGCATCCGGGCCTCGGGCAGGCACTGTCGCGCGCGGGCGACTGGCTGGCCTCGCCTGTCGCTTTGACGCTGTACGGGATGGGGGCGGTGATCGTCCCGGCGATGCTGGCGCTGATGGTCTCCTGGGTCAGGTCGGGGCAGCTCGCAGCGGGCGGTGCCGACGGCGGCGTGGTGGCCGGGCGGCTCCGTATCGTCGCTGCCGTGCTGGGCGCCGTCTTCGGGGTGGCGCTGGGCACGGCTGTGGCCGCCAGTGTGCTGGTTCACCTGCTGGGCTGGTGGCTCGGCGTACCGGTGGTCGCGGCCGTCACCCTCCTGTTCGTCGTACGCCCCGAAACGGGTGCGGCGCACCGCGTCTTTCTGCTGCTCGGCCTCCCTGACCGGCGGATCGGTTTGCCTTCGAGTGCACTCCGAGAGTGAGACTGGCAAGCGGTCGTCAGGCCAACCCGCACGCGTCAATAGAGCGAGGACGAGTGACCATCGCACATTTGCCGGGGCACCCGCTGCCATACGACCGCTACCTCGAGGCGATCGAGCGGGATACCGCCCGATTCGCAGCCGCCATCACGGCCGAAGATCCCACCGCAGCCGTCCCCACATGCCCCGACTGGACGCTGGCCGATCTGACCAGACACCTCGGAACGGTGCAGCGCTGGTTCAGCGTTCTGCTGACCCGCGTCATCCAGGAGCCGCCACGCGAGCGCACGGTGGAGCTGGGGCTGCCGGAGCGCGAGGACGCTCTTGCCGAATGGCTCTCAACTGAGGTCTCCGAGGTCCTCGCCCTCCTGCGCACCACCGATCCCGACGCCCCGATGTGGGCTTGGGGTGCCGACCAGCGCGCGCGATTCTGGGTCCGCCGGATGGCCTTCGAAACACTGGTACACCGGGTCGACGCGGAACGGACCGTGGGTCGGACATCGGACATCGACGCCACACTGGCCGCAGACGGCGTGGACGAGTTCCTGGTCAATCTGCCCTACGCCAGCTCATTCGCACCAGACGTGGCGAACTTGCGCGGGAACGGCGAGGCCATCCGTTTCGAGTGCACCGACCGTGAGAGCGACGGTGACACCTGGGTCGTCCGGCTGCGGCCCGACACGTTCGGGATCGAGCCGGAACGAGCGGAGGAGGCCCCGTCAGGGCAGACACTCGAGCACGCCAAGGTCAGGGGTCGGGCCGCTGACTTGCTCCTGCTCATGTACGGAAGGCTTACGTACGACAGCAGAGCCTTCGAGGTATCGGGCGACGAGCGCCTACTCACCCGCTGGTTCAGCCACTCCGCGTTCTGATGCTCGCCAATCGGTCGCCTGCCGCCGCAAGACGTCGGCCTGCGTCGTAAGGCATACCAGGACTGTGTGGATGAGGAAGCTGACGCTGCGGTCGGGTGCGAGCTCACCAGCGCATGACTCGGCGAGCGGCACTATCGGCGAGCGAGTTTGGCAGCGAATCGTTTGGCGAGGGTGTGGACGTCACCCGGCCAGCGGGCGGACAGGTAGTTCCCGTCCTCGACGACGAATGCGGGGCGCTCGTCGCTCGGACTGTCGCGGCTGCTGCCGCGAGCCTTGCGCCGGTAGTCCGCGGTGCCGGGCTCGACATCGAGGAAGTCCTCCGGATGCGCCAGATTCCGTGTCACCTCTTGCTGCACGGACATGTGGCCCTCAGGCTGGCCAGGCTCCTCCCGGTAGGTGCGGTAGTAATCGGGGTCCCAGTAGCGCGTGCGCCGGGCGATTCGCCACGCCGTCCTCTCAAGGCGCCATGTCAGCGCCGTGGTACGGCGGCCGTACAGAACCGAGCGACCGCTGTCGGGGTCAGTGCTCCGCGCGGCGAGCAGAACGCCGTGGCAGATCGCCGCAACCGGCAGGTCGCGGCGGAATGCATCCACGACCAGGGACTGAAGAGTCTTGCTCTCCAGATACGGGCGCATGCCCCGTGCGCGGTGGCCGCCCGCCAGATACAGGCCGTCCGCGCCATCGGCAGTCAACGCATCCCACGACTGCGGGACGCGGAACTCCTCGGACTGGACCATCTTTGTGTAGGCGGACCGGGCATCGGCGTTGGCACGCAGGGCCCGCCCGATGCCGAGGAATCGCTTCAGTCCCGGAACACGTCCCCACGGATCGAGCCCCTGCCCCGTCAGCATGACCTCGTCCCCCATTGCGGTCCTGCCGTCGGGCGTCGCAAACACAACACTGTGTCCGGCCCGGGTAAGGACCTGCCACCCCACCGCCACCTCGCTGGGGTCGAAGTCCTGCGCGGGAATGGGCATCAATACAGTTGCCATTGCTACCTCCTTCGATGCCGGCATCGTCCTGCGTGCGGGTCGGCGCACGACATCCACCGATGTTCCTGGTTAAGCGACTCGACGAGGCGGTTGAAGTACTCATTGGCACGCGCGAGATGCTTCGAGTCCCATCGACTGTGAGGCTACTGCTGGCTGCAGCTTCGATGGCGTACGCAGCGGGTGTCGCCCAGGAGTCAACGTCTGCGTCGCCCTCGTAGCCGGTGCTCACAGGGACGGACCGGTGCGGGACAGCCTCGGACATCGCTTTGACGCGGTTCGTACGCGAACTTCGCCCCATGAGGCGCTGCCTCAGTCCGCCGTCGGCGTCAGAGGGTCAACGCGAGACAACGTCTCGGAGAGCGGCAGCCCGGCCCTTGAAGCCGCGATCTGACGCGTTCGCAGTTCGCAGCGCGTACGCGGACGGAACTTCGGCTCCTTGCCACAGCCACAAACCAGTCGCCCCTCGTAGCGCAGTCCTTCGCCCAGCACCGCAGCCACTACGGACCACCCGCGGACATTACGCCTTGGTGGTGGAGCAAAGTCGTGACCAGCGCAAACAAGGGGCCGGGCGCAGTTCGGGCACGGACGCTCCCGCTCCGGATCCGCATGCTGCTTGAAGCTGACACGGCACGTCACGCATGCGTAGTGCAGCTTGTAGTAGGTCATGGCGTAGAGGCACACCCGGTGACCGTACTGACCAGACCCTCGAACTGCCCACCGGCTTCAGCCATCTGACGCGACTGGGCCCCGACTCGGCGGAACCAGATCGATTTCGCGCATCGGAGCCCCACGGATGCGACCCGCCATCGGAAACGGCGTCATAAAGCTGTGTCCGATGTGGTGATCGTTCGATGGCTGTTCATGGGGCGGGGTACGTGGAGTTGGGTGGTTCTGGACGGACTGCGGGACTGGATGGAAGGGTCCCGCTTCGGTGACGCAAAGGGCTAGGACGGCGGCCGAACCGCTCGCTCCCGAACTGCCGCCGGTGCCTCTCAAGCCACGGTGACGGGTGGCCTGACCTGCGGCACCAACTGCCCGTCCAGGCGCCGGACCTCAAGGATTGCGGCGCCCGCTGCCGGGCCACGGCTCAGTGGGCGAGGAGCATGTAGGTGTTCTCCAGCTCGTCCTGCACGACGTGGGCATCTCCCGCGACCGTCCGCACGACAAGGTCGTCTTCCGGGGCATGGACCCGATACTGCCAGCCTTGCGGGAGCCGCAGCCGGTGGCCGAGCGTGGCCAGGGAGTCCATCGTCTGGCTGTCGTCCACGGTGTGGGAGTACGCCTGCAGGACGTATGTGCGGTCGCCCGGGGCGAGCAGCGCGTGCACCGGTTTGCCGCTGGACAGGACGTACTCGGTGTCCCGTTTCACGGTTGAATCGACGTAGAACTTCTTGGCCGTCGCCCCGGTGAGGTCGATCTCGGCGGGGATGCGGAGTTCGGCCACGCAGCGGGCCTCCAGGCCGTCGAACATCGCGGTGTCCCCCCACTCGAACGCCGTGACCTCGTCGATCGTCCAGAAGCGGGGTCCGTTCAGGAACACCATCGGCACCTTGAACTGCTCCGCCAGCGCACCGGGGTCGAGCGCGTCCCACCGCTCCGGCGGACAGTCGTTGAGACCGAAGGTATTATAGACGGCTGCCTTGAGACGACCGTCCTCGCCCGGCGAGATGAGAAGGATCTCGCCGTAGCGAGCGTTCCGCAGGCCGCTCAGGTGCCGGGCCGCTTTCGTCGTGTCGGACATGGCTCCTCCTGGTCACCGCCCGTCTCCGCTCCTGCGCGGAGACCGCCTGTGGGGAAAGGCCCGCCATGGGTCGGGCCCGGGTAGTACCGCGGGTCGTCCACTCCATCAAGCGCATCACACGCGTGGTGAAGCCGCACGTCGTCCCCGGTGGCGTCGAGTAACCGAACCTGCCCGCCACCGCCCGTACGGCTCACGTGGGATGAGGGACGAAGCCTCGTGCCACCACCGGCAGGCGACCGCCCCGTAGATATCCGGGGGGTGAGTCTCCTAGGTGAAGCGCGCCCCCCTTCACCCCCCACCACACGGCGTCGGGCCGCCCTAGCCTCGACACCATGGACACAGACAAGCGCCCCGCCGCCGAGAACGCGCTGGGAGGTTTCCTCCGCGCACGGCGTGCCCAACTGCACCCCGAAGACACGGGGCTTCCCACCTCCGGCCGCCGCAGGGTGCCCGGTCTGCGCCGAGAAGAGGTCGCCACGCTCGCCGGGGTGAGCGCCGACTACTACATGCGTCTGGAACAGGGCCGTGAACGTCACCCGTTCCAGCAGGTACTCGAAGCCGTCGCGCGAGCTCTGCGGCTGGACGACGAAGCGGTGGCTCACCTGTACCGTGTGGCTACCCCGACCACGCGCCGTACGCGCCGCGCGCCCCGCGTCGAACGCGTCGCCCCGCACTTGCGGCGGCTCGTCGACACCTGGGGCGACACGCCCGCCTTCGTCCTTGGCCACGCCCTGGACATCCTGGCGCGCAACCAGCTCGCGGGCGCCCTGTACGCCGGCTTCACCCACTCCGACAACCTGCTGCGCATGACGTTCCTGGACCTGGCCGCGCACGACTTCTACCGCGAGTGGGACCGTGCCGCCGAATCATGCGTGGCCACACTGCGGCGGGCGGCCGGTATCGACCCCGAGGACCCGCTACTGATCGAACTCGTCGGCGAACTGTCCATGAAGAGTGCCGACTTCCGCTCCCTGTGGGCTCGCCAGGACGTGCGGGGCAAGACTCGCGAGGCCAAGCTCTTCCATCACGCCGAGGTCGGCGACCTGGAGCTGCATTACGAGGCCTTCACCGTGAACAGCGCTCCCGGTCAGCAACTCATCGTCTACCAGGCCGAAGCGGGCAGCCCTTCCGCCGACGCCCTTGCCCTGCTCGGTTCGCTGAGCGCCATCCCCGTTCCCGCGCAGGACACCGCGATGGGCACCGACTGAGTGCGCGCTCGCGGCTCCACGAGGACAGAGCCCTGCCCTGCGTTTCCTGGGTGCGCGCCAGGGCTACCCTCACGGCTCCCCATCAGGGTGGACGCGAAGGAGAATGACGCCATGAACCACATCGTGGAGCTGGGAGAGTTTCTCCGCTCGTGCCGCGGCCGGCTCACCCCCGCCGAGGCGGGAATGCCGAGGACCTCCCGGCGGCGCGTACCGGGCCTGCGCCGGGAGGAGCTCGCCCAGCTGGCGGCCCTCAGCGTCGACGACTGGACGACACCGAATGCGTACATCTGTTCGGTTTAGCGAACCGGCGCCCCATCCAGCACCGAAAGACCCGGCCCGCCCCGCGCGAGCGGGTCGGCCCGGCGGCCCACCAACTGCTGGCCACGCTGGATGCGGCCTATTGCCTCGCCTTCGTGCTGGGGCGCCGTACCGATGTGGTTGCCGCCAACCCGCTCTCGCGTGCACTGATCGCCGACTTCGAGGCGATGCCGACCCGGGAGCGCAATCAGGCCCGGTTCGTCTTCCTCGATCCCGCCGCACTCGAGCTGTACGCGGACTGGGAGACCGCCGCCGCGGACACCGCGGCGATGCTGCGGATGGACGCCGGGCGCCATCCCGAGGACCTGCAGCTGGGCGAGCTGGTCGGCGAACTCGCCGTATGTAGTGAGTACTTCCGGGAGTGCTGGGCCGAGCGCCGAGCGCCGAGCGCCGAGTGCACGAGCGCACCGAGGGGACCAAGGGCTACCACCACCCGGTCGTCGGCGACCTCACCGTCACGTACCAGGCCCTCGCCCTGCCCGGCGACACCGACCAGATCTTGTTCATCTGCACCACCGAGCCGGGCTCTCCCTCCGAAACCGCCCTGCGGCTCCTGGCGACCTGGGCGATCGAGCCCCTCGCCGACGACGCCCGCACCACCGTGCACAGCGAACCGGGCCCCACCTCCTAATGATGTTGTCAAGCTGCTGCTGTGACCGGGAGTTCGCGTTGGTAGCACCGTCCGTCACGTATCAGGGCCCACAGAACGTTGACCCGTCGCCGGGCCAGCGCGAGCACGGCCTGGGTGTGCCGTTTGCCTTCAGCGCGCTTGCGTTCGTAGAAGCGCCGCGATGCGTCGCAGTTGCGGATGCTGATCAACGCGGAGGTGTAGAAGACCCGTTGCAGGCCGCGGTGGTAGCGCCGGGGGCGGTGGAGGTTGCCGCTGACGTTGCCGGAGTCCCGGGGCGCGGGGGCTACTCCGGCGAGGCTGGCCAGGCGGTCGGCGGTGCCGTAGCGGCTCATGTCGCCAGCGGTGGCGGCGAGGAATTCGGCGCCCCAGCAGCGGGCCGATGCCGGGCATGCTGGAGATCACTTCGGCGAGTTCGTGCTCGCGAAACCGGGCCGCAATGAGCTTGTCGATCTCGGTGATCTGCTCGTTGAGGCCCATCACCTCCTTCGCCAGGGTGTGGATCACCTGCGCGGTGATCTTCTCCCCGGGAACGGCGGTGTGCTGACGCTCGGCTGCTTCCAAGGCGACCGTGGTGAGGGCCTCGGGGCTGCGGACGTGGCGGTTGCGCAGCCAGGTCTCCAGACGCTTGCGGCCGGTGCGGCGCAGGGCGGCCGGGGTCTGGTAGCCGGTCAGCAGGATCAACGGGCCGACGTTACCCAGGTCCAGACACCGCTCCAACGCAGGGAAGATGCTGGTGAGTTGGCCGCGCAGGCGGTTGATCCGGCGGGTGCGGTCGGCGTTCAGGTCGGCTCGCCGGTTGGTGAGGACCCGCAGCTCGATGGCACCCTCGTCGTCCGGCCGCAGCACAGTCAGGTCCCGGCGCATCCGGGCCTGGTCGGCGATGACGGTGGCGTCCTTGGCGTCGGTCTTGCCGGTGCCCCGGTAGCCGGCCGAGGCCCGGTTCACCGCGAGACCGGGGATGTAGAGCAACCGCTGCCCGTGGTTGAGCAGCACGCTGATCAGCAAGGTGGCCATGCCGTCGGCGACGTCGACCGCCCATACGGCGTCCTCGTCGAGGGCCAGCACGTCGGCGAGCAGGGCCAGCAGCTCCGGCTCGTCGTTCAGCACCCGCCGCGACAGCAGCCGCTTGCCTTCGGCGTCCAGGACCACGCAGTGGTGATGGGTCTTGCCGATGTCCACGCCCGCCCAGATCTGGGGCACGGGTTCCTCCGGTTCGTCGGTATGAGCTGTTCTCCCGAACGACCTCGCCAGCGTGGTCCTACTCAGCGATACACCCGCAGGTGCTCGCGGCTCCTAATCAGCGGCCGAGTCGTCGTGAGACACCGGGCGGCCAGGTGAGGCAAACCATCGAGTGCAACCGCCTGAAAGCCATACCCGGTGTCTCTGGGCCTCTGGACCTTACGACGGCCCGTCCAACCCACAAACAACGTAGGACCGCCTGAGCCCGGCACTCCTTCCTCGACTAGCCTGGGACCATGAGCGACGGCACTCCTCTGGGAGAGTTCCTCAGAGCACGGCGCGAAGGCCTCAAGCCACAGGATGTGGGCCTGCCCGAGCATGGTCGCAGGCGGGTGCCCGGGCTGCGACGCGAGGAAGTCGCCATGCTGGCCGGTGTGAGCTCCGACTACTACATGCGCCTGGAACAGGGCCGGGAGACCAGCCCCTCGCCCCAGGTCATCGACGCCGTCGCCGCCGCCCTCCACCTCGATGAGGAGGCCACCGACCACCTGCGCAGACTTACCCGGGCACCCCAGGAACGCCGCAGCATTCCCGCCGGCCACGACCGGATCAGCCCCCAGCTGCTCCAGTTGCTCGACAGCTGGCCCGACACCCCCGCGTTCGTCCTGGGCCCGGCCCTGGACGTGCTGGCGCAGAACGTCCTCGCCACGGCTCTGCACAGCGGATTCGAGCGGTTCGACAACCTGGCCCGCATGGTGTTCCTGGACCCGGCGGGACGTGACTTCTACCAGGACTGGGAGAAGGCGGCGCACGCGTGCGTCGCCGAAATCCGCGCGGCCTACGGACATGACCCGGACTCCCCGCGTATCACCGAAGTCGTCGAGATCCTTTGCGCGAAGAGCCCGGAATTCACCGAGTTGTGGGCGCGGCACGATGTGAAGGGCAAGACCCGGCAGGCGAAGAACCTCAAGCACCCCCAGGTCGGCGACCTGGAAATCCAGTTCTCCGCCTTCACCGTCAACGAAGCCCCGCACCAGCAGCTGGTCGTCTACCAGGCCGAACCCGCCAGCACCACCGCCGCCGCCTTCGTCGAGCTCCGCTCCCGGGCCGACCACCGCGAACCCGCGCAGCAGCAGGCCGAAACCGACCGGGTCTCCAGCGACACGTAGTTCCGTTGCCCGTGTGGCCAGACACGTATTCTGAGGAAGTCTGCTGCGTGCGGCGGCAGTTGAGCGGCGTGTAGCCGACGCGGCGAGTCGGTGCGTCCACCGCGTCGGCTGCTGATCACGGGGTAAGGCCGCAGCCGATTACTGCTTGCACCGTCCGGCTCGCAGCTCGACTGCCGTGCCGCCGTCGCCCAGCCCGGTCATGGTCAGGCTCCATCGCGGGCGCGCTGGTCACCTTCGCGGTAGAGCACCAGGTGCTCGTGGAAGAGAATCCCGTCGCGGACGTCACCAGTGGCGGTGAAGCCGGTGTCGTCGACGTAGTCGATGTGGCTGCCGGTGACGGTATAGCCGCCGGTGTAGGCGCTCCGGCGGTTGCCGCGGGCCTCGTCGTAGCGGCCGTTCGGCAGCAGTTCCTGGCGGATGAACCCGTCCGCGGTCACCCACATCCCGACGTACGGATGCGGATCGCGGGGCATTTCGTTGCTGGTCATGGCTCTACAGTCGGCCCTGCGGCGCGGAGCAACCAGGCCGCCGTCTCCCCAGGTGAGGGCTTCCCGGGTGCCGCGCACCCAGTGTTGTGGCCGGCCTCCGCTCCGCGCTGCGATTCTGCTCGCCCGGCCTCACATGGGCGGGCCTCCTGTCGAAGTCGCCCTGGTCGGCGACATGTTCACGCAGATGCGGGCCGTCCTCCAACGCCTCGCCGCACCGCCGCGGGTGGTGCTCGCCCTGGCCCTGGCCGCCGTCACTGTCGCGGCCGGCTCGCTGCTCGGCGGCCACACGATGCTGCTGCTGTGGCCCTGCTGCTGTTCGTGGCCGCCGTAGCCGTACCAGCACCCGCCGTGGTCGAGACCGTCAACACGATCGCACCGCACGCACGGGGCGCGGCCGTCGCCCTCTACGCATGCAGCATGTTCATCGGCGTCAGCCTGGGCCCGCAGCTGACCGGCGCCCTCGCCGGGCAAGGCTTCGGCGGCATCCTCCGCATCGTGGCCGTGGCGCTCGTCCTGGGCATCGACCCGGCCCTTCCGGCCTGCGCAACCAGCCCTCCGAACCACCCCGCAATCCCCACTCATCCTGACCCAGCTCCAGAGCGGAGCCGACGCGAAGTGTCCGATCACCTGGGATCAGCGTGGACTCCGTCAGGAGCCTCTGCCTGGAGCGCAGGCCATTGAACTGGCGCCACGTGCTGGCCGAAGCTCAGGATTCCACGGCTGACTGGTGCAGGATCCGTGCCAGCTCGCGTGGCTGGGAGAACATCGGCCAGTGGCCGGTGTCCATCTCGACCAGCCGCCAGTGCTCGCTGGTCAGCAGCTCGGCCACGTCGTCGCTCGGCTCGGCGCCGTCGAGCAGGCACTTGATGTACGTCGCCGGAAGCTCGCCGAGTGGCAGTGCCAGCACGGCCGGCTCGGCCAGAGAGGCACCCGGGTGCGGCGTCGAGCCGCCCACGAGCCGTGCGATCTGCTCATCGGTGAGGCCCTGGCCGTCGCAGTCGGCCGTGGTCAGCGGTGCCCAGAATCCGCCGTTCCCGGCGATCGAGGCCTCCAACTTCGCAGGGCCCTCCCACCAGCCGGAGACGAACGACCCGCCGTCGGCCGGAACGTTGGAGTCGACGAAGACCACGCGGGTCAGCCGGTCGCCGATCCGCTCGGCGGCCTGACCGACCGGGATGCCCGAGTAGCTGTGCCCGACCAGGACGACGTCGCGGAGATCGTGGCGTTCGACCTCGTCGACGATGTCCTGTACATGGGTCTGCTGCCCCTGCCGGCACGCCCTGCTTGTCGGCGAGGCCGGACAGCGTCAAAGGGTGGGTGCCGTGCCCGGCCGCACGCAACTCCGGCACCACCTCGTCCCACGCCCACGATCCAAGCCACGCGCCCGCCATCAGTACGAATTTCGCCATGGTGGCAACGTAGCGCGGCGGTCTGACAACTCGCCTCGGTTGCGCGCACGATCGGCCGGTGGCGGCCGCCGTCGTCGTGCGCAGTCACCGTCACGGTGCCGTCCTCGGCCCGACAGGGGGGTGTCGCGCACCCAGGTGAACGGCGGCCTGGCTCTCGCCCCCGCGCCGTCGGAGGCTGCTCATACCGGACGCCCATCGGAGGCGCCCCGCCCCCGACATGTGAACGGACTCGACCATGAACCTCGACCACACCCCGCGTCAGACCGTCCTCGACCAGTTGCGCAGCACCGCAACCGACCCCGACCGCCGCATCCTGTTCACCGGCGCCACGGTGGTCACCATGGACCCCGCACTCGGCACCCTCCCGGTCGGCGACGTGCTCGTCCAGGGCACCACCATCGCCGCCGTCGGCGGCGACCTGCGCGCCCAGGGGGCCGCCGAGGGCGCCGTGGTTGTCGATGCCGCAGGCACCGTCGTCACCCCCGGATTCGTGGACACCCACCGCCACGCGTGGGAGGCCCAACTGCGCCGGATCATGCCGGACGTCGACGACCTCGGCGCCTACGTCACGACCACTCTCCTCGGCTACGCCCCGGTCTACCGGCCTCAGGACATGTACACCGGGACGAAGCTGGCGGCGCTCACCGCCATCGACTCCGGCATCACCACGATGCTGGACTTCTCCCACAACTCCCGTACCGCCGCCCACTCCGACGCTGCGGTCCGCGCCCTGCTGGACACCGGCATCCGCGGCGTCCACGCCGCCATGAGCCCGCACTTCGGCGCGTGGGACCACCAGTGGCCGGCCGATGTCGCCCGGTTGCAGAAGGAGTACGGCAGCGAGCTGCTGACCTTCCGCCTGGCCACCCTGGCCACCGATGAGATCGCCGGACCCGAGATCGCGTACGGCCCCGAACTCGCCCGGTTCGCCAAGGAGCTGGGTATCGGCGTCAGCGTCGACGCGGTCTTCGGCACCTCGTCCTCGCAGGCCATCCTGGCCTGGGAGCGGCAGGGCCTGCTGGGCCCGGACCTCACCCTGATCCACTCCACGGGCCTGACCGCCGAGGCCTGGCGCGCCATCGGCGCCAGCGGTACCACCATCGCGCTGGCCCCCACCTCCGACGCCCAGATCGGCCTGGAGAGCGCGATCCCCGCCGTGGACGAGGCCCTGTCCGTCGGCGTCCGCCCCGGCCTCAGCATCGATGTCGAAGTCGCGCTGGCCAGCGACATGTTCACGCAGATGCGGGCCCTGCACGCCATCCAGCGGATGCGCGCGGTCAACGGCGTCTACGGCACCGAGCGTGAGCCGGTCCGCATCAGCACCACCGATGTGCTGGACTTCGCCACCCTGCAGGGCGCCCGGACCAACGGCCTGGCCGACGTGGTCGGTTCACTGACACCGGGCAAGCAGGCCGACCTGTTGGTGATCAACGCTGAGGAGATCAACAACATGCCGCTCAACGACCCGATCGGCACCGTCGTCCTGGGCTCCGATGCCCGCAACATCGACACCGTCCTGATCGCCGGCCAGATCCGCAAGTTCAACGGCCATGTACTCGACGTCGACCTTCCCGCGCTGCGCGCCGAAGTCACGGCCTCCCGCGACCATGTCCTTGCCGCCGCCCAGGCCGCCAACGCGACCGCTCCCTGATCCTCTCTCCCCGCTCCTTCGCTGCCGCCGCGACAGGCACCCCCCGGGTGTCCGCCCGGTGGCAGCGTCGCGCAACCTCCAGAACGACCTGGCCGATCGGCTGCTTGGCCAGGCGGTGTGGGAAGCGCCCTCCCATCGATCGGCAGATGACGCACCAGCAAGGCATCGAAGCGGAGATCGGCTTCGGCTGTCCGCTGCGGTGAACGGCGTGCACGCCGACGTCAGAGCCGTCGAGGGCCGGGCGCCTCTCCTGCCCGACGGCAACTGACCTGCCGTCGGCAACACCACAATCTACGACTGGAGTACCAGGCGACCGTCCGCATAGGGGAGCGCCTTGGCGCGCGGCAGATGCACCAGGAATGCCTCCTTCGCCGGAACTCCGTCCTCCCGCGGCACCTTCGCCTTGATGAGCCGGCCGGCCACCTCGATCTCGAGCACGCGCTGCGGCCCGTGGTCCCGGACGCCCCGAAGCCTGGCGGGAAACGTATTGGGCCCGGGTTCCGTGACGATTCTGACGTACTCGGGACGGATTCCCACCTGGACGTCGGTGGTTCCGTCCGGGATGTCCCACGCCACGGCCAGGGCCCGGCCGCCAAGGGTGAAGTTCCCGCGTGGCCCGTCCACCGTCACGAAGTTCATCGCCGGGGAGCCGATGAAGTAGCCGACGTACGCTGACGAGGGTGCCTCGAAAAGCTGCTCCGGGGTGCCCTGCTGCATGGCTCGGCCGTCCTTCATGACCAGTACTTCCTGCGCAATGCTCATTGCTTCGTACTGGTCGTGGGTAACGTAGATCACTGTGGGCTGGAAGTGCTCGGTGATTTCACGGATTTTGCGCCGCAGCGAGTGCTTCAGCTGCGGATCGATGACGGTCAGCGGCTCGTCCATCAGCACGGCCGCCACGTCGTCGCGGACAAGACCACGGCCGAGCGAGATCAGCTGCTTGTCGTCGGCGGTGAGCCGCCGGGCGGGCTGCTTGAGCCGATCATCCAGGTCCAGCGCCTCGGCGACCTGGTGGACCTTGGCGTCGATCCTCGCCTTGTCCCAGTGCCGGCACTGCAGAGGGAAGGCGAGGTTCTCGTACACCGTCATGGACTGGTAGATGACGGGAAACTGGAACACCTGGGCTATGTTGCGCGCCTTCGTGGGCAGAGCCGTGACGTCCACGCCGTCGAACAGGATCTGGCCCTGTGACGGTCTGACCAGTCCGGACAGGATGTTCAGCAGCGTGGTCTTGCCGCAACCCGACGGTCCGACCAACGCGTAGGTCCTGCCGGCTTCGAATGTCAGCTGCAGTGGCTTGAGAGCCCACTGCTCCTCTTCGACACCCGGCGCGTAGCTGTGCCCGACGTCGACAATGTCCAACTGCGCCATATCAACGTCCTTCCAGTGAAGCAAGATCGTATGAAGGTGTCTGCACGAGCGTGCCCTTCTCGTCGAAGGCGAACAGCCGCTCCGGACGTAGCCGCAGTTTCACCAGATCGCCAAGAGCGACGTCATGGATGCCCTCGATCTGCACGACGAACGGAGTCTCGCCGACGGCCGCGTGAACGAAGGTCTCGGACCCGGAGATCTCGACGAAGGTGACCTCGCCCTCGACACCGGCGGAGGCCAGACCGACGTCCGTTGCCCGCAGGCCGAACTGGTAGGCGCCGTCGGGCAGGTCGGCGAGATGCGGGGATACGTGCGTGGCCTGGAAGCCGGCCACGGTGACCTGACCGCCCTCGATCCGGCCCGTGAAGATGTTCATGGGAGGGTCGTTGATGATGGACGCCACCGTGGTCGTCGCCGGGCGCTCGAAGACCTCCTGCGGAGGGCCGATCTGGAGGATCTGGCCCTCATGCATGACCAGCACCACGTCACCCAGCATCATCGCCTCGGCGGGTTCGGTGGTCGTGTAGACCACTATCGTGTCGCCTTGGTCCGAGAAGAGGGTCTTGAACTCGTCGCGCAACTGCTCACGCAACTTGTAGTCCAGGTTCGCCAGCGGCTCGTCGAGCAGGAGAATGCCCGTGCCGCGTGCAAGGGCGCGAGCCACCGCGACTCGCTGCTGCTGTCCGCCGGAGAGCTGAGATGGTTTGCGCCGCTCCAGGTCGGCCAGGCCGACGCTCGCCAGGCTCTTCCTGACACGTAGTCGAATCTCGGCTCGTGACAGTCCCGCCCGCCTGAGCGGAAAGGCCACGTTGTCGAACACGTTGAGATGCGGGTAGTTGATGAACTGCTGGTAGACCATGGCAGTGTCGCGCCGCCAGACCGGCGTCTTGAGGAAGTCGGCTCCATCCCTGGTCAGGGAGCCGGAGTCGACCCCCTGCAGACCGGCCAGCACCCGCAGCAGCGTCGTCTTTCCCGCCATCGTCCGGCCGATGACGGTGTGGAGCCGTCCCGGCACAAAGGTCGCGGTCACATCCTTGAGATGGTTCACGCCATCGACGGTCAGGCATAGATCAGTGGTACTCATGTTCATCGGACCGCTCCCGACAGGTTGCCTTTTGACAGATAGCGCTCGACCCAGAGCGCGAGCAGGATCAACGGCGCTACGCCGAAGAGGGCGGCGGCGGACAGGGTCCACCACGGCGGGATCGACGAGTTGAGGGCGACGACCGCCTGGGGCAGGGTCTGCACCTCGGTGAATGTAAGCCTGAAGGCGAAGAAGAAGTCGTTCCAGCCGAACACCGCACAGAACATCGCAGCCACGGTCAGCCCGGGCAGGGAGTTCGGCAGGATCGCACGCACGAAGGTCTGGAACGGGCCGCATCCGTCGAGCATGGCCATCTCGTCGATCTCACGCGGGATGCCGTTGAAGAAGTCCACCATCACCCACACCGCGATAGGCAGCAGCAGGGCAACCGTCACGATGACCAGGCCCGCGATGGTGTCCAGGAGGTTGACCCACTGCAGAAGGTAGAAGAAGGGGATCACCAGGACGACAGGCGGCATGATTCGTTGTGACACGAAGAAGAAGACGATGTCGCTGTTCTTGATGAAGCCGAGCTTGAACCGGTAGCGGGACAACGCGTAGGCGGCCAGGGACCCGAGGACGAGGCTGATGGCCGAGGCGGCGACGGTGACGATGGCGCTGTTGAGGAAAGGCTGCATCACATCGACACCACCGGCTCCACCGAAGATGTTGCGCCACCCGGCGGCGGTGGGTTCGTACTGGACCCATGGAAGGTAGGTGGCGCCACCTTGGACCGCGTTGGCGTCCTTGAAACTGGTCGTCATGGCCCAGAAGAACGGTCCCGCGACGAAGCAGGCCCAGAGTGCGATCACGGTGTACTTGAATACGGGATAAAGGCGTGACCTCATGAGTCCCCCTTCAGCTTGAAGGCCCTGGTGAGCAAGGCGGCGACAACCGTGAGCGTGACGATCATCAGGACCAGATAGGTCAGGGACATCGCCCCGCTGTACCCGGTCTGCTGATCCCGGAGCCCCTGGATGTAGAGGTAGTAGCCGGGAGTCTCCGTGGAGGAGCCCGGTCCCCCGGAGGTCAGCACGTAGACGCTGTCGGAGAGCTTGGACGCCTCGATCAGCCGGATGATGACCGCAGCGACCGACACCGGCGCCATGAGCGGGAAGGTCACCTTCCGGAAGGTGCGCCAAACGTCGGCGCCGTCGATCGCGGCGGCCATGAACGGTTCCTTGGGAAGGCTCAAGAGGCCGGCCAGCAGCAGCAGGAACATGAACGGGGTCCACTGCCAGACCTCGACGGTCATCAGCGCGACCAGCGCCGGCCCGGACTCGGTGAGCCAGGGAACCTCGGTCAGGCCCAGCATCCTGAGGAGATCGTTGACCGGGCCCAGGGACTCGTGGAAGATCATCTGCCAGATGGCGGCCATCACTACGGGAGTGGTCATCATGGGGACGAGGAACAGCACCCGCCAGAAACGACGGCCGCGTACCTCACGCCAGACGAGCAGGGCCATCCCGAATCCGATGACGTACTGGAGCAGGACGGTGCCGCCCGCCAGCAGTATCAGGCGCATGATCGAGGCCCAGAAACGACTGTCGTGCAGCATCGTGGCGTAGTTGGCCCCACCGATGAAGTCCATCTGAGGGTTGCTTACGTTCCAGCCGGAGAAGCTGACACGAATGGTGAACAGAAGCGGAAAGATGATGATGAGTGCGAGCGTGAGCAGCCCTGGGAGGAGGAACATGCTCTTGTGCCGGCGCAGGCCGTCCATGGTGCTCCTTGCGGAAGTGGGCGGGCGCCCCCGGTTGGCCGGCCGGCTTGGGCGGCCACCCGGGGCGTCCTGCGATCGGGTCAGGAGTTGTCCTCGAGCGCGACCACGTTTCGATAGGCGCTCTGGACCTTGTCCTTACCGATCTGGTCGGTGATCTTGGCCCATTCCTTGGCCACCTCGTCCAGCGCCCGCTGCGGATCCTTCTGTCCCGCCAGCGCCGCGGCCACGCCGTTGGCCAGCGCGGACATGTATCCGTTGACGCCCGGTACGCGCAGGTCGAAGACGCGGTTGGTGCTCTTCTCCATGCCGGAGAGTGTCTTGACGTACGACTCCGCTACGTCCTTGTCCCACCCCTGCTTCTCCCAGAACGTCGCGTCGAAGTGGGCGTTGCGGTAGGGGTTGACACCGAAGCGGCCGATGGTCAGGTCGAGAGCGGTGTTGGCCTCGTTGCTGAAGAAGCACAGATAGTCGAAGGCCATCTTTTGGTTGCGCGCCGCCTTGGCCACCGCCGAGGTCCATCCCCAGGTGAAGTAGGGGGCCTGGTTCGGCTTCTTGTCCCACGCCTTCTTGGTGAGGTTGTAGACCTCATCGGATCCCGGCAACTCCGCTGCCTTGACCTTGTTACGGATCCTGCTGTCCGGCGACTGGGCCTGGATGAAGGCGTCGTCCCACGAATAGGACATCAGCGTCTGGCCGCCTCCGAAGGAGAAGATCTCGTCACCCAGACCGAAGTTGGCGCCACCGGGTGCCCAGGTCGACTTGGCCTTGACCATGTCGTCGAGGGCTCGTACGAAGCCGGGCGTGTTGATCAGCGGCTTCATGGTCTCCAGGTCGAAGAAGATGCCACCCTTGACGTCGGGGTGCTTCACATACGGCGCCGCACGACTGATGAACGCGGAGAAGGTCAGGTCGTCACGCTTTGTCACCTCGGCGCTGCCGAAGTTGGCCTTGCCGTCACCGTCGACGTCCTTGCCGCCGAAGAACGCGGCGATCTCCTGGTATTCGGCCCACGTCTTGGGTGTTCGGAGTTCCTTGCCCGTGGCCGCCTTGTACGACGCCTGCCTCTTCGGATCCTCAAGGACATCCGTCCGGACCTTGAGGTAATGCCGGTCGCCGTCGACGGGGTACTGCACGACCTTCCCGTTCCAGGTCGCCACGTCCATGTAGGCCTTCGTGACGTCCTTCATGCCGGGAGTGTCCAGATACTCCTTCGGCACCGGGGCCAGATGAGGGGCCATGTCGCCGATCCACAAGGAGGGGTAGAACATGACGTCGTACGCCTGCTGGCCCGCTTGCAGGGGCGTGAGGATCTTCTGGTGCAGTTCCCCGAACGGGACGTTGATCACCTCCACATTCGCCCCGGTGATCTCCTCGAACTGCCTGGCGTGCAGCCGGGTCGGCTCGCCGATGACGGGGACGGCATGGCTGATGATCTTCAGCGTCTGTCCGGAGTAGTCCCTACGGCTGATCGACTCGTAGCTGCAGGGTCCCGGGACGTCCTTGACCTTCGTGGCCGGGTAGTCCTTGCCGTACTTTTTGTAGCTGATCTCCTCACCCGGCTTGAACAGGGCCGGCCTGTCGGCCTTGTTCTTCACCGGACCCTGAGCGGTACATCCCGTGGCGGTGAGGGCCACGAGGGCAGCGGCGGCGACCACGACCTTGTATGAACGGTTGCGCATGGGACTGCTCCTTCGACTCACGGGATCAAGATCGCTCGGCCGCGTACGGCACCGGTGAACAAGTCGTCGAGGGCGTCCCGGAAGGACGCGAGAGGGTACCGCTGGGTGTGCAGGCTGACCTTGCCCTGGGCTGCCAGGACCATCAGCTCGGACAGGTCGTTGTAGGACCCGACGAGATTGCCTATGAAGTTGATCTCGGTGGAGATGACGTCGATCGTCGGAACGTCGAGGTGGCCGCCGTAGCCGATGACGTAGTAGTTGCCGTTACGGCGCAGGCAGGCGACGCCCGTCTCGACGGCACCCCCCTCGCCGACGAAGTCCAGGACCGCTTCCGCCCCGTGGCCCCCGGTCAGTTCCCGTACGCGTTCGGCCTCGCTCCCGTCCGCGAGAAGCGTGTGTTCGGCACCCAGTTCCTTGGCCAGGGCGAGGGCCTCCGGGCTACGGTCGATGACGATCATCTCGACCGGCGACAGGGCCCGGAGCACCTGGATCCCGATGTGCCCGAGTCCACCGGCGCCGATGACCACGGCCTTGTCACCGGGGCGCAGGACCCGGGCCGCCTTGGCGACGGCGTGGTACGCCGTGAGCCCGGCGTCAGCCAGGGCCGCAACCGAGGCCGGCTCAAGGGACGGGTCGAGTGCCACGACCGAGCGGGCGGTGGTCTTCAGGTACTCGGCGTAGCCCCCGTCGGTGTCGATCCCCGGGAAGGCCGAGTTCATACAGTGCACGTCGTCGCCGGCCCTGCAGGCACGGCAAAAACCGCAGGTCATGAGCGGGTGCAGGATGACCGGGTCGCCGACCTTGACGTGTGTGACGGCCTGCCCCACCTCCGCTACCCAGCCGGCGTTCTCATGACCGATGGTGTAGGGGAGGACAACCCCGCTCTTGTCGCTCCACTGTCCTTCGAGAATGTGCAGATCGGTGCGGCAGACCCCTGCGCCTCCGACCTTCACGATCACATCCAGCGGACCGGTGATCTGCGGGTCCGGCACATCCACGAGCACTGGCGGCTCGTCGTACTCGATGACCTGCACGGCTTTCATGGCGCTCCCTGCGAATCGGCGGGTGGATGGTGCGCCGATTACACAGCCCGCCGCGCGCAGGCCGATGTCTCACAAGCGGTCCGCGGATGTATCAATGTGATACAGGCCATAGGCGCGGCGTCATCGAGCTGCTCCAATCACTCCACCGATGGATGACGCGTGCGATACGGGAGTGTTAAATGCCCCGACGTCAACCTGGCAGCTCGCTGACAGCAGCCAGAGAGCTTTACCAGGAAGCCACCAACGATCCGAGCGCCCGCCCGCTCGTGGTCGCCTCGTGGCAACGCTCGATGGAGTACGAAGTGAAGTCGGGCTGTATCGACGCTCCCTACTTCGAGAACCCCAATCTGGACAGCCCGCTCGCCAGAGCGGCGCTACCGATCCTGAACAGGCTGCACGAGCAGCTTGCCGACGACCCGGTGTCCACGATGGTCACAGACCGGAACGGCGTGGTGCTGTCCCGCAAGGTCTCCCACGAGGCCCTGACGACACGGCTGAACCGAGTGCAACTGGCCCCGGGCCACGTGTTCGCCGAGCGCTATGTGGGCACCAACGGCATCGGGACCGCGTTGGCCAGCGGCCGCCCGGTCATGATCGCCGGCAGCGAGCACTACGTCGAGGCACTGCGGGACTTCCACTGCGCGGCCGTGCCGATCCTGCATCCCACCCGGCGCGCGCTGCTGGGAGCGTTCAACCTGACCACGGTCCGTCAGGGTTCTGCCGGCATGCTCATGGCCTTGGCCCGCTCTGTCGCCGGCCAGATCGAAAGTGAGATTGCCGCGATCAGCTCGCGACGGGAGCGGGCCCTGTTCCAGGACTACTTGGACGCGTGCTCCTCGGTGCGCCCGGGACCTGTTCTGGCCCTCAGTCGTGATGTCGTCATGATGAACGAGCAGCTGAGATCGGCCGTGACAGGGCCGGATCAGTACGCTCTGCTCGACCACGCGCGTGAGGTCGCCGACGATTCCCGGTTCGAAGGGACGCGGAGTATCGCCCTCCCCTCCGGACGAGTCGCCGAACTCCGGGTCAGCCGTAGCCGGCGCGAGGACAGCGACGCGGGCGCCATCTTCCGAGTCCGGGTCATCGGACGTCCCCAGCCCGGACCGGTCATCTCCGATGGACCCGCACGATCGAGCCTGGGGCTGGTGGGCTCCTCCCCACAATGGGTGCGCGCGGTCGCCGAAACCGAAGCAGCGTTCGTCGCCGGGTCGTCGCTTCATCTCGTGGGCGAAGCCGGTGTCGGAAAGAGGACGCTGGTCGAAGCCATCCACCGAGCCCACGGTGCCGGGCGCCGGCTCGAGATGGTGGAAGCGCCGCTGTCGGAATCACCGCACGCCACGGAGCCCTGGCTGCGCAACGTCCGCGAGCTGCTGGCCCAACCGTCGATCGTGGTCGTCCTGCGCGATGTCCACCTGCTGGGCGACCACCTGCGCCGGCAGCTGAGAAGCCTCCTGGCGCACGTCGACGGGACCGCCACCGGGGAACTGGTCATGACCAGCCAACCGTCCATGGTCACGACGGACGACGAGCTCGACCGTCTGTGCGACGCCTCCGTGGAGGTGCCGCCCCTCCGTCATCGCTATGGAGACATCGAGCACCTGGTCCGGTTCTTCCTGCTCAAATACCGGCCGAGCGGAGAGAGCGGCTGCTCCCCGGATGCGCTTGAGATGCTGCGGCGCTGCCCCTGGCCGGAGAATGTCCGGCAGCTCGAGTCGGTGATCCGTGGCCTCGCGCGGCGACCTTCTGGCCGGATCATCCGAGTAGAGGATCTCCCGCCGGAATGCCGGGTATCGTCGCACAAGGTTCTGACCACCATCGAAGCGCTGGAACGGGATGCCATTCTGCGTGGGCTCATGGACCGCAGCTCCAACGTCCAGCGCACCGCACAGGATCTCGGCATCTCCCGCGCCACCATGTACCGCAAGATGCGCCGTTACGGGATCGTCCCATCGAGCCTCACCTAGAAGTGTCGTCCGACCACCGCCGGCTGCTGCACGCGGAAGGCCTGGACGTGACGGCGCAGGCACTCGCGCGTGCCGTGCGCGGGACAGGCCTCTCCCTTCCCCTCTCGGCCGGACGGGCCGAGGGGAGACTCTCCGGCCGGTGGCCGGGACATCGGGCAGTCGGGCTGCCTGGACCGCCGGTGTGCAGAGCACTGCTCGCCGGTCACGGTGACCGCTGTGCCGGCGTCCGGCGGCCGGGCCGCCAAGGTTCCGGGTGTACCCGGTCTTCCGGGTCTACCGGGAAACGATCGCTTGCTTCGGTTGGCGTCGGACGATGAGGTCAGCAGATCCTCGGCAGCTGTTCCCCGAGGGGCAGGTCGACGACGCGTCTACCGCCCAGCCCGGTGCGGGCCACCACCATGCCCGGATGCTCGGCCACGCACTCGCCGATCACGGCGGCGCCCGCTCCCCGGGGGTGCGCGCGCATGGCGGCAAGGACGGCGTCCGCGTCCCTGCGCGGCACGAAGGCCACCAGACGGCCCTCGTTGGCGACGTACAGAGGATCCAGCCCCAGGAACCCACAGGCGTTGGCCACGGCATCCGGTACCGGGATGTCCCGCTCGGTGAGGACGACGCCGGTACCCGAGGCGGCGGCGATTTCGTTGAGCGCCGTGCCGAGACCGCCGCGGGTGGGGTCGCGCAGGACGTGCAGTTCATGCGTGACGGCCAGCATCGCCTCGACCAGGCCGCCCAGCGGCGCGGTGTCGCTCACCACCTCCACCCCGAACTCCAGGCCCTCACGCACGCTCATGATGGCGATGCCGTGCATGCCGATGGGGCCGCTGACGATGACGACGTCCCCAGGAGCGGCCCGCTGGGGGCGGATGTCCACGCCGTCCGGGACGAAGCCGATCCCCGAGGTGTTGAGGTAGACCCCGTCGCCGTGCCCTGCTTCGACCACCTTGGTGTCGCCCGTGACGACAGTGACGCCCGCCGCCACGGCGGCCGCCCCGATCGCGTCGGCGACCCGTCCCACGACGGGGAGGCCGACACCTTCCTCCAGGATGAAGGCGCAGGAGAGGAACGTGGCGCGGGCGCCGCTCATCGCCAGGTCGTTGACCGTTCCGTTGACGGCCAGGTCGCCGATGCTGCCGCCGGGGAAGAACAGCGGCCGCACGACGTACGAGTCGGTGGAGAACGCCAGCCGGGATCCGTCCACGGGCAGCACGGCGGAATCGCCCAGGCCGGCCAGTGTCTCGTTGCCGTACGCCGGAGTGAAGAGATGACGGGTGAGTTCGGCGGACAGGGCTCCGCCGCCGCCGTGTCCCATAACGATCACCGGGTGGTCGCGCAGCGGGGCGGGGCAGGACCAGGTGGCCGGGTCGACCGGAGCCTTCGTCTCTGTCATGGTTTCAGCCAACGGTCGTCGCCTCCTGGACTTGCACGGGTCGCGCCGGGACTTCCAGGCGGCGGTAGAGGTAGTACGCGGCGCACGCGCCCTCGCTGGAGACCATCGTGGCGCCGAGCGGGGTACGGGGTGTGCAGGTGGTCCCGAAGGCCTCGCACTGGTGGGGCTTGATCAGTCCCTGGAGCACCTCGCCGCTGCGGCAGTCCCTTGGCTCATCAGCGCGCAGGCCGCCCACGTCGAAGCGCCGCTCCGCGTCGAAGTCCCTGAACGCGTCGGTCAGCCGCCAGCCGCTGCGGGGGATGACTCCGATGCCGCGCCACGCGCGGTCGGTCACCTCGAAGACCTCTTCGATCATGCGCAGAGCCGCCGGGTTCCCGTCCGCGCGGACCGCCCGCTCGTAGGCGTTCTCGACCCGGTGCTCGCCGCGTTCGAGCTGGTGCACAGTACGGCGGATGCCTTCGAGGATGTCCAGCGGTTCAAAACCCGTCACCACGATCGGGACCTCGAACCGTTCCGCGAGCTGCGGATATTCACCGGTGCCCATCACACTGCACACATGTCCCGCCGCCAGGAACGCCTGCACCCGGCAGTCCGGGGCGCTCATGATGGCCTCGACGGCCGGGGGGACGCGTACATGTGAGACGAGCAGACTGAAGTTGCGGATGCCGAGGCGGCGCGCCTCGTGGACGGTCATGGCGTTGGCGGGTGCGGTGGTCTCGAAGCCGATGCCGAAGAACACCACCTGGCGGTCCGGGTGACGGCGCGCGATGCCGAGGGCGTCCATCGGGGAGTACACGACGCGGACGTCGCCGCCCGCGCTGCGTACGCGGAACAGATCGCGGCCGGTGCCCGGCACGCGCAGCATGTCACCGAACGAACAGAAGATCACGTCGGGGCGGGAGGCGATCTCCAGAGCCTTGTCGATCATCTCCAGAGGTGTTACGCACACGGGGCATCCGGGGCCGTGGATCAACTCGACCGAGTCGGGCAGGAGTTGGTCGATGCCGTGCCGGATGATCGAGTGGGTCTGGCCGCCGCAGACCTCCATCATCGCCCACGGCCCGCCGGTGGCTGTGGCGTGGATGTCGTCGAGCAGCCTCCGGGCGAGATCCGGGTTGTTGAACTCGTCGATGTACTTCATCGTGGCTCCTTCTGCGCCTCTGTCACCTCGGGGATGTCGGCGTTGGTCAGGGCGGCCTCGGTCAGGCCCGCCTCGGCTGCCGCTCGGCCCCAGGGGTCGCCGAACTCCTCCTCCAACAGCCCCAGTTCCTCGAAGAGACGCAGTGAGGCCAGGGCCGACTCCTCGTCCAGGCGCTGGAGGGCGAAGCCCACATGGACGATCACGTACTCGCCGACCTCTGCCTCCGGTACATAGGCGATGCAGACTTCCTTGACCACGCCGCCGAAGTCGACGCTCGCCATAGGCGTGCTGTCCCGTTTCCCGATCCCGACCACCTTGCCGGGCACTGCCAGGCACATGGTGTTCTCCGTTCGTCGCTGGTTCGTTGGCTGACTACCGGTCGCTGACTACCGTTCGTGTTTCTGAGCGGCCACGAGGAGCTGGCCGAGGGCGAGTCCGCCGTCTCCCGGGGGCACGTGCCGGTGGCGAAGCACCGTGAGGCCGGCGGCTGTCAGGCGCTCGGTGCACGCCTCGTCGAGGAGCGCGTTGGCGAATACGCCTCCGGTCAGGCCGACCGTGCCGATTCCGGTCCCACGGCGCGCGATCAGGCAGGCGTCCGTGACCGCTGCCGCGACCGCCCGGTGGAACCGGGCGGCGACGACCGGAACCGGGACACCGGCGCGCCGGTCACCGACGACCGCTCGCAGGACGGGTGCCGGATCGATCCTGGTGGTCCCGTCGCCGTATGTGCTCCGCAGCCCGAAGCGGTAAGTGACGCTGTCGTCCCGGTCCCAGGCAAGTGCGGCGGCGGCCTCGAGTTCGACGGCGGCCTGGGCCTCGTACCCCGCTCGGTGGCAGATGCCCAGCAGAGAGGAGACCGCGTCGAACAGCCGTCCCATGCTGGAGGTGGGCACGCAGGCGATGTTCCGTTCCAACTGCCGGGCGAGAAGACGGAGTTCCTCGGGCGGGCAGGCGGCCACGCACGGTAGGTCCGCCGTCCACGGCAGGCCCGCGGTGCGCAGCCGGGCCAGTGCCGTCCGGCAGGGGTTGCCGACACCCGCGTCGCCGCCGGGCAGCGGGGCGTACATGAGATGCGCGAGCCGCCGGTATCCGCGGTAGTCGGCGAGGAGCACCTCGCCGCCCCAGACCGCTCCGTCGTCGCCGAAGCCGGTGCCGTCGAAGGCGACACCGATGACGGGAGTCCTGCCGTCGAGTCCGTGTTCCGCCATGAGGGAGGCGATATGGGCGTGGTGATGCTGGACCAGCCGCAGGGTGGTGTCCGTTTCAGCCGCGCGGCGCGCGGCCCGGCGGGAGGAGTGGTAGCCCGGGTGACGGTCGGCTGCGAGCAGCCGGGGCGTGATTCCGGTCAGTGCTGTCAGCCGCTGTGCCGCTTGTCCGGACGCCGTCACGGTGGCGAGGTCACCCATGTCGCCGATGTGCGGGGAGAACCAGGCGTCACGGCCGGCTCCCAGGCACAGCGTGTTCTTCAGGTCTCCGCCGACGGCCAGCGTCGGCGGCACCCGGACCGGCAGGGGCAGGGGCGCGGGGGCGTACCCGCGGGAGCGGCGCAGCAGCAGTTCGGAGCCGTCGGGGCGCAGCCGGACCACGGAGTCGTCGCAGGACGCGGCGATGGCCCGGTCGTGCCACAGCCAAGCATCGGCGATCCCGGCGAGCCGGGAGAGCGCTTCGGCGTCGTCGGTGACGATCGGCTCACCGGAGCGGTTGCCGCTGGTCATGACGAGGACGCGGGGGCCCGGCGGATCGCCGCGCAGACCGAACAGGAGCTGATGCAGCGGGGAGTAGGGCAGCATCACGCCCACCTGCGGACTGCCAGGGCACACGGCGTCGGCGAGTCCGCCCGCTTCGTCGTCGGCGCGTCGTTGCAGCAGCACGATGGGACGCCGGTGTCCGGTCAGCACCGTCTTCTCCGCGGGACCGACGCGGGCGATCCGCTCGGCGGCGGCGAGATCCGCGCACATCACCGCGAACGGTTTGCCGCCGCGTTCCTTGCGGGCGCGCAGCGTGGCCACGGCGCCGGGGTCGTCGGCGGCGCAGGCGAGGTGGTACCCGCCGAGGCCCTTGACCGCCAGGACCGCTCCCCGCGCGAGCAGCTCACGGGCGCGGACGAGGGCATCCGCACCGTCTGCCGGGCCCGGCTCCGTGCCGGTTGCGGGGGTGAGGCGGAGCCGGGGCCCGCAGGACGGGCAGGCGACCGGCTGGGCGTGGAAACGCCGGTCCGCCGGATCGTCGTACTCCCTCGCACAAAGGGGGCACAGGGGGAACACCCCCATGGTGGTGGTGGACCGGTCGTAGGGGAGACCGGCCGCGATGGTGAGGCGAGGCCCGCAGTGGGTGCAGGCGATGAAAGGGTGGCGGTAGCGGCGGTCACGGGGGTCGGCGAGCTCGCGCAGGCAGTCCGCGCAGGTCGCGGTGTCGGGCGGGATCGCCGCCGCGCCGTTGCCCTCGGTACGCGAGCGCCGGATGGTGAAACCGCCTCCGCCCAGTGGCGTCACGGTCTCGTAGCCGATGTCGCGTACGTCGGCCAGCGGAGGCGGCTGTTCCCGCAGCCGGCGGCAGAACTCCTCGACCGCCGCCGGCGTGCCCTCAACCTCCGTGAAGACTCCGTCCGTGCCGTTGAGTACGAAGCCGGACAGGTCCAGTTCGGACGCCAGCCGGTGGACGAAGGGGCGGAATCCCACGCCCTGCACGGTTCCGCGCACGGTGACCTTGCGGCGCAGGGCGCCCTGTTCCGGACTGCCTGGGAGCGTGCTCGTCATACGGTGGAGCGGGTGCCGACGGCCCCGTGGTCGTGAGCGTGACTCTCCTGGCCGCTGTGCTCGTGCGGCTCCTCGCCATGGGTGTGACCGTGGGCGCGGACGTGTTCCGCGGCGAGCAGCGGGCTGTGTGGTACGGCGCCGTCGCACACGGCAAGCACCCGGTCCAGCAGATCGTCGACGCCCCGCGCACGGCGGGCGCTGGTGCGCAGTACCTCCACTCCGGGGTTGATCCGTTCGACGTTCGCCGTGAACTCCGTCTCGGCGAACCCGGCGGCGTCCGCGAGGTCGGTCTTGGTGAGCACCACCAGCTGCGCCGACCCGAACGCGGTGGGGTACTTGACCGGCTTGTCCTCGCCCTCGGTCACTGACATCAGCGCCACCCGGAGCGTCTCCCCGAGGTCGTAAGAGGCGGGGCAGACCAGGTTGCCCACATTCTCGACGAAGAGCGCCCGGGCGCCGTCCGGCAGCCACCCTTCGAGATGGGCGCGCAGCTGGGCGGCTTCCAGGTGGCACAGGCCGCCGGTGAGCACCTGCTTCACCGGCGCTCCCGATCTGGCGAGCCTGCGGGCGTCGTTCTCGGTCGCGAGGTCGGCGGTGAGCGCGGCCACCCGCACTCCGCGTTCGGTGGCACGGCGCAGCACGAGTTCCAGCAGGGCGGTCTTTCCGCTGCCGGGGCTGGACAGCATGTTGACGACGGTCACGCCTCTGGTCGTGAGTTCGGCCCGCAAGGAGGCCGCCAGGCTGTCGTTCTTGGCCAGTACCGCCTGGCGCACAGTGACGCTCCGGCACATCAGATGTCCTCTCCTGGGCCCTGTCCGAGCCCTGCTCGGCGTGGGGCGGCGGCCCGGCAGGGCTCCGTGTCCGGCAGCCGCACTTCGGCCAGTTCCAGCTCGCGTCCGGTGAGCAACTGCGCGGCGGGGCGGTCGCATCCCGGGCACCACAGGTGGGGCGGCGACCCGACGGCGAACTCCTTGCCGCAGCCGCCGCAACGGGCCCTGGCGGCCACGTCTTCGACGATCAGCTCGGCGCCGGCGACCACGGTGCCCTCGGCGACGAGCTCGAACGAGAACCGCAGGGCGTCGCCGACCACGCCCGCCAGCTCACCGACGCGCAGCCGCACCGCCTCCACCGAAGTCGCTCCATGTGCGCGGGCGGTGTGCCCGGCCTTCTCGACGACGGCCGCCGCGATCGACAGTTCGTGCATGGGGCACCACGCTAGGCAGCCGCGGCGGGCGGCTCCCGGATGACAGAGGCGGGGCGGTCCCCGATTCCCCCCGGTGGCCCAAGCACGGCGCGTCCGGCGGGCCCGCGGCGGCGCGGGAGCGAACATCAGGGTGGCGCGTGCCCACCGGGACCACTGCTCCGGACCCCGGCGCACGCGCTCCTACACTCACTGGCTCGGAGGAGGCGACGTCATGCGCGTGCTGCTGGTCGCGAGCGCGTTCAACAGCCTGTCGCAGCGGGTCATGTGCGAGCTGCGGGACCGGGGGCATACGGTCGCGGTCGAACTGGCCGCCCGTGACGCGCCGAGCCCGGAGACGATCACCCGTCACGCGCCGGATCTCGTCATCGCGCCGATGCTCACCACCGCGATCCCCAAGGAGGTGTGGTCGGCCCGCACCTGTCTGATCGTGCATCCGGGGCCGCCGGGAGACCGGGGGCCGTCCTCGCTCGACCGGGCCGTGCAAAAGGGCGCCGGGCGCTGGGGGGTGACGGTACTTCAGGCTGTCGAGGAGATGGACGCCGGTCCCGTCTGGGCGTCAGAGGCCTTCGACGTTCCGGCCGTCGGCAAGAGCGATCTGTACCGGGGCGAGGTGACCGATGCCGCCGTGAAAGCCGTTCTGCGGGCGGTCGAACGCTTCGCCTCGGGCACGTTCGAACCACGGCCGCAGGGCACGGAGGGCTCGTTCCGCCCGTATCTGCGCCAGGAGGAGCGCCGGATCGACTGGTGCTCGGAGCCGACCGCCGCGGTGCTGCGGAAGCTGCGTGCCGCCGACTCCCATCCGGGCGTGCTGGACACCTTCCTGGGAGGGGAGTGGTACCTGTGCGGCGGGCACGAGGAGGACGCGCTGACGGGCGCACCGGGCGAAGTCCTGGCCACCCGGCACGGCGCCGTGTGCCGGGCCACCGTCGACGGAGCCGTGTGGATCCCCCAGCTGCGCTCGCGCCGACGGGCGGGCGGCCCCCGGACGTACAAGCTCCCGGCGGTCCTGGCGCTCGGTGACCGGCTGCCCGAGGTGCCGAAGCTGCCCGCTCCGCTCCGGCCGGCGGCCGGGCGGCGAACCTGGACGGACATCCGGTACGAGGAGGCGGGGACCGTTGGCTTCCTGCGCTTCTCGTTCCCCGGAGGTGCGATGAGCACCGATCAGTGCCGTCGGCTGCTCGATGCGTACCGCTTCGCCGTCTCCCGGCCGGTCGACGTGCTGGTGCTCGGCGGGGCCAGGGACTTCTTCTCGAACGGCATCCACCTCGGCGTCATCGAGGCCGCCGACGATCCCGCCGCCGAGTCCTGGGCGTGCATCCAGGCGATGGACGACCTGGTGGAGGCGGTGCTGACGACCACGGACCGGCTGGTCGTGGCGGCGCTCGCAGGCAACGCGGCGGCGGGCGGAGCGATGCTGGCCCTGGCGGCGGACGAGGTGTGGTGCAGGTCCGGGACCGTGCTCAACCCCCACTACCGGCTGATGGGGCTCTACGGGTCGGAGTACTGGACGTATACCCTGCCGCGCCGGGCCGGCGCCGAGGAGGCGGAGCGGCTGATGTCTCAGGCGGCGCCGGTGAGCGCCGCGACCGCGCTGCGTCTGGGGCTGGCGGACCGGGTGCTGGACTGCGCGCCTGAGGAGTTCGCCGGGGAAATTGCCCGTTCGGCTCAGCGCCTCGCTGCTTCCGCCCGGCTCCGCGCACTGGTCGGCCGGAAGAAGGCGGAGCGGGAGCGTGACGAGGCCGTCAGGCCGCTGAGCGGCTACCGGGCCGCGGAGCTGGCGCGAATGCGGGAGATCTTCTTCGAGCCGGGCTCGCCGTACCACGCCCTCAGGTCGGCGTTCGTGCGCAAAACGGCCACGCCCTGCTCCGCCCCCTCATGGGTGCGTCCGAATTGTGAGCAATATCAGCCCGTGTGAGCCTGCTGCGGAAGCCTTCGGCAGAAAGGAATGCGCCATGAGTACCGAAACCGAGGCTCCTCCGAGCGCCGTCGACGAGGTCCACATCCTCTGGACCTCGGAAGGGATGAGCTGCGACGGGGACTCGGTGTCGGTCACGGCTGCCTCGCTGCCCAGCCTGGAGGACGTCGTCCTGGGCGCCATTCCCGGCCTCCCCAAGGTCGTCCTGCACAACAAGGTGCTGTCCTACGAGTCCGGCGACGACTTCATGCGGGCCTTCCACCAGGCCGCCCGGGACGAACTGGGAACGTTCGTCCTCGTCGTGGAAGGGTCCGTTCCCAACGAGCGCATCAACGGGGACGGGTACTGGACCTCGATGGGCAACGATCCGCAGACCGGCGAGCCCATCACCTTCAACGAGTGGATCGACCGGCTCGCCCCCAAGGCGTTCGCCGTCGTCGCGATCGGAACATGTGCTACCTACGGCGGTATCCATGCCATGGCCGGCAACCCCACCGGCGCCATGGGCCTCGCCGACTACCTCGGCTGGGACTTCCGCTCGGCCGGCGGTATGCCGATCGTCAATGTGCCCGGCTGCCCCGTCCAGCCGGACAACTTCATGGAGACCGTGACCTGGCTGCTGTACCAGGCGGCCGGGGTCGCCCCGCCCATCCCGCTCGACGAGCAGCTGCGCCCGACCTGGCTGTTCGGCAAGACGGTGCACGAGGGCTGCGACCGGGCGGCGTACTACGAACAGGGCGACTTCGCCAAGGACTACAACTCTCCCAAGTGCCAGGTGAAGATCGGCTGCTGGGGGCCCGTCGTCAACTGCAATGTCACCAAGCGCGGCTGGATGGACGGCGTCGGCGGCTGCCCCAATGTCGGTGGCATCTGCATCGGCTGCACCATGCCGGGCTTCCCCGACAAGTTCATGCCGTTCATGGACGAGCCCCCTGGTGGCAGTGTTTCCTCCGCGATCCTCAGCTCCTCCTACGGCCCGCTCATCCGATCCCTGCGCGCGATCACCAACAGGGCGGCGAACCGTGAACCCAAGTGGCGCCACCGCCGCGCGGAACTGACCTCTGGCTACGCCCCGCGCTGGCCCCGCCGCTGACCCCGCCGACGCCCCGAAAGGACTGTGCCTTGTCGAGCGAGACCGTTCCGCCCGAGCAACGCGACCTCACCGATGTCGCCTTCGACCCCATCACCCGGATCGTTGGCAACCTCGGCATCTATACAAAGATCGACTTTCCTCGCCGTGAGGTGGTCGAGTGCCGCAGCACCTCGTCGATCTTCCGCGGCTACAGCGTCTTCATGAAGGGCAAGGACCCGAGGGACGCGCACTTCATCACCAGCCGGATCTGCGGCATCTGCGGTGACAACCACGCGGTGTGCTCGGTGTACGCGCAGAACATGGCGTACGGGGTGAAGCCGCCGCCGCTCGCTGACTGGATCATCAACCTCGGCGAGGCCGCCGAGTACATGTTCGACCACACGATCTTCCAGGACAACATGGTCTTCGTCGACTACTGCGAACGCATGGTCAAGGAGACCAACCCCGGAGTGTGGGAACGCGCCGAGCGCACTCCGGCCCCGCACGCCGAACTGCACGGCAATCGCACCATCGGCGACATCATGCGCTCGTACAACCCCTTCGAGGGGGCGACGTACAAGGAAGCGCTCGTGATGAGCCGCCTCACCAGGGAGATGATCTGCCTGATGGAGGGCCGGCACGTCCACCCCTCCACGCTCTACCCGGGCGGGGTCGGTACCGTCGCCACGCCGCAACTCTTCACCGACTACCTGGTGCGGCTCACCCGCTGTCTCGACTTCGTCAAGCGGGCCGTCGCCATGAACGACGACGTGTTCGACTTCTTCTACGAGGCCCTGCCCGGCTATGAGGAGGTCGGGCGCCGACGGACACTGCTCGGATGCTGGGGCGCATTCCAGGACCCCGAGATCGTCGACTACGACTACCGGACGATGAACACCTGGGGCAACTCCATGTTCGTCACCCCCGGCATCATCGTCGACAACCAGCTGGTCACCACCGACCTGGTCGACATCAACCTCGGGATGCGCATCCTGCTCGGCAGCTCCTACTACGAGGACTGGACGGCCGAGGAGACCTTCGTCGACAAGGACCCGCTGGGCAACCCCGTTGACAAGCGCCATCCATGGAACCAGACCACGCTTCCGGCACCGCAGAAGCGGGACCTCGACGGCGGCAACTACAGCTGGGTCATGAGCCCCCGCTGGTACGACAAGCGCACCGGCGACCATCTGGCCCTCGACACCGGCGGCGGCCCCATCGCCCGGCTGTGGGCGACCGCCCTCGCCAACAAGGTCCACACCCCCTACGTCCGCTCCACCGGGCACAGCGTCGAGATCGACCTGCCGAAGACGCCCAGCAGTCCCGAGGTGCGGCTGGAGTGGAAGCCGCCCCCATTCCCCAACACCATCGAGCGCAACCGCGCCCGTATGTACTTCGTCGCCTACGCCGCCGGGATGGCGCTGCACTTCGTGGACAAGGCCCTCGCGGAGGTACGGGCCGGGCGCACGAAGGTCTTCCAGGACTTCACGGTCCCCGACGAGGCGATCGGCGTCGGCTTCCACGAGGCCGTGCGCGGTGTCCTCTCCCACCATCTGGTGATCCGCGACAAGAAGATCGCCAACTATCACCCGTACCCGCCCACCCCCTGGAACGCCAGCCCGCGGGACATGTACGGCACACCCGGGCCGTACGAGGATGCCGTGCAGGGCTGCCCGATCTTCGAGGAGAACGGCCCCGAGGACTTCAAGGGCATCGACATCATGCGCACCGTTCGCAGCTTCGACCCATGTCTGCCGTGCGGCGTGCACATGTACCTGGGCGGCGGACGGACCCTGAAGCAGTCCCACTCGCCGACCTTCGGCGCACTCTCCTAGGAGGCGGGGTATGCCCTGGGACGACGAAGAAGCCCGCCGCCACGTGCTGAGGCTCGACGAACTGCTCGCCGCGCTGGACGGCCTGCCGGACCACGCGGCGGCGGCCCGCGCGAACGACGCCGTTCAAGCGCTCGTGGATCTGTACGGGGAGTGCCTCCGGCGGATCATGGGCCAACTCGCGGACGGGGCCGAGGCCGAGCGACGGCTCGCCGCCGACGAACTGGTCGGCCATCTGCTCCTCGTACACGATCTCCACCCGGACCCGGTGGCAGCCCGTGTCGAGGCGGCCATCGCCGAGCTGCGGTCCGTTCTGCGGCGCAAGGACGGTGACATCGAGCTACTGGGCCTGGACGGGGCCGTCGCGCGCGTACGGCTGACGGAAGGCAGCGGCGGTGGCTGCGGCTGTTCGGCCGAGCCGCCGGACGCCGCCGTGCGGGACGCGGTCATGGGGCGCGCTCCCGAGATCGAGCAGGTCGAGATCGAGACCGTGCGGGCCTCCAAACCCCAGGCGCTGATCCCGGTGGACTCGCTCTTCCGGAGCCCCGTCACGGCCGGCCGGGCGACGGGATGACGACACCGACGTTCGCCGCCCGCCGACTGCGCCGACTGGCTCAGGGAGGCACGCCGTCCCGAGCCCGGCGCACCGCGTCGGAGGGCGCCGAGGACGAGCGGTGCGACCTGTGCGCCGAACCGATCCCGCCGGACCACCGGCATCTGCTCGACCCGGGCGCGGGCACGGTCTCCTGCGCATGCCCTGCCTGTTCGCTGCTCTTCGACCGCGGGCAAGCAGGGAGCGCACGGTATCTGCTGCTGCCGACCGCCCGGCGACGGCTGGAGGGCTGCGGCATCGACGACATGGTGTGGGCGGGGCTCGGCGTTCCCGTCGACCTCGCGTTCTTCACCCGGTCCGCGACGTCTGGGCAGGTGAACGCCGCCTACCCCAGCCCTCTGGGGCTGATGCGGTCCGTCGTCGGCCTTGCCGACTGGTCCCGGGTGGAGGCCGCCCATCCCGCCCTGTCCGCCATGGCTCCCGAGGTCGAGGCGCTGCTGGTTCACCGCGCCCACGGCGGCGGCTCCCATGAACCGCAGTACTGGCTGGTGCCGCTCGACGACTGCTACCGCCTCGCCGCCCTGGTGCGCGCACACTGGAAGGGGCTGGGTGGGGGACCCGAAGTGTGGCAGCAGGTCGACGGCTTCTTCCGGGCATTTTCCACCCGCCCTTCCCCCGACACCCAGGAGGCGTCATGGGCATCACCGTAGGCAAGCCGGATGTACGGACCGACAGGACCGCGCACGTCCCGGGGGTGCGCCGGGGCAATCACCGCGGCCTCATCAAGCGCCAGCCGGGCCACCGGCCCGACGACACATCGACCGCGCGGCGCTCCACGGGCATCAACGCCAGGCACCGCGACCCGATCATGCCCGATATGCCGAATCTCTCCCCGGCATGACCGCAGCGCAGCAGGATGCCGTGGTCACCCGGGCCTGTCCCGATCTGACGTTCGCGGTCACCGCCGTGCAGGCGGAACCCTTCGCGGCGGTACCGACCCTCCGGTTCACGCTGGAGGTCGTCCGCGAGGGTGGCGGACCGGTCCGGGGCATGGCTCTCACGACCACGGTCCGGATCGACGTGACCCGGCGGGCGTACGCGCCGGACGCGCACCGGGCGCTGACCGAGCTCTTCGGACTTCCCGAGGAGTGGAGCCGCACCATGAGGCCACTTCAGTGGATCCGAACCACCGTGCAGGTGCCGTCATTCGACGACCGCACGTCCGTGCCGCTGCTTGTGCCGTGCGGTACAGAGACCGAGCTGGCCGTGACGAAGTATCTGCGCGCGGTCAAGGACGGTGAGGTGCCTCTCGGGTTCCTCTTCAACGGCATGGTCTTCTACCAGGCTTCCGGTCCGCCGCCGGGTGGCGTGTTGCGGACCGCCCCCGTTCCCTCGTCCGCGGAGACCTTCTGCCGGATGCCCGCCGCGCTCTGGCACGAGCTCATCGAGCGCTACCACGGCACCACCCCATGGCTACGGCTGCCCCGGGAGATCCACGACCGGCTCGACGACTACCGGGCACGGCACACACTGGGCAGCGTCGGCGACGCCGTACGCGCTCTGCTCGACCGCTCAGGAGCACCATGAACACCGCTGCCACTTCTGCCACTTCTGCGACGACAGCCGTCGACACGATCGCCCGCACCTGCCTGTACGAGGGCTATCTGCTGTGGCCATATCGCAGATCCGCGCTCAAGAACACCAAACGCTGGACCTTCGGCGGAGTCTTTCCCGGGGGCGAGTGCGCCGAGGTACTCGGTGAGCCCGCGTCCATCACGACCCAGGTGCTGCTGGAGCACGGCGGCGCGCCGCGAGAGGTGGCCGTACGACTGCGGTTCCTCCAGGTCGTGGACCGGCAGGTGGTGCGCGAAGGCCCGCACGGGCCGGAGCCCGTGGACGAACTCACCGTTGACGGTGAACGGCATCTCGCCTGGCAGGAGGCCACCGAACGGGAAGTCCTGATCACGGTCACCGTTCCCGGCGGGCCCCGGCACACCGCCGTCGACATCCCCGAGGGCTCGCAGACCGAGCACTTGACCGACTCCTCAGGGCGCCCCGTCGGCAGCGTCATCCGGAGCTGGCGGCGGCTGACCGGGATCCTGGCCTTTGAGTCGCAGCCGGCAGTGCACGGCGTGGACAGGCTCACCGTGCGGGTGGAGAACACCACCGCCTGCCCGGCGCCCGAGCCCGCCGACCGGCACGCCCGCGAGCGGGCCGCCTCATACGCCTTCGCGTCCACCCATGTGATCCTTCACAGCGACGAAGGCCGGTTCGTCTCGCTCCTGGACCCGCCGGAGCGGCTGCGCGGGGCCGCCGCGAGCTGCGCCAACCGGGGCGTGTGGCCAGTCCTTGCCGGGGAGGGCAGCGGGCACAGCTCGCACACCGTGCTGGCTTCCCCCATCACCCTGTACGACTTCCCCACGGTGGCCCCGGAAAGCCCCGGCGATCTCTTCGACGGTACGGAGATCGACCAGCTCCTCGTGCTCAGCGTGCTCAGCATGACGGAGGAGGAGCAGGCCGAGGCCAGAGCCTGCGACCCCCGGGCGCGGGAGATTCTGGACCGGTGCGCCGGGCTCGACCCCGACGTGATGGCGGCGCTGCACGGCGCGATTCGCGAATTCCGCCCTTCAGCCGCACCGTCGGCCTTTCCCTTGCTGGAGGACGCATGAACCAACGGCTACAACCGGTCGCGGCTGATGAGGCCGTGCCGACGACCGTGGTGGTGGACGGTGTGACGGTGGGGCGCGGTTCCCGGGTGCGACTCAAGCCCTCGCGCAGAGCCGACATCTTCGACCTGGCGCTCGTCGGCCGTGAGGCCGAAGTCGACGCCGTCGAGGAGGACTTCGAAGGCATGCTCCACCTCGCCGTGCTGGTGCAGGACGACCCCGGGCGGGATCTGGGAGCGAGCGGGAAGATCGGACATCGCTTCTTCTTCACTCCCGAGGAGGTGGAACCTCTGAGTCCCGACCACGAGAGCGCGTCGCATCGTTCCCGAGTGCTGGTCGCCGGCATCGGCAACATCTTCCTCGCCGACGACGGGTTCGGACCCGAGGTGATTGCCGCCCTGAGGGAGTGGCCGGTTCCGGCGGGCGTGCACGTCGTGGATTTCGGCATCCGGGGCATGGACCTGGCCTATCGGCTGCTTGACGGCTTCGACGCCGCCTTGCTGGTCGACGCGGCGCCCCGGGGAGAAGCACCCGGCACCCTCACCGTCATCGAGCCGGACCTCCCCCCGGAGGCGGGTCTGCCCGAGGCACACGCCATGGATCCCGTAAAGGTGCTCGCTCTGGCTCGGCGGCTGGGCGACGGACGCCTCCCGCGGGTACTCGTCCTGGGCTGCGAGCCACAGGTACGCATGACCGGCGAAGAACCGGATGTCGTGGTGGGACTCAGCGAGCCGGTGCGGGACGCCGTCACGCGTGCTGTGCCGCTCCTCGCATCCGTCGTCGACGCCCTGCAGAAAGAGCCCCTCCGAGGGTTCGGCGACCCGCCTCCTGAAAGAGCGGCGGTCCGAACGAAGAACGAGTCGAGAAAAGGTGAGTCTCTGTGAAGAACGGTATTTTCATTCCGGCCGGCGTGGTTCGCGTCGCTGTGGGCGCTCTGGCCGTCGCGGTGACCGCGATCGTCCTTTCGGAACTACCCGAGGCATGGCGCTACTACAAGATGGAGACCATGTGAGCCGATGAAGTGCGCTGCCGGGCGGGGGCGTACAGAGAATGGGCGGCGTACGCCCGGCCCGCCCTGCCCCGCTACGGCACGGACTCCGTCGCCTCGCGTTGGTGCGGGAACACTACAGGCGCATCCCTCTGCTGCACTGTCACGGTTCGCGTCGGAGCGGGAATCGTGATGCCCTCCTCCCGATATCGCTGATGCAACTGCTTGATGAACTCGTGCTTGATCCGGTACTGGTCGCTGAACTCGCCGACCCCCAGGATTACCGTGAAGTTGATCCTGGAATCCCCGAACGTGTGGAAACGGACAGCCGGTTCATGGTCAGGAACGGCACCGGTGATATCGGTCATCACCTTCTCGACGACTTCGGTCGTCACCCGCTCGACGTGCTCGAGGTCGCTGTCGTAGCCGACTCCCACCTGGACCATGATCGACAGCTGCTGCTCCGGCCTGTTGAAGTTGGTCATGTTGGTGCCGGCGAGCTGGGCGTTGGGGATGATCACCAGGTTGTTCGACAGCTGACGCACCACGGTGTTACGCCAGTTGATGTCGACGACATAGCCCTCCTCGCCGCTGCTGAGCCGGATGTAGTCGCCGGGCTGCACCGTCTTCGAGGCGAGGATGTGCACGCCTGCGAACAGATTGGCAAGAGTGTCCTGCAATGCCAGAGCGACCGCCAGACCGCCCACTCCCAACGCGGTGAGCAGCGGCGCGATGGAGATGCCCAGGGTCTGAAGAACGACAAGGCAGCCCATCGCCAGAATCACGACGCGTGTGATGTTGACGAATATGGTGGCCGATCCGGCCACCCCCGACCTGGACTGTGCCAGGGACCGCACCAGACCGGTGATCACCCGGGCCGCCGTGAGAGTTGCGGCCAGGATGAGCAGCGCCGTCAGCGTCATATTGACGTTGTGTCCGACTCTGGCGGTCAGCGGAAGCGCCGTGGCCGCCACCGCCGCGCCCCCAGCTATCGCCGCCCAGGGGACCAGGGTCCGCAAGGCGTCGACGACGAAGTCGTCTCCACTCCATCGCGTTCTGCGCGCCCGTTCTCCCAGCCATCGCAGGGTCGCGCGCAGCAGCAGTCCTGCCGCGATGCCGGCGGCCAGCGCGATCCCGGCGACGATCAGGTCGTGCAGCGTGAGCGCCCGATTCATCGGCCTGCTCCCGTCGTACGGGGGAGAGGGCTGACGGTGGCATTCGCCGCAGAGCACGGGATGTGATGTTTCGTCACCTTGTTGTCTGCTCGATTCTCGGGTGTGCGGTCACGTCGAGACATGCGGACCGGTCCGACGCGATCGCCCATCCTGCCGCATGCCGTCGTCCGCGCCGCGGCTGGCCCCACTTCGGCTCAGCTCGACGCCGACGCGGTCGTCGTCGGTTTCGGCATCACCCCCAACAGCGGGCTTGCCGACTGCCGTCGGTCTGGGTCCTCGACGGGCCTCCTATCGGTCCGGCCTACGCGCCCCGGCGAACGGCTGCCAGAGCGTGACCTTCCCCGTCGAGGACGGCATGGAGATCAGCTGCCGGCTCTGAGCGGCCAGGGCCGCAGACGCTGGTGAAGGACCGCGGTGGCTGCGGTGGGCGTCCCGCCGCCAGATAGTGGACGAAGAGTTGCCGCAGGGCGGTTTTGGTGAGTGACTCCTCGCACCCCATCCGCTGCCAGTCGACGGCGGCCCGCACCACGGCCCAGCCTTCGGGGCGTTGAGCCGATCCTCGAGGAGGGCGCGGCAATCATCTGTTCGCCGATGCCACGGTCGGTGAAGTCCTCGTGCTCATAGAGGCGTTGTGCCTCGGCTCGGTCCTCGTCGCGCAGCAGACGGGGCAGAATGATCGGCTTCACCCTGCCGAGCACCTGGCGCGCCGCGCGATTCACCTCCCCCTTGGGGGCCTTGAGCCGGCTGTACGCCTCAAAGGTGATCGTGGCGACCACGGTGACGGACGGTTGGTGCCGTGCGAAGGCCGCGTACGGGAGCCGCTGCCGCCGCGCGGCCGGGCTGCCGGGAGCCGTGGAGGAAGAGCACCGAATTGACGTACCGCCGCCGGAACGGGGTGAGGCTGCGGCGCAGGAGTCCGTGCTCGGCGACGTGTGCCGTCAGGGACTGGTGGCCTGACAGATCGAAATCGGACAGCGGTAGCCAGTCGCGGCCCGGCAGCACCCAGCCCCGGTAGCCATGGTGGGCGAGCAGGTTCAGCACCGGTTCCAGTGGCCCGATCCGGGCCTCCAGCTCGATGAAGAGCGCAGGTCGGTCACAGACCAGCGTCTCCTCGGCGCCGCGCAGCACGTTCAGCTCGCTTCCGTCCACATCGATCTTGATCAGGGTGATGTCGTGCAGACCGAGGCTGTCGATCCGGACGCAGGGCACCGGTATCGATCTGGTGTGCAAGTCCCTGCGGACGAGCGACGAGACACCACGGTTGCCGCGGTCGTCCGACGGCAGCCACAGCTGCGCCGTGCCGCCGTCGCGGTCCGTGGCAGCCGCGTTCACCACGTCGACGTTGGCGGGAGTGGTGGCGGCCAGCAGGCGGGCGAGGTGGGGGACCGGCTCGACTGCCACCACCCGGCCCGCCCGCCGCGCCAGCCGCCGAGACCACGGGCCGTACCAGCCGCCGACATCCACCGCCGAGCCGCCGGGCGGGCAGAAGTCGGCCAGTCGGCGCAGCTCCGGCTCATACCGCGGATACAGCAGACCGACGCCCGTGGCGACCAGTGGGGGCGGCAGATGAGGGGCGATCCGGGCGGCGAGTGTCACGGGCCGATCCGCCTGAGGATCCGCTCGTGCTCATCGTCGGGTACCCGTGCACCCGAGGAGGGAAGCAGTTGGGGGATCCCGTCGATGATCGGATAGCGGCGGCGCAGCCGCGGGTTGTAGAGGAACTGCTCGGGCAGGAGCAGCGTGAGCTGCCCCTTGTCGATCGGGCAGGCGATGATCCGGAGCAGGGGGTCGTCATGCTTCATGGGCCAATTCCTTTGCCGGGGTGGGGGGTTCGTCATGCCGCGGAAGCATCAGCAGGACGGAGACGGCGAGTGCGGTGCCGCCGAGCCGCAGCGCGAGCCGCAGCGGGTCTTCCGGCAGCGACTCGCCGAAGACGAAAGTGCCGAGCGCCGCCGTGAACAGACAGGTGACGGTCGTGCACACGGGCACGATCAGAGATGCCCGGCAGCGCTGCAGCGCGGTCTGGGACAGGATCAGGCCGGTGACTGCGGTGAACAGCAGGATGTACGGATAGGGGGACCCCAGCAGGGCGAAGACCGCGTCCCCGATACCGCGGGTCGTCAGATAGCTGGAGACGCCCTTGATGGCGAGCGAGCTGACGCCGTACAACAGCCCGACGGCGACGCCGTATTCGACGCCCGCGGTCGGCAGCCGGTGACGGCGGCGGCTCCGGCGTTCCACGGCCCAGTACAGCCACAGCCCCGCTGCGAGCGCGGGTAGGCAGATCAGCAGGACACGGCCGGCCGAGGCATGCGCGCCCACGGCGTCGGAGTCCTGGAGGGAGGCCACGACCATCAGCAGGGCGAGGGTGATCATGACCACGCCGCGTCGCTCGCGGCCGCTGGGGCGCTCGCCGAGCACGGCCGCGGAGAGCAGCAGGAGCAGCACGAGACCGGAGACGAAGATGCCCTGCGCGGCTGCGATGGGAAGGGTTCGGTAGACGGCGAGCTGTGCCGCGAAGCCGGCGGCGAGCGCGAGCGAACCGCCGAGCCACAACGGGCTGCCGATGAGCAGCCGTACGACTCGGGCCGGTTGTCCCGAGCTCAGTGGCGGCAGACCGGACAGTGCCCGCTTCTCGAGTACGAAGCCGGTGCTGTAGAAGACGTTGGCCAGCAGGGCTGAGGCCACCCCCCACCACACGGCGCTACACCCGCCTGGCGTGCACCAGGAGGATGGAGGCCATGGATGGCGCGGCACAGGCGGCCCGGTCCACAAGGCGCAGTGGGCGCGGGACACCGTGGAAGGGCGCGCCGGCCAGGGCGACCACCTCGAAGCCCGCGGCGGTGAGGAATCCCCGCAGGGCACGGGCGGTGAACAGGCGCAGATGGCCGACCACTTGGGATCCCGGCCGGCCGTGAATGGCACGCAGGCTGACCTCCGAGAAGACGGGCTGCACTCCCGCGGCCAGCAGCAACCGGTTGTACCAGGCGGCCAGGTTCGGGGTGGAGAGCATCAGATGGCCGCCCGGTTTGAGGATGCGGCGAAGCTCGTCCATCGCACTGTCGGGATCCACCAGATGCTCGATCACCTCGCTGAAGAGCACGGCGTCGGCGGTCGCGTCGGCCAACGGCAGGCCGCCCGAGGTCAGTTCACCCCGCACTACATGGTTCATCCGGGTGGCGGCCCGGCGCAGCGCGTCCTGGGACCAGTCGACACCGACGATCCGGTGATGGGGGAGGAGTGGACCCGCGGTGGCCGCCGCGGAGCCGTCGCCGCAGCCGACGTCGACGACGAGGGAGGGCTCAGGGGGCAGAACTCGGGCCAGCATCAGTGCCTGGCGGCGGCTGCGCTCGTCTCCGGAGGCGACGGGGACGGCCGGGTTCTCGTAGAACTCGCGCAGCCCCGCGGGGAGAGTTCCCGTCATGGCCCGTCACCTCCTGACGTGGCCGGCAGGGCCGCCATGGCCGCCAGATACTCCGTGAAGAAGTCGCACAGCCGCTGCCCCGCCGCGTCGTCGAGGAGCGCGCGCGACCAGCGCAGCGCCAGATGCAGTCGTCCCCCCGTGCTGGCGGTGGTCACGGTCAGCCCGCGCGGCATCGCGGCGGGAGCCGAGAACCAGACGGCCTCCGCCCGGCCGGCCTCCGCGAAGTCCAGCGGGTACGGAATGCGCCCGATGTTGCTGAGCAGCGTCGTCGAGGTCCAGGGAGCGGCAGCCCACCGAATGCCACGGGTCAGGGCGGCCCGCATCCCGACGGGCAGGGCGGGTGCGGTCAGGAGGGCGGCGGCGTGGCCGAGTTGAGGGCGGGGTGCCGACTTCAGGGCGCGGGTGCTCTCCGCGGTGCGGTGAAGCATGGCGGCGACAGCCTCGGGGCCTGGCTCCCGCGCGTACTCCTGCGCCCCGAATCCGACCTCGACGAGACGGGTGCCGTTTCCGATGGGCATCTCGGCGCCGCGGGGCCGGTCGTCGACGGGCATGGTGATGCGCATCGGGCGGGGAGGGGCATCGTGCAGCCGGTTCCAGCGGGCGATCATCAGGCAGGTGGCGACGAGGAGTTGGTCGTTGACGGTGTAGCCGGCCCCGGCCGGCCGGCGCGGCACCGGCAGATCGGCCAGCAGCAGGCCGTTTCCGCCGGTACCCCGGACGCCGGTCGCGGGTGCCACACGAGCGGGCCGGGCCGGGCCGACCATGCGGGCGGGCGGTTGTGGAACCGGCCGCCCCGCCGCGCCGACCGGATTGCGTACCGGTGACGTGGGGGAGACGGCGGCGCCGCCGTACAGCTCGGCGGCCGTGGCCAGCACGCGCAGACAGGCGGGCCCGTCCAGGGCGGTGTGGTTGAGCGTCAACAGCAGCACACACGAGCTGCCCGTCGAGGACGGCCTCACCACGTCCAGCCGGACGGGCGGGGAAACGGACAGCGGCGGAGCTTCGGACAGCGCTTTGACCCTGGCACGCTCCAGCGCACCGGGCCCCGGCTCCGGGAAGCTCACCGGATCCACGTCCGGGATGCCGGTCAACTCCCACTCGTAGCGCCGCCGGTACCAGGGGCCGGGTGCCTCGCGCACCAGAATCCGCGGGTGCCGGCGCAAGGCCTCGCCGAACGCGGCCCGAAGCCGTTCCGGATCCGGCTGCCGGGGCAGGCGCACCTCTATGTGTACGGTCTCGGGCTCCTCCTCACGGAGGCAGTGCCGGGAGATCTCATCGACAACCGGAAACGGAATCCGGCCCGGAGCGGGGTCGGCCGGGGGCCCGGGCCGGGCGGGTTGCAGGGCGGTCATCTCGGCGGGGCCTCCCTTGTGTTGAACGGTCCGATGCCGGGCGGATCAGGGTCGGGCCCCGGGCCCGGCCCGGGGCGCTCGGCAAGGCCGTTTCCCGACGGCACCCGCTGGGGCAGGGTCTGCGGATCAGGAGCCGCCGACGCAGGTGTGCCCCGCACCCGCCGGTCCACGGTGACCACGGCGGCGCACAGCGCGATGAGCGCCAGCAGTTGGGCCGGCGGGCCGAACGCACCCTGGCCGGCGGACACCGGATCGCCCGCCCCCGTCGCGGCCGCGATCCCGGCGCCGGCCATCGCCACCGCTGCGATCGGCACCAGCAGGGAGTGCCGCAGGCGGGCAACTACCGCCAGCGCGGGGACGATCAGTGCGAAGGGACCCGCCACGACCGCGACCACGAGGGTCAGCGCGACGCAGCCCAGAACCCATCCGGGCGCCGGCGGGGCCATTTCCGCGGCGGCCGGGGTGGAGCCCCGGCGGCGTACGAGCGCGAGACCCGCGAGCAGGGCCACCGCCACCGCGCCGCCGATCAGCCCGATGTCGTAGATCAGCACGGGCTCGTACTCGAGCTCGACCGTGCCGCCCGCGCCTGCGGGGATCAGCCAGGCCTGCTGCCAGCCGTCGATCCGCAACGGGATCAGCTTCTTGCCGTTCAGGGTGGCCTTCCAGCCGTCGTTTACGTTCTCGTACATCTGGAGGTAGCCGGCCTCGCCCGCGCCGACGGTGACGGACCGCCGGTCGCCGCGCCAGTCGGTTGTGGTTACCGCCCGCTGTTCGCTCACGGCGGTCGGCCGGACCTCGCCGCGGGTCAGCGTGATGTCGGTGAGGGCGAGGGGACCTTCGTCGCCCGCCTCCACCTGGTGCAGCCCTCGGCCCAGCGCAAGAGTGCCGTCCGGTGTCCGGCAGAGCTTGACCTCGACCGGCCGGCGCTCCGTCAGGTCGCGCACCGTTCCCGACGCGCTCGTGGCGTGCAGCGTGCCGTCGACGGCGACGGGAGGGCCTTCGCCGCACGGCACGGAGAACCTCAAGTGCGAGGCCGGGGGCGGTGTGCGAAGGTCGGCGAGCGCCGGAACGTAGACCTCGCTGAGGCCGACCGGCAACTGCATCCGGTTGTCGGCAACGGGGTTGTGGACGGTCATCGGCGCGGCCCGGCTGATGGTGATGTCGAGCCGGTCCGTGGTGATCGGCTCGAAGCGGGCCAGGCCGTTCTCGTCGACGCCGGCCGTCACGGCGCCGTTCGGGGTGCTGATCAGTATCTGCTCGGGCCGGGTGGAGAGTCCGCCCGCGGCCGCGAGGACGATCTCGTCGATGGTCTTCCGGCCGGGCCAGCGCAGATGGATGACCGGCCGGTCGCCGGCGATCCACGCGGTGGTCAGGTCCTCATCGACGAGATTGCGGGGACTGAGGCCGTTCCCGAGTCGGCTGGTCGAGTCGGCGGTCGCCGTGATCCGCCGCCCCTGCCGCGGATCGGCGCCCGTGACGAGCCGGTCGAGCGCCTCGCCCGGCACCGGCAGCGCCTGAGCGGTGACGGCGAAGTCTCCGCCCCGGCCGACGCTGAGCCGACGGTGCAGGCCCTCCTCTGCCGAGGCAGGCGAGAGACCGCCCGGGTCGCTGCCGCGGTGGAGCGAGAACACCTCCGCCCGGGCCTCGGTGTCGCGCGCGTCGGTGGGAAGCCGGAGCAGCCGGGTCACCTGGACGCCGGGGACGGAGACCTCGCTGAAGCCCGCGCCACCCAGTCCGGCCTTCGGGGACTGGGCCGCCAGGACGGTGATCTTCAGCCACTTGGCCTGCCCTGCGGGTGCCTTGACCGGCTGCGGGTTTCCGTTCGGTGCCAGCGGGCTGTCCTCGAAGCCGTGGTCGGTCTCGACCCGTACGAATGTGGGGGCGGCCCGCATTCCGTCGCCGGGCAGCGGAGTGAGCTGAAGCGAGGCGGGGATGTCGGTGGGCGAGGAGAAGCCGATACGGAGCCACTGGCCCGCGGCGTTTTTGGCACTGCCCTCGGCCCACGCGGTCCCCGGGTTGCCGTCGAAGGCGTTCACCGGGTCGTACTGCGGCAGGTGGAACAGCCAGTTGCCACTGCTGGATGCGGTCACCGAGGCGGCGCCCCGCAGGACGGCCGTCGTCTGGTGCCCGGTGCCCTTCATCGGCAGGATCTGCCGCGGTTGCTCGCCCGGGTCCTGCAGGCTCCCGGTGGGGTTCCGTTCATCCGCGGTGTAGGTGTACGAGGTGTTGCTGTTGACCAGCCCGAAGCGGGTGTCGGCGCGGCGCAGCCCGTCCGCGACGTACTGCGCGGCAGGTGTGCCGAGCCCCGGGTGGTTGTCCCCGGTGAGCACGGTGGGGCGGTTCCGCAGTCGCGGATCGGCGGACAGTTGCAGCAGCGCTTCGGGGCCGCCGCTGACCACGGCGGTGTCTGCGACTGCCTGAAGGCCGGCCTGGCCGGGCCGCCGGGCGTTGCCGGCCGGTTCGTAGATCTCGACGGCCTGCATCCGCGGGAAGATGCCCTGGACCTGCAACGGTGTGCCGCTGGGGATCCGGCCGCCGGTGAGTACCGGGTCGAATCCGGCGACTCTCCGGTAGCCGGAGGCCTCCAGGGTGCGCTTCACGGTGATCGGCGGGACGTATCCGATCTGGTCCGGGTCGAGGTCGTTGCGTACGACGACGAAGTAGAGGCCGGCGCGCGACAAGTAGTCGCGCAGGCCCGGAACTTCGCTGCCACTCATGAGCGCCTGCTCCACCGCGTCCATCGCTCGTCGCGAGCCGGGCGTCCCGAAGGGCACGAAGTCCCGCTGTGCCCAAGGGGAGTCGGCGAGCACGTCGAAGGGCTGGTCGATGGGAGAGCCCCAGGTGTAGAGGCCGTGGGAGGTGGCGGGGACGACGAGGGCACGGCTGTCGGGCGAGTTCTTCTCCAGCCAGTCGGCGGCCTGCGTCCACTGGCCCGGCAGCTTCTTGAAGGCGCCGGGCTGCAGGATCGTCCCGTTCACGTACGGCCAGGCCAGACCGGGCAGTACCAGCAGCGTGGCGATCACGGGGGCGTAACGCCGCGCGGGGAACGGCCGGGCGCCGCGGCTCTCGCTCGCCGCCGCCACCAGGTGCATCAGCCCGAAAGCGAGCGCGAGTGCGAGCCCGGGCTGGAACTTGTAGATGCTCCTGAAGGGCCGCAGCGACCCGTTCAGCCAGTCCCGGACCCCGTCGTGGAAGGGCGCGCCGAAGGAACCGGCGTATCCGGCCAGGGCGATCAGGACGACGACCAGCACGGTGAGCAGCAGCCAGCGGCGCTCGGGCAGATCGCGCCGGGCCAGGCCTCCGAGCCCCAACGCGGCGGCGAACGCCGAGCCGAGAATGGTGACCGTCGCCGTCGCCACGGTCCAGCCGGCGGGCAGCCAGGCTTCGCCGAAGTGGAGGTAGGCGACCCAGTTGCCGGCGCCGCGCAGCAGTTCGGTCGCCGACATCGTGCCGGTCGTGGTGTCGGCCTGTTCGACGTACGGCATGAAGTCCTCGCCGTAGACGCCGAGCAGCAGCAAGGGGATCACCCACCAGGCGGTGGCGAGCACGACACCGGGAACCCACCAGGCGATCAGGGCGCGCTTGCGGGGACCTGCCGGGCGGCTGAGCAGATAGAGCCCTACTGGCAGCAGGGAGGCGAGCGTCGATGCCGCGTTGACCCCGCCCATGAAGGGGATCAGCAGAGCCGACGTGGCCGCGGCCACCCGTGGGCTGGTGCGGGTGCCGGTGAGCGGCAGCAGCACCCACGGAAGCATCGAGCCGGGGAGCGCGGCCGCCGAGGTGGAGCCGACGACGATGGTGAAGGTGGGCCACAGCGCGTAGCCGACGGCGCCGAGCAGCCGGGTCCGTGCGCTGCCGATGTCCATGCGCTCGGCGAGCCGCAGGGCGCCCCAGAACGCGGTGGCCACGATTAGCGAGAGCCACAGCCGCTCGGCAAGCCACACCGGGATGTGCGCGAGGTCGGTGAGTGCGTAGTACGGGAGGGTCGGGAAGGCGTATCCGGCGTACTGGTTGGAGAGTCCGCCGAAACCGGCGCGGCTCTGCCACAGCTCCCCGAGGTCGCCGATGAACTTCCATGGGTCGGCGACCACTCCGAGCTTGGTCTCGAAGGTCATCCTGCCCGGTGAGACGGAGAGGAACGCGACGAAGACCGCCGCCCAGAAGGCCAGCAGCCACGATCTGCGGCGCGGCCGGCCGGCCGGCTGGGGCGGCGGTGCGGTGGGCCGGGGCCGTCCGGGCCGGCTCGGGGGGAGGGTCAACGTCGTCTCAGCCACGGGTGGCTCGCAGTTGACTGTTCATCGCTGCTGCCGTTTCTGTTCGGCGCCGGAGGATGAGGAGGAGGTTCCAGGTGGCGATCTCGCGCAGGCCCGGAACGCGGGTGACGGCCTGTGCGAGGAACGGCCAGTACCGCGAGCGGGCCGTTACGAGGGACACGTCGTCGCGGGCGCGCACCTGACGCAGGGTCGGGCCGATGTGGATCGCGAAGAGGTTCTCGCCGAGTGCGTGCTTGGCGGGGCGTCCGGTCCGTCTCAGGTACCGGGCGCGGGCACGGTCGGCACCCAGGTAGTGCCAGGGCGCCCACTCGTGACCGCCCCAGGGGGAGAGCCAGTTGGTGAACGAGACGTAGATCAGCCCGCCCGGGCGGGTGACGCGGATCAGCTCGCTGAGGAATGTCTGCGGATCGGCGACGTGCTCCAGCACGTTGGAGGAGAAGCAGACGTCTGCGACGCCGTCGGCCAGGGGCAGCAGATAGCCGTCGGCGACCACCGAGCCCGCGGGGACGGTGCCCCGCGCGCCCAGTTCCCGCAGATCGGGCTCGAAGAGATAGCTCTGCGCACCGCGCCGCCGGAACTCCTCGGTGAAGTGGCCGCGTCCGCCGCCCACATCCACCACCAGCCGGTCGTGCAGGGGCGTCTGCCGCTCCAGCTGGTCGGCCGCATCCTGGGCGAGCAGGCTGTAGCACCGGTCCGGGTCGGTCTGCTCGCCCATGAACGCCCGGAAGAGCGTGATGGACCTGCGTATGGAGGGATCCTTCACCGCCGCATCACCTCCGCTGCATGGCGGCCTCCGCGGCCGCCGCCCGGAACTGCCGGACCGTGGCGCCCCAGTGGAAGTCCGCGGCCCGCTGCCCGGCCGCCCGGCCGAGCGCCTCACGCCGCTCGGGGCTGAGCGCCAGCGTGCACCAGGCCGCAGCGAACGAGCTCTCGCCGCGGGCGAGGAGGCCGGTGACGCCGTCCTCGATCGAGTCTCTGAGTCCGGGCACGTCGAAGCCGATGGCAGGCGTGGACCGGGCCGCCGCCTCGGTCACCACCAGCCCCCAGCCCTCGACGAGCGAGGGGTGCAGCAACACCCAGGCCGCGCACAGCAGCCGGTGCTTCTCGGCCTCCGAGACCCGGCCGGTGAAGGTCACGCCGGGCCCGGCGAGGGCTTCCAGCCTGGCCCGTTCCGGCCCGTCACCCACGATGACCAGCCGGCCTCCGGTGACCGGTCTGACCCTCTCCCACAGACGCAGCAGCAGCTCTATCCGCTTGTATTCGACGAGGCGTCCCACGGCGAGAAACAGCGGCTCTGCCGATGTGGGGGCGAGCGGGCCCGGCTCCTCGACACCGTTGTGGACGAGCCGGATCCGCTCGCGCGGGACACCGAGGCCGTGGAGCGCGTCCGCCGTCGAAGGGGAGACGGCGACCAGCAGGTTGCCGCTGTGGGCGCGGGTCAGTGCCCAGCGCTCGAGCCTTTTGCCGAGCCTGGCGGCGGGGCCGGGGAAACGCTCGCCCCAGATGTCGGTGTGCACATGGTTGACCAGGCAGAGCGTCGGTCCACGGTGCCACAGCGGGGCGAGGTACGGCATGCCGTTGCACACCTCGACGAACAGGTCGCAGTCACCGACCTGCCGTTCGAAGGCGCGGCGGGCGCGCAGGAAGTGTCCGGCGTCCGAGCCGGCCGAGACCACACGGTAGTCGCGGAAGGCAGCGGGACCGCCGCACAGGAGCGTGACCTGGTGTCCGTGAGCGGTGAGCCCGTCGGCGATACGGTCGATGAGCAGTTCGGAGCCGCCGGCGGCCGGGTTGCCGAGGTCGCGGCGGGCGAGGAAGACGATCCGGCGGGGATGCGGAGGAGGGCCGGACGGAGGGCCGTGCTGCGGGGACTTCGGCGGATGGTGGGGGACTGGCGCGCGCAACATGGGGGGTACGTGCTGGGGCATTCGAGCTCCAACTCGCCTCGGGTGCGGGACGGTGGGGGATGTTGGTGGCGCGAGCGGTTGACGGCGGGGTGGGGTTGGTAGTGTCCGCCCGGCTGTTCGACGCCGCTACTCACGGCGGTGACAAATTTGGCCTGTCCTGGAGCTGACGCTCCATCACATTGTGCGCATTTCTAGGGATTCGGGCGTTCCCTTCCGCGCACGACGAGTACGACACCCGCAGCCGCCAGCACGAGCCCGGCCGCTCCCGCGCCGATCGGCGCGGTGTCACCCAGCGCCCGCAGTCTGCCGCTGTCCGCCTTCGCCAGAGCCACCTGCTCGCGCTGGGTCTCCGGGGTGAACTCCAGCCCCGCGCTGTCCAGCAGGACCACCTTCGCCTCATCGGAACCGGGCGCGCGCAGCGTCTTGCGGGGAGCGATACTCGCGTTCATGACGCGGCCGGTCCGCCGGTCGACGACGAGCTCGATGCCGTCGTTGGCGTACCACTCCTCGGCATGCACCTGGCTCTGCTTCGGCACGCCGACCAGCCGCCCCGGTACCTGCCGGGTGCCCGTCCGGGTGTCCTTCACGGATCCGGTGAACCGGTAACCCTCGTAGCCCGCGACCTTCTTGGTGCCCTTGAACTCCAACCGGACGGTGGCTCCCAGCGTGCTGTCCCACCAGGCGTAACCCCGTTTCTGCACGTCGAAGGGGAACTTGAGGTAGGCCTCGCCCTGGTACTCCGGCGTCTCTCCGCAGCAGTGCACCGGAGCGTTGGTCCGGCGGTCGGTCACCCAGCGCTCCAGCGTCCACTGGTAGGACCTGCGCGGGTCGCGGAAGGCCAGCGTGTCGGGGGTGTCGATGGCCGTGGACACGTCCCACACCGCCCGCCCGCTGCGCTCGCTCGCGGCGACATCGCCCAGCACTCGTCGGGTGATGGTGATTGGTTTCTCCTGGACGGGTCTGAGGCTCTTGGTGTCGAAGTATTCGCCGGTGCCGGTGAAGACCGTGGTGACATCGACATCGGTCGGGGTGCGTTTGGCGCGTGGCTCGACGTACCAGGCGAGCATCGGAGCCAGTACGAGCAGAAAGACGCCGATACCCAACAGGACCAGCGACAATGGCGAAGCGGTACGACGCATGGGGGGCACTCCCGGACAGAGGGTGGATTCAGGATGGTGCGCGTCTGTACGGGCCGGGACCGTAGGCGCCCTCTTGACGAAGTGTCAATGCCCCTCACAGACTGGGCAATCGCCGAGCCGGTGCCGTGGGGGCGGGGTGCCTTCCGACCGAGAGGCTCGCTGAACCATGCACAGACTGACCGCCGCCGTGCTGACCACCATGGCCGCTGCCGCCCTCGCCGTGGGGGTCGCTTTCGGCATCGTCGCCGCACTGAACGCCACACCCGAGCAGCCCAATGTGCCTCTCGTCTCCTTCGAGACGGGCGGGCCGACGGCGTCCCCGCAGCCGTAGCCTGACCAGCGAGGGAGGAACCCATGGCCGTGCGCACGGCCTGGCGGGACGTACCCCGCCCGCGGGCACGCAAGTTCGCATCCCTGGCCATGGCCGAGGTGCCCGCACTCGCCCAGGCCATCCTGGAGGAGATCCGCAGGGAGTACCCCGGCCTGCCGCTCGCCGTCGACGACTCGGGCGAGCCCATGGCCCTGATCGGCATCCGCGGGGCGCTGGAGGACTTCGTGGGCCACCTCGTGGTGGAGGAGAACCGGCCGCACGGGCGTCAGCTGGAGGTCTTCCAGGAGTTCGGCCGCGGCGAAGTGCTGCAGGGCCGCAGCCTGGACTCGCTCCAGGCCATCTACCGGCTCGGCGTTCGGCTCGCGTGGCGTCGCTTCTCCGAGATCGGGCAGCAGGTCGAGATCCCGCCGCCGGCCATGTACGAGCTGGTGGAGTCGGGCTTCGAGTATCTCGAAGGGCTCGTCGCACAGTCCGTACGCGGCTACGCCGAAGCCGCCGCCCGCCAGGCCGGCGAACGGCTGCGACTGCAGCGGCGGTTGATCAGCCTGATGCTCAGCGAGCACCGCACGGATCCCACCGATGCCCTTGCCGAGCATGCCGAGCGTATCGGCTGGCCGCTGCCCGAACAGGTCGCCGTCGGAGTACTGATGCGACCGGCCCCGGAGTCCGTCGCCCCGGCAGTGGGTCAGGACGTGCTGCTGGACATGGAGTACGAGCAGCCGCGCATGGTCGTCCCCGAGCCGGACGCGGCCGGCCGGCCGGAACTCCTGGAGCGTGCGATGACGGGCTGGTCCGGCGCGATGGGACCCCCGGTTTTGCTCGCCGAGGCCGCCAAGTCGCTGCACTGGGCCTTCGCCGCCGTACGCCTGATGGAGCGCGGGCTGCTCCCGGCCGGCCAGGTCCTGCGCTGCACGGAGCACACCGAGGCGCTGGTCCTGCTGCCGCCCGAGGAGCTGATCGAGGACCTCGCCCGTCGCTGCCTGGCGCCGCTCGACCAGTGCACCCCCGCGCACAGCCGACGACTCGTCGAGACGCTGCTCGCCTGGCTGGAGACCCGTGGCGGCGCCCCCGAGGTCGCGGCACGACTCGGCGTCCATCCCCAGACCGTGCGCTACCGATTACGCCAGATCCGCGAACTGCTGGGCGACGAGGTGGACGATCCGGACCGGCGCTTCAAGCTGGAACTGGTGTTACGGGCCCGGCGCCTGCGCGATGCGGGGCCGGCTCGGGACGCCGAGGCTGTCCCGTAGTGCTCCCACCGGCCATTGGCCGGACCGCCTCAGCGCTGCGGGAACGACGGAGCCGCCGGGGCTGGTCCCAGGGTCGTCGTGCCCGGGGCTGCCCGGTGGCCCAGTCCCGTGCGGTACGCGTCCAGAGCGGCCTCGGTGCGGCCGCTGCGGCGCAGCAGGTCGCCCAGCAGACGGCACAGGTCGGCGAGGTCGCCGCTGGCTCCGCTGCGCTCCAGCAGCGCCAGCGCCAAGACGTAGTGCTCCTCGGCGGCCTCGCCCTCGCCCCGCTCCTCGGCGATCAGCCCGAGCAGCCGGTGCGCGCCGCCTGCGTGCACCGCGCCGTGCCGGTCGCCGAGTTCCAGTAGCGCCGAGAGCAGGCCGGCAGCCTCGTCGTGCCGCCCGAGCCGCCGCAGTACATCGGCCAGCTCCACCTCCACCTGGGCGGTGTAGAGAATGGCGCGCTTGGCGGTCAGCATGTCCCGGGCGGTGCGCAACTCCTGTTCGGCGAGGGCGAGTTCGCCGTTCTGTGCCTGGACGTAGCCGCGCATCCAGTGGCAGTGCGCGAGATCGGTACGTAGCCTCAGCTGCCGGTAGATCGCCTGGGCCTTGGCGAGCGAGGCGTCGGCGTCGGCCGTGCGTCCTTCGGCGAGGAACGTACGGGCCACCTGCCGGTGCATGCCCGCCACCAGCACCGGATCGTTGACCTGCGGCGCCAGGGCCAGGGCGAGCTCGGCGGCGTGCGCGGCGCGGGCGTGGGCGCCCATGTCGATGTACGGGCCGATGACGGCGGCGTACAGCAGGACCAGCGCCTCGGGGTCGGCCAGGCCGCTCGCGCCGAGCTCGTCGATGGTGGACTCAAGGAGATAGCAGGCGTAGCGCAGCTCCCCGGCGAGGAGGTGCGCGATGGCGCGGCCCCGGATCGCGCGGGCACGGCGTGGCAGCGGTTCACCGGCCAGGAGCCGCTCCGCCGCCTCGAAGTGCCGTCCCGCGTTGGCGAGTTCACCTGTCTCCAGTGCGCATTCACCGAGTCCGAGCAGCGCCTCGGCCTGCTCGGGAGCGAGGTCGAGGTGTTCCGCGTCGGTGAGGAGCCGGCGGTAGCGGACGGCGGCCTCGTCGGCGGCGCCGGTGGCGAGCTGCTGCTGGGCATCGGTGAGGGCGAGCCGCAGCTCGGTGGCCAGATGCGCGGGGCGTCCGGTGGCCAGTTCCTCGAACGAGGTGCCGAGCCGCTCCGCGAGGAAACGAAGCGCGGTCTCGGAAGGCCGGACCTTGCCGGACTCCAGTGTCGAGACGTACGCGGGCGTGTACGAGGGTTCTGCCAACTGCCGTTGTGTCAGACCGCGTTGGTTGCGCAGTTGATGCACCCGGCGGCCGATCTCGGCCGGTTCGTCCATGGGAACCCCCTGGTTCTCGAACTCCCCAGTATTCAGGGGCAGTAGGCATTGCGCACGTCCTGTTCCTCCGCCTAGTTTAAGCAACTCGTTCATCGCGTTTACTCAGTCACTTAACTTCCGTATCAGGGGGAGGACTTCATGCGTTCAGCACGGCGCAGAGTTATGGCGGCGGTCGGCGTGGCCGCTGCCCTCGCGGCCGTACTGGCCGCCGCACCCGGCGGCGCGGCCGCGGATCCGGTGACGCCCGGCAGGGCCGGGGTCGAGGTCGAGATACCCGGCCCGGAACACGGCACAGCCGCCGGATCCGGCCACACGCGCGTACCGCAGGAGGGCCGGGACCAGCCGTCCTCCCGGCTCTCGGCGGCCGAGGAGGCCGCCGACGGTGAGGTCACCAAGCTGATAGACAACGGCTCCACCGCCGACCGGCTGGACATCGTCGTCGTAGGGGACGGCTATACCGCCGCCGAGCTGGCGCAGTTCCACACCGACGCCAAGGAGAAATGGGCCGAGTTGGCGGCCGTCGAGCCGTACACGACGTACCAGAGCCTCTTCAACGTCTGGGCCGTGGACGCCGTGTCGAACGAGTCCGGCGTCTCGGGCGACCCCGGGCCGGCCATCGTCCGGGACACCGCCCTGGGTTCGTACTTCTGGTGCGACGACATCGAGCGGCTGCTGTGCATCGACCAGGACAAGGTCGACGGGTACGTGGCGAAGGCGCCGGAGGCCGACTTGGTGCTCGTCCTCGCCAACAGTGCCAAGTACGGCGGCGCGGGCTACAACGAACCGAGCGCGACCCTCGGCTACGAGGGCATCTCGACCGCCTCGGCGGGCAACGAGAAGTCCGGCCAGGTCGCAATCCACGAGACCGGTCACTCGCTGGGCAAGCTCGCCGACGAGTATTACTACCCCGGCTACCCGGACTACGAGAAGTACACGGGCCCCGAGCCCGCCGATTCCAATGTCTCCACACTGGCAGCCGAGGACATGTCCGAGCAGCGCGCCAAGTGGCACCGCTGGCTCGGCGAGGAGTCGCCCGACGGCGGCACGGTCGGCACGTACGAGGGCGGGGGCTACTACGTCACGGGGCTGTACCGGCCCACCGACAACTCCCTGATGCGTGTCCTCGGCAAGCCCTTCAACCTGCCCGGTGTCGAGGCGGTGATCGCCGGCTTCTACCGGCATGCGAGGGTCGTCACCGCGGTCACCCCCACCGGTCGAACCCTCCGGCTGGGAGAGACCGCGAAGGCCGCCGTACCCCGGCTGACGGGCGCGGACGGGCGCCAGCTGAGGATCCGCTGGTATCTGGACGGCAGGGAGTTGAAGCCCTTCGCGGGCCGTACTCAGGTGCGTGTGTCGGACGTTGCCCTGTGGCTGCTCGACCTGCGCACGCACAATTTGTCGGTCACCGCCGAGGACCGTACGCCCTCAGTGCGAGACCGGAGAATCGCCGCGACGCTGAAGTCCACCGTCAGCTGGCAGCTCCGGCTCTGACGCCGGCCGGCCGAGCGGGCCACAAACGAAAAGGGGCCGCCGCCTCCCGGGTGTCCGGGAGGCGGCGGCCTCCTTGGTGGCCCCACCGTGCACGTGATGTGAAGAATCTTTGACACGGTGTCTGAGTTGCTTTACATTCATGGAATGCCATACGAAGAGAAGAGCGCATGGGTCATGGGGGTGCTCGCGGTCGGTACGTATACGGGCTACCTCGTCGTCATTCTTGGGCGAGCGGGGGACACCCCCCTCGTGGACGTGCCGTACGTGGCGGCGCTGCTGTGGGCCTTGGGCGTCTCGATCGCAGCGTCGATCGTGCTCCATATGCTCATCGGGATGTTCTGGTCGAAGGACGCCTACAAGAAGGACCAGCGCGACAGGGAAATCAATCGGTTCGGCGAACACATCGGCCAGTCATTCGTCGTCATCGGGGGAGTGGCAGCGCTCGGCATGTCGATGGCCGAGCTGGATCACTTCTGGATCGCCAATGCCGTCTACCTGGCGTTCGTACTGTCGGCGATGCTCGGTTCCACGGCCAAGATCGTCGCGTATCGCCGAGGTTTTCAGTCATGGTGAAGCCCACCAGGGTCACGAACGCGATCCGAGCCCTCCGGTTCACGCACGGAGAGATGACTCAAGCGGATCTGGCCGAACGCATCGGTGTGTCACGCCAGACCGTCATTGCCATCGAACAGGGCAGGTATTCACCTTCACTCGAATTGGCATTTCAGATCGCCAGGGTGTTCAGCGTTCCGCTCGACACTGTGTTCCAGTACCCGGACAGCGAAGGAAAGACACCATGAAGGCAATAGTCCAAGAGAAGTACCGGTCACCCGATGGCCTGGAACTCAAGGAGATCGACAAGCCGGTTGTCGGCGATGACGACGTGCTCGTACGCGTTCACGCCGCCGGCGTCGACCAGGGCGTCTGGCACCTCGTCACGGGCCTGCCGTACCTGCTTCGCATCGTGGGATTCGGGCTGCGCAGACCCAAAACCCGTGTTCCCGGTCTGGATGTCGCAGGGCGTGTAGAGGCAGTCGGCCGGAACGTGATCCGGTTCCAGCCCGGCGACGAGGTGTTCGGCACCTGTGCGGGCTCCTACGCCGAGTACGCCTGCGCGCACCAGGACAAGTTCGCGCCCAAGCCGGCGAACGTCACCTTCGAGCAGGCGGCGGCAGTCCCCACCTCCGCTTTCGCCGCCCTCCAGGGTCTTCGCGGCGGCGCACAGATCCAGGCGGGACAGAAGGTGCTGGTCATCGGTGCGGGCGGAGGCGTCGGGACGTTCGCGGTGCAGTTGGCCAAGGAGTTCGGAGCGAATGTCACCGGTGTGTGCAGCACGAAGAAGACGGACCTGGTCCGCTCGATCGGTGCTGACGACGTCATCGACTACACACGCGAGGACTTCGCGGACAGTCGGCGCCAGTACGACCTGATCCTCGACACCGCGGGTGGTCGTTCGCTGTCCCACCTACGGCGTGCTCTCAGCCCTCGGGGAACTCTCGTCATCGTCGGATCCGAAGCGGGAGGACGGTGGGTGCATGGCATCGACCGCGCGCTCCGGGCGGCGCTGCTGTCACCGTTCGTAAGTCAGAATCTGCGGATGCTGGTGTCCACGGAGCGTGCGGAGGACATCCAGTTGCTGGGGAAACTGATCGAGGCCGGCAAACTGACTCCGGTCGTCGACAGGACGTACTCGCTGAGTGAGGTTCCCAAGGCCATTGAGTACCTGAGGGCCGGCCACGCATGCGGCAAGGTCGTCATCACGGTGTGAGGAGACCAGCCCGTGCTGTGCGGGTGTGCCGGGCCAGGGCGGCTTGCCCGGTGTCGGCCAGTTCGGTCGGACGACGTCTGAGGGAAAGCCGCCCCCGAGTGCACTTTGTCGGGCTTGCAGGGGACGTACCGGCGTGGGAGACCGTCACCGTGACGGGCAATCCGACAAGTGCGGCCGCGGCCGCACTGCTGCGCGAGGTCCACGTTGCGAAGAGCGGCCGCCGGTCCGCGGCCATCATCGGCTGATGGAAACCGGCCGATACCGGTCGACGACGCTGGACGAGTCCCCCCGACGGTGACGGGGCTGCGCCACCGCCCAATTGTCGCCCCGAGCCGACGTACCGGTTCCTCGAGTCGGCGTTGGCGGTCGCAGTGGCTCGGTTACTCGGCCGAGAGGACTTCCTCGACATCTTCAAGGGATCCGTCCATGACGGTCGGCACGGTGAGCGGCAGCCCCAAGGGGTTGTCGAGCGTGTCGGCGTGCGCGCTGGGGGAGGGGGCGATGAGGGATGCCACGACGCCGGTGACGAGAGACGCAACAGCGGCCATGCTTCGCTTCTTCATGACCTGGTCAACGTCTGGTGAGCTCCGACGTCACGGGTGCAGGTGCCGGTCGGCGGGACGAGGGCAATCCTGAGCTTCGGTCCGGGGACTATCACGCGTCACGCCACCGACCAGCGGCCGGATCCCGCGCCCCGGCGTCCTCTTTCCCCGCGACCGTCGCACTCACAAGTTCTGCCGTTCGACCGATGAGTCTTGGCCACGGCCTCAGTCCAACTGCTGCACCCTCAATACCGTTCCAATCCCTGCCCGCCCGAAGGAATTGAGAAGGAACATGAACGCGATCGCCGACCGTTACCGCCGACACGCCGATGCCTTCGAGCGCAAGGTCGCCGCCGCGGGGCCCGATCAGTGGTCCAACCAGTCACCGTGTGAGGACTGGACGGCCCGGGACGTCGTGGGCCACATCCTCGACATGCACGCAGTGATGCTGCGCCCCCTCGACCGCTCTCTCAGCCCTGCACCATTGCTGAAGGACGACCCGCTGGGAGCCTTCAAGTCCGCCCGCGCCGACATCCAAGCCGTGCTCGACGACCCCGAGAGCGCCGGGACGGAATGCGACACCCCCAACGGCCGTATGACGGTCGAGCAGCAGATCGACCAGGTCATCAGCGACGACATGGTGCTTCACGGGTGGGACCTCGCCCGAGCCACCGGGCAGGACGACACGATGGACCCCGCAGACGTCGAGCGAATGTGGTCGTCCACCTCAGCGCTTCCGAAGGAAGTGCTGGAGATGCTGCGCACGCCGGAAGCGTTCGGTCCGGGCGTGAAGGTCTTCGGCCCGGAGGTGTCGGTCCCCGAGGGCGCCCCGCTGCAGGACCGGCTGCTCGGTCTGATCGGGCGCGACCCTCGCTGAGCACCACACCGAAGGTGAGTCGGCCGCGACGGCGCTGTAGCCCGGCCGGCCGCTCACCGGATGCCGCCCCGCCGGGAACCCGGCAGGGTGGCCTCCACCAGGACTTTCCGCACAGACGGGGACTGCCCATGTCCGTGACCGATCACCGGCGCCTCGGCGTTGTCGCCGGGGCAGCGCTCCTGTCCATCGCCGTTGCGGGCTGCTCCGGCCTCGGCCGCGACGCGGTGGGCACCATCTCTTACCAGACCGAGGGGGACCGCCACGTGATGGTGTCCAACCCCTCGGTCAAGGGCTGCCACCGACTCGGGTCCACCGGCGCGACTGAGGTCACCAACAACACGCTGGTCGACATCGTCCTGTATCCCAACCGCGACTGTTCCGGGGATGAGACGACGTATCTGGCGACGACGACGTCCGACCGAATCGCGCCACGCGCCCCCTCGTGGCGCAGCTACACCGTCGTCCACTGAGTGCCTTCATCAGTGGCCTCGGCCCGCGCGTGGAACGGAACCGGCGCTGTACGCATCTGGACTGCGGGGAACAGTAAGTGAATGGGGGAGAGTCTTGATGACGAGGGGCCAAGGTGTGCGCCGCGCGGGTGCCGTGACAGCGGTGGTCCTGCTCTGCTGTGGGCTGTTGGTGTCGTGCGGACAGGAGCGGCCGGAGCCGGGTGCAGTGGTGGCCGACGACGGTGGCGTCCAGGGGCGGTCGGGAGCGGCCGAGGGGAGCACGGATGAGACGACCGACGAGTCCGGAGCGGAACAGCCCGATCTGACGACCGAGGGCGACGGCGAGCCGGTTCTGACATCCGAGGAGGAGATGGCGGGCTGGTACGACGCGAAGGCCGACTTCCGCGACTACCTCGCCTCGAACAGCGTCAGGACCGACGACGTAGTGGCTCCGATGGCCGGCAAGGTCATCATCCGCAAGGTGGGGGACACCAATGAGGCGGAGATCAGGATGCAGGCGGGCTCCGGAACGTCTGAGGACATGCAGCGGGTGGCTGATGCGTTCGCCAAGTGGCGTCAGGACGTGTACGACGACACGGGCCGCGTGAGCGTCCTCGCCGGCGCCAAGATGGGTGGCATCGAGAAGGACTGGTAGCCGTCACTGAGGTCCCGAGAGGCCTCGCCGATCTCGGCGTAGGAACACCGAGCGGACGACACCGGCACATCAGGCCGTTGCTGCACTATTGCCACGCCCCCGGGATCACGGATGGCGATCTCGTAATCAAGCAGGCAGGGGTCCACTCACGCCTGCGGGAGATGCAGGCTGCTGAGTGGACGCGTCGGCAGCGATCGTCGAGCAGAACGCCAGTCGGAGAGTCGCCTCAGCCTCCGGACTGACCAGACATCCGAGCAGTCGAGTACACGCGGCTCGCAAACTCCGCGATTTGTTCGTCGCTCAGGTTCTTCGCGAGATTGGCCTCCGTGATCATGCCGACCAGACGGTGGCCACCTTGGACGTCGATCACCGGCAGCCGCTTGATCTGGTGTTCCTCCATGGTCGTCAGGACCTCGGTGGCGTCCGCTTCGGCATCGATCCAGTGCACCTTGGCATTGAGGGAGCCGGCCTGCACGGTCGCCGGGTCGACGCCTTCGGCGCAGCACTTGACGACAATGTCACGGTCGGTGATCAAGCCTGTGAGCTTGTTGTTGTCGCCGCAGATGGGCAGGCAACCGACGTCCAGATCGCGCATCATCTTCGCCGCCTCGAACAGCGACTGGTGCGCACCGACGCACTGCACGCTGCCGGACATGATGTCTCGGGCTCGCAGCTTCTCAGCCATGATTTCCTCCTGGCCTCTTCAGCGTTGTGTCCTCCGCCATCGATCACAACACGAATGGCTCAACACCGCTCCCCGGGGTGCGTCAGCAAGCCGGAGGAACCCATCTCGGCCGCGATCGAAAACGGATCCAGGCACTCGTATACCCGATGAGCGAGCATCCATGACGTGCGACGACGTCCAGGGTCCGGCGCGCCGCTGCGTCCTGATCCTTGCTGTGTAGGTTCCCGCCGGCAGTGCGATGAGGGGTGAGAACCCTGCTGTGCAGCGGCTGTCTGACCTGTCGGCCGAGGGCTGAACGGCTGTCGTTCTGTTACGGCTCCACGTGACTGAATCCCACCTCGAAGCGTTCGACCGAGACAACCTGTTGGCCTTCCCGGTGTGCGACTTCCTCGCGGAGCCGGGTTCCCCGGTCCTCGCTGGCCTGCATGGCCTGCTTGTCATCCCACAAGGTCAGCGACTTGGCCTTCCCGGAGGCTCGGTCAACGAGGTAGAACACGCCACGGAAGCCGGGAACTTCCTGGATCTGATTGAGAATCGCCTCCCAGTTCGCGGTCAGGTCTCCCTCCGCAGGAACTGGTGACCCCTCATAGGTGCTCAGCCTCGCGAACATCTGCCAACCCTTTCCTGCCCGGCTGCCGGCCGGGGGGACAGGCAGCTCCAGGACCAGGGTGCTCCGGCAGGCCGCACGCCGCATGCCGAGCCGGGCAGCGTGCCGTGCCCCGGCCGACTCGTAGGGCGGGCAGGTGCGGACCGGCAATTCGCCGGGATGCCGAGCATGTACTGCCCGGGGGCAGCAGCTCTGGGGCCGCGATGACCGCGAGCCTTGGCCAGTGCTTAAGCTGCGGCCCACTGATGGTGCGAACGGGGTACGGGCTCCCCCGATCGAGCAGAGTTTTCGTCGGAGCATTGCCTGTGCGGAGGGGGCGAGACGGGGCACGGGCCAGGCCGCGGGGAGGGTGGCGGCGCTGAGCTGGAGCAGCGCCTGCGTACTGGCACCTGTGGGGTCGCCTCAGACAACGGCTGCGGGCAGGGCGACGCCAGTGAGGCGTTCGGCTTCGGTCCACAGGCGCGTAGCTAGGCCGGGCGGCCCCCCGAGTGCAGGCTTTCCAGCCGCCGTTGCAACACTTGCAGCGCCCCGCGCTGACGGCCGGGAACGCTGCGGCGCAGCCTGACGAGACTCGGCGCGAGCGCCCGCGCCCGCGGCAGGTCCCGGATCTGCTCCCACTGGTGATGGGCGCGGTCGACCGCGCCTTCGACGTCCGGGTCGTCCGGGGCCTGCCGACGCGTCAGCCGCGCTTCGGCGGCGGCCATCCACAGCTGGCAGCTGAGGCCCGGATCCCGGGCGAGCCGGGCGAGATCGGCGCGTACTTCCAGCCAGTGGATCGCCTGCACCGATCCGGGGCCGTGGGTCCGCAGCTCCTGCTGCTCCCAGGCGGCGGCAGCGGCGGCGGCCTCGCTGTGCCGCCCGGCCTGCGCGGCAGCGAGGATCGCCGGATGCGGGTCGTCGGGCGAGGGGAGGGCTTGTGCGGTCGCGACCCGCGGGGTCGTGGCCTGCCGCGTGACCGCGACCTGCGTAACCGGGCTCGGGGCGTTCGCGGCCTGCGGGGGTGCGACCCGCGGGGCCGCGACCTGCGTAGCCGGTCTCCAGGCGGCCGCCGCCTGCTGTTCGGCCGCGGGCGTGCCGGCCGTCAGCAGCAGCGCCTCATCGCCGCCGGCCCGCGCCGCGGCCTGTTCGTGCAGCGCGGCCAGGTCCGGCCGTGCTCCACTGCGCCAGATCGCGGCGCACGCCTTCAGATAGTCGGGCGTCGCCGAGCCCCGCCGCTGCGGTGCCGGGGCGACGCGCCCGTACAGACGGGTGCCGCGCCCCAGGGCGAGGCCCTGCGACGCGACCTGTTGCCACGCCTCGGCGTCGGCGACCAGGTCGACTACCACGGTCGTGGTGCCGGGGGGCCGGATCGCCGTTTCGGCGATCAGCCAGTGCCAGGGGAGCGCCGTGTAACGCATGGTCGTCGGCGTGGTGCGGGCGAGCCCGAGATGCAGCAGCCGCTGCTTACGGTCGAGTTGGAGCTGGCCGGCGATATACAGGAACAGCGGCCCCTCCGCGGCCGCCGTCGCCCGGATCCGGGTCAGGACGGTCTGCGGGTCGAGCGGATCGGCGAGCTCGATCACCGTCGCGGCCGGGGTGCCGGTCAGCGCGCTGGGCGGGACGGCCGCGAGCGCGGGCAGCACGGAACTCGCGTCGATCAGACGCCCCTTGCCGACCGGCGCGGCCGCGATCAGCAGCGCGGTCCCCGGCGCCGCTGTGTCCCCTCCGGTGATCACCACACCCAGCACCGTAGCCGACGCCGCAGACAGCAAGCGCTCCGTACGTTGTGGTCCTCACCTCGCCACGCCTGCCCGGAGCGGGCGTTCACTCCTCAGCACCACGGCGGCACGGCGCGTCCGATCTCACCGCCGTCGCCGATCATTCTTGTCATGCCCCTTGCGGGACGGGGCCGACGCTGCTATTCCAGCCGGTTAGGAAAGTTTCCTTCCAGTCCTTGAAGTGAGTCCGCACCACCAGCCCAGGCAACGGAGACCCCCATGAGACCGGCACGGTTCTGGTTACGCTCGCTCGGCGGCGTCGGCACGCTCAGCGCCGCCCTGCTCCTCGGCCTCACCGCGGCACCCACCGCCCCGGCCGCCCCCACAGCGTCCGATGCCCCGGCGGCAGCCCCCGCCGCTGCCGTCACCCACGAGGCCGAGAACGCGGTCATCTCGCAAGGAGTCGTGGAGTCCAACCACACCGGCTTCACCGGCACCGGCTTCGTCAACTACAACAACAACACTGGCAGTTACGTCCAGTGGACGGTGAACGCCGCCCAGGCGGGCAGCGCGTCGCTCACCATCCGCTACGCCAACGGCACCACCACCAACCGTGCGATGGACATCACCGTCAACGGCGCCGCCGCGGCCACATCCCGCGCCTTCCCCGGCACCGGCGCCTGGACCACCTGGACGACGACCACCATCACCGCGAATCTCAAGGCCGGCGCCAACACCGTCCGGGCCACCGCCACCACCGCCAATGGCGGCCCCAACGTGGACCATCTCGCGATCGACGCAGGCGGCCCCGCCCCCGGCGGCAAGTCCCCCGTCGAGATCAACGGGCAGCTCAAGGTGTGCGGTACCAAGCTGTGCAACCAGTACGGCAAGCCCATCCAGCTGCGCGGCATGAGCACCCACGGACTTCAGTGGTACAGCCAGTGCGTGACCTCGGGCTCGCTCGACGCCCTGGCCACCGACTGGAACGCCGATGTCCTGCGCATCTCCATGTACATCCAGGAGGGGGGCTACGAGACCAACCCGCGCAAGTTCACCGACCTGGTCCACTCGATCATCGAGCAGGCAACCGCGCGCGGCATGTACGCGATCGTCGACTGGCACATGCTCAGCCCCGGCGACCCGAACTACAACCTCTCCCGCGCCAAGACCTTCTTCACCGAAATCGCGCAGCGTCACGCCAACAAGAACAACCTGCTCTACGAGATCGCCAATGAGCCCAGCGGCGTGAGCTGGTCGAAGATCAAGAGCTACGCCGAGCAGCTCATCCCGGTCATCCGGCAGAACGACCCGGACACGCCCGTCCTCGTCGGCACCCGTGCCTGGTCCTCCCTCGGCGTCTCCGAGGACTCGGACGAGACCGAGATCGTGAACAGCCCGGTCAACGCGTCCAACATCATGTACACGTTCCACTTCTACGCGGCATCGCACGGCACCGAATACCTCAACACCCTCTCCCGTGCCGCCGACAAACTCCCCATGTTCGTCACCGAGTTCGGCACCCAGACCGCATCCGGCGACGGCGGCAACAACTTCACCAGAGCCCAGCAGTACATCGATCTGATGGCGAGCAAGAAGATCAGCTGGTCCAACTGGAACTACTCCGACGACAGCCGCTCCGGCGCCGTCTTCAAGGGCGGCACCTGCGACAACAACGGTCCCTGGACCGGCACCGGGCCGCTCAAGCCTGCCGGCGTCTGGGTCCGTGACCGCGCCAGGACCCCGGACGACTTCCCGACGAGCTGAACCCGGTTCCGTACGTCTCCCGCCCGCCCGTGTGATCCCATGGGCGGGCGGGGGCGCACGGAGACAGGAGCAGCATTGACCAGCTATCGCCAACCGGGAGTCGTCCTCAAGGACCGGCGTTTCACCGTCCCGCTCGATCACGCCGACCCGACAGGGGAGCAACTGGAGATCTACGGCCGCGAGGTCGTCTCCAGCGCGCGGGCGGGCGCGGATCTGCCCTGGCTGGTCTATCTGGAGGGCGGCCCCGGCTTCGGCGCCCGCCGCTTCATCGGCAAGCAGGCATGGCTGGGGCGGGCGGTGCAGGAGTACCGCGTACTGCTCCTCGACCAGCGCGGCACCGGCCGCTCCACACCCCAGAACCGGCAGACCCTGCCGCTGCGCGGCGGACCACAGGCCCAGGCCGAGCACCTCGCCCACTTCCGCGCCGACAGCATCGTGCGCGACTGCGAGACCATCAGACAGCAGGTCACCGGCGGCGCGCCCTGGACCGTCCTCGGCCAGAGCTTCGGCGGATTCTGCGCCACGCACTATCTCTCCACCGCCCCCGAGGGACTGCGCACGGTGATCGTCACCGGCGGTCTGCCCGCCCTGGACGCCCCCGCCGATGACGTCTACCGGGCCGCGTACCCCCGCATTCAGCGCAAGGTCGAGGCGCACTACGACCGCTATCCGCAGGATGTGCGACGGGCCCGCCGCATCGCCGAGCACCTCGCCGAGTACCGGCCCGTGCTGCCCGGCGGCTACACCCTCACGCCCGAGGCCTTCCAGTCCCTCGGGATCCTGCTCGGCGGCGGCGACGGCAGCCACCAGCTGCACTATCTGCTCGAAGACGCCTTCGTCCGTACGGGACAGGGCCACGAACTCTCCGACGCCTTCCAGCAGGGCATGCTCGCCACCCTCTCGCACGCGGCACACCCGCTGTACGCCGTGCTGCACGAGGCGATCTACGCCCAGGGCGCACAGCCGACCGCCTGGGCCGCCGAGCGGGTACGCGCCGAATTCCCGCAGTTCGACGCGGCGAAGACGTTGGCTGGCGACGGGCCGCTGCTGTTCACCGGGGAGACCGTCCACCCCTGGCACTTCGAGGTGGACCCCGTGCTGCGTCCGCTGCGCGAGATCGCTGAACTGCTGGCCGCCCGCACCGACTGGACCCCGCTGTACGACCCCGCCAGGCTCGCCGCCAACGAGGTTCCGGTCGCCGCGGCCGTCTACCACGACGACATGTACGTCGACACGGAGCACTCGCTGCGCACCGCCCGCACCATCCGCGGACTGCGCACCTGGGTCACCGACGAGTACGAGCACGACGGGGTGCGGGCGAGCGGTTCCCGCGTGCTGGACCGGCTGCTCGCCCTCGCCCGCGGGGACGCCTGAGCGGGCCGTCGGCCGCGCGACGCTGCACGCCCCGCACCCGCGGCACCGGCCCGCGCCCGGCGGCCCCGCGCCGCACACCCCTCACGCCCCCGCGCCGCGCACCGCCGGGCCAATCCCGTCCCGCGACAGATAGCCGTGCGTGTGCGCGGTCGGCGGGTTGCGGGGCTCGCCCGCGTCCACCACCAGGACGCGGCGTCGCGAGCGCCCCGGAATCAGTGCCGCGCTCAGGCCCGCGGTTCAGCCGCCGATCACCACTACGTCGTACATCTGTGACCACCTCCGACACCGACCGCCGCTCCGGGCCGGCGGGATTGACAAACCACGTTGCCGTTTAGGCAAATAGATCCATGGACGACGACGCACGGCTGGACGCCGTACTGGACGAGGTGGGGCCGCGGCTCCGCAGAATCAGAAGGGAGCGCGGAGCCACGCTCGGTGCGCTCTCGGAGGTGACCGGGATCTCCGTGAGCACCCTGTCCCGGCTGGAGTCGGGGCGGCGCAAGCCGAGCCTGGAACTGCTGCTGCCCATTGCCCGGGCTCACCAGGTGCCGCTCGACGAGCTGGTCGGCGCGCCGCCGGTCGGTGATCCGCGGGTGCGGTCGAAGCCGATCGTCCGGCACGGCAGGACGATGCTGCCGCTCACCCGGCAGCCGGGCGGCCTCCAGGCGTACAAGGTGGTGCAGCAACCCGGCAGTGGCGAGCCGGAGCCGCGCACGCACGAGGGGTACGAATGGCTGTACGTCCTGTCCGGCCGGCTGCGGCTGCTGCTCGGCGACCACGATGTGGTGCTCGGCGCCGGCGAGGCGGCGGAGTTCGACACCCGTGTGCCGCACTGGTTCGGCCCGACGGACGAGGGGCCGGTGGAGTTTCTGAGCCTGTTCGGCCCGCAGGGCGAACGGATGCATGTGCGGGCCAGGCCCAAACGTGGCTGAGAGAGGTCTTCCCGAGCAGGCAAGCGACCGCTTAGTATGCGACTGAGCGTGGTACTGCCTACGGTTTGTGGAGGGCCCCGAAATGCAGGCATGGCGAGTGCACCGGAACGGCGAGCCGAGCGAGGTGATGCGGCTCGAAGAGGTGGAGCGGCCCACGCCGGGCGAGGGGCAGTTGCTGCTGAGGGTCCGTGCCGCGAACATCAACTTCCCCGATGCGCTGCTCTGCCGCGGCCAGTACCAGATCCGGCCGCCGCTGCCGTTCACGCCGGGCGTGGAGATCTGCGGCGAAACCGAGGACGGCCGCCGCGTGATCGCCAACCCCGCGCTGCCGAACGGCGGACTCGCCGACTATGTCGTCGCCGACGCCGCGGCCGTGCTGCCCGCACCCGATGCACTCGACGACGCCGAGGCGGCAGCCCTGCACATCGGCTACCAGACCGGCTGGTTCGGTCTGCACCGCCGCGCCCACCTCCAGGAGGGCGAGACCCTGCTGGTGCACGCGGCGGCGGGCGGCGTCGGCAGCGCGGCCGTCCAGCTGGGCAAGGCGGCCGGCGCGCGCGTCATCGGCGTCGTCGGCGGCGCGGACAAGGCGCGCACCGCACGGGAGCTCGGCTGCGACGTCGTCATCGACCGCCGCGAGGACGACATCGTCGCCGCGGTCAAGGAGGCCACCGGCGGCCGCGGCGCGGACGTCGTCTACGACCCGGTCGGCGGCGACGCCTACGCCAAGTCCGTGAAGTGCATTGCCTTCGAGGGCCGGATCGTGATCGTCGGCTTCGCCAGCGGCACCATCCCCAGCCCAGGCCTCAACCACGCCCTGGTGAAGAACTACTCGATCGTCGGCCTCCACTGGGGGCTGTACAACCAGATGGATCCGGCGGCGATCCTCGGCTGTCACGAAGAGCTGACCAAGCTCGCCACCGAGGGTGCCATCAAGCCGCTGATCAGCGGACGCGTCGCCATGAAGGACGCGGCCGACGCCGTCCAGCGGGTCGCCGACGGCACCACCACCGGCCGCCTGGTCGTCATCCCGGAAGGAGAGAGCCGATGACGGACGCCTCCGAACTGCGCAGCCGTACCAAGGAGCTGCTCGCCGCACACCCTCCGGCCGACACGGACCGTACGGACTTCCTGAAGGCACGCTTCGACGCGGGCCTCGCCTGGGTGCACTACCCGAAGGGGCTGGGCGGACTCGACGCCCCGCGCGCCCTGCAGGCCGTCGTGGACGCCGAGTTGACGGCCGCGGGCGCGCCTGACAATGACCCGGGCCGTATCGGCATCGGCCTCGGCATGGCCGCGCCGACCATCCTCAAGTACGGCTCCGAAGAGCTGAAGCAGCGCTTCCTGCGGCCGCTGTGGGTCGGCGAGGAAGTGTGGTGCCAGCTCTTCAGCGAGCCCGGCGCGGGGTCGGACCTGGCCGCGCTCGGCACCCGCGCGGTACGAGAGGATGGGGGCACCTCCCGCTCGAGCGAAGCCGAGAGTGGGGGAGACTGGGTGGTCAACGGGCAGAAGGTGTGGACGTCCAGCGCCCACGTGGCCCGCTGGGCGATCCTCATCGCCCGCACCGACCCCGATCTGCCCAAGCACCGCGGCATCACGTACTTCATCTGCGACATGACCGACCCCGGCGTCGAGGTGCGGCCGCTGCGCCAGATCACGGGTGAGGCGGAGTTCAACGAGGTCTTCCTCACGGACGTGCGGATACCCGACGCGCACCGGCTCGGCGAGGTCGGCGAGGGCTGGAAGGTCGCCCAGACCACCCTGATGAACGAGCGCGTCTCGATCGGCGGCAGTCGTATCCCGCGCGAGGGCGGCATGATCGGCCCGATCGCGCAGACCTGGCGCGAACGCCCCGAGCTGCGCACGCACGATGTGCACCAGCGGCTGCTGACCCTGTGGGTGGAGGCCGAGGTCGCCCGGCTGGCCGGGGAACGGCTGCGCCAGCAGCTCGCCGCCGGACAGCCCGGCCCCGAGGGCAGCGGAATGAAGCTCGCCTTCGCCCGCCTCAACCAGGAGATCAGCGGTCTGGAGGTGGAACTCCTCGGCGAAGAGGGCCTGTTGTACGAAGACTGGACCATGCGCCGCCCCGAATTCGTCGACTTCACCGGGCGCGACGCCGGCTACCGCTATCTGCGTTCCAAGGGCAACTCCATCGAGGGCGGCACCAGCGAGGTGCTGCTGAACATCGTCGCGGAACGCGTACTCGGTCTGCCCTCCGAGCCGCGCAACGACAAGGACGTCGCCTGGAAGGACCTGGCTCGATGACCGATCTGCTGTACTCCGAGGCCGAGGACGACCTGCGCGCCGCCGTACGCTCCCTGCTCGCCGACCGCGGCGACACCGCGTCGGTGCTGGTGCGCGCCGAGGCGGGCGCGCCGTACGACGCCGAACTGTGGAAGGCGCTCGCCGGTGACATAGGCGCGGCGGGCCTTCTCGTACCGGAGAAGCTCGGCGGGCAGGGCGCCTCGCACCGGGAGGCCGCGGTGGTTCTGGAGGAGTTGGGCCGTAGCGTCGCGCCCGCGCCGTACCTCACCAGCTCGGTGATCGCGACCGAGACGCTGCTCGCCCTTGACGTTCAGGCCCCCGAAGTGGGCGGCCTGATCGAGGAGTTGGCGACCGGCCGCAAGTCTGCCGTACTTGCCGTGCCGCTGTCGGCCTCTCCGCACGGGCCGCTTCCCGTCGACGCACCCAGGATCACCGGGGTCGCGGACGCCGCCGTCGCCGATGTGCTGCTCGTACTGAAGTCCGACGGGCTGTACGCGGTCGACAAGGCGAGCGTCACCGTCGAGGCGCAGACCCCGCTCGACCTGACCCGTCCGCTCGCCGCCGTCACCGTCGGCGACACCGCGCAGGCAACGCGCCTCGCGGACGCGGCAACCGCCGAGCAGGCAGTACGCCGCGGCCTGCTTGCCGGGGCCGGACTGCTCGCCTCCGAGCAGCTGGGACTCGCCGAGTGGTGTCTGGAGGAGACGGTCCGTCACACCCGAGAGCGGCACCAGTTCAACCGTCCGATCGGGTCCTTCCAGGCGCTCAAGCACCGTATGGCGCAGATGTGGCTCGAGGTCGTCTCGGCCCGCGCCGCGGCGCGCAACGCCGCCGACGCCCTTGCCACCGGCAGCCCAGAGGCCCCTCTGGCGGTGGCCGTCGCGCAGGCGTACAGCTCCCGGGTCTCCGTGCACGCCGCGGAGGAGTGCGTTCAACTGCACGCCGGAATCGGCATGACCTGGGAGCATCCCGCGCATCTCTACCTCAAGCGTGCCAAGGCCGACGAGATCGCCCTCGGCACGCCGGGACGTCACAAGGAGGCGCTGGCCGAACTGATCGACCTCCAGGCTCCGTAGGGGCCGGAGGCAGTCGCACCCTTTCAGGCCGCCGCGCTGACCACCGGCGCGGCGGCCTGCCCAAACCCGGGAGCGGCACGGCAGGCGGTAGGGGCGCGAGGGACTCGGCTGTCGTCGCGTCGCGTACGAGCCCGAGGACCCGTACGAGCCCGACACCATCGGCCGGACGCCGGGCCGCGTCGTCGTCGACGGCGCCCCGGCCCACGGCCGGCGGCACCGGGCCCGGTCTCAGCGCACAGCCATCGGCGTCGTATTCCAGCAGCCGAGGCTCGCCGCCGACCCGCGGCCGCCGCTGCGCGAGCTGATCGCAGAGCCGCTGCGCGCGAGTATCGCCGAAGCCGAAACCGCCTTACGCGAAAGCGAGTTGATGCAGGCCGGTCGGCCTCACCGACGAACTCCTCGCCTGCCGCCGGGCCGCGTGCGCCCCTACGACTCGCCCTCCCGGCGGCCCCCGCTGACGCCCCGGTGACAGATGGCCGAACTCTTCCCCGGACTCCGCCCCTTGGCGGCCCCGGCACGCATACTCCACGGTGTCCCGTCCCACCGTCCCGCCCGGAGTCACGATGCCGCTCACCACCCGCCGCAGAGCCGTCACCATCCTCGCCACGGCCCTGGCAGGAACCGTCGCCGCACCCGCGTACGCCCACGCGGCCGAGAGCAGGGGACACGGCCCCCTCCGCCGAGCCCACGCCCACAACGACTATCTCCACCAACAGCCCCTCCACGACGCCCTGTCGCACGGCTTCACCAGCGTCGAGGCCGACATCTTCCTGGTCGACGGGGATCTGCTCGTCGCCCACGACCCCGCGGACCTCGACCCGACCCGCACGCTGCGCTCGCTCTACCTCGACCCGCTGCTCGCGCGTGTGAAGGCCAACCACGGCTCCGTGTACCGCGGTTACCACCGACCCGTCCAGCTGCTGATCGACATCAAGACGGACGGCGTCGCCGCCTATCTCGAACTCGACCGTCAGCTGCGGCACTACCGGCGGATGCTGAGCAGCTACTCCCACGGCCACGTCCGCCTCGGCGCCGTCACCCCCGTCATCTCCGGCGACCGTGCGGCCCGCGTGCCCATGGAGGCCCAGCGTGTCCGGTACGCCTTCTACGACGGCCGGCTCGACGACCTCGGCAGCGCCGCTCCCGCCTCCTTCATCCCGCTGATCTCCAGCAACTGGACGCAGAGCTTCAGCTGGCTCGGCGTCGGCCAATTTCCCGCCGCCGAGCGGGAGAAGCTGCACGCGATCGTCGCCGCCGCCCACGACCGCGGTCAGCGCGTCCGCTTCTGGGCCACCCCCGACGTCGCCGGCCCGGAGCGCGACGCTCTGTGGACCGAACTGCTCGCCGCCCGCGTCGACCACATCAACACGGACGACCTGGCCGGCCTGGAGCGCTTCCTCCGCGCCCGCGGCCAGTAGGCGGGAGGCCGCCCCAATCCCCGCCACACATCACCCGTACGCGGACACGCCAGTCGGCCGTATGGGCCCTCCGCTGCGCCAGACTGACCGCCGAATGCCGCAATTCCGCGCGGCGGAGGAGGTTGGCGATGGCCATTTCGATCTCGATGGTGCTGCTTCTGCTGGTGCTCGCAGTGATCTTTCTGCGCAACGGCGGGCTGAAGCTCTCCCACGCGATTGTCTGCGCTCTGCTCGGGTTCTTCCTCGCGGGCACGAGCATGGCGCCGACCATCCAGGACGGCATCGCGGCCACCGCCAACGTGGTCGGCAGCCTCAGGCCGTGACGTCCGCCGGCAGCTCGAAGTAGCTGCCGCGGACGTCGTCCACGTGCACCACATGCCTGCCGACGCGGACGATCTGCGCCGGCCCCACCCGCCAGGAGCCGCACGCTCCTTCACTGTCCGGCAGTGGCGTCCACACCTCGAGGAACGTACTGCCGTCGGGGTTCACACCCGTCTCGATCATCCGGTCGCCCGACCGCTCCAGCGTTCCCGCATCCTCGCCCGGCTCCCCGATGTCATGGTGGAAGTGGACCTGTTCGCCGTCGTACGTGGTGATGCCGGCGAAGCCGCGGCTGTCCGCGTAATAGGCGTCGATCTGGAGCCAGACCACGTGCTCGTTCTCCTGCAGCGGTCCATCGTTGCGGCTGATTCCGGCGCGCAGCCATGCGCCGCGAGTGGGGGCGTTCACGTCTCCCAGCATGTCAGCCGGCGCGCGGCCGCCGTCGACTTCACCATCGGCCAGCGCGGCGCCTATGCCGAGGTCTTCGACATCATCGTGGCGGTACGGGACCGGGAAGGGCACTCGGGCCGCAGCCGAGGCTCAGCCCTCCACCACATGCGACCGGATCAGGAACCGCACCCCCTCCGGTGCCTCGAGCGAGAAGCCGCTGCCCCGGCCCTCGACGACATCGACGACGAGCCGGGTGTGGCTCCACACCTCGTACTGACTTCTGGAGATCCAGAACGAGACCGGCTCCTCGACGCCCTCCACCCGGAGGGTCTCCAGGAGGACGTCGGACTCGCCCGTACGGAATTCCCCGTCCGGGTAGCACATGGGCGCGCTGCCGTCGCAGCAGCCGCCCGACTGGTGGAACATCAGCGGACCGTGGGCGGCCCGCAGCCGCCGCAACAGACCGGCGGCTGCGGGGGTCAGCTCCACGCGCGGGGACTGTGTCATCCGCCCAGCAGAGCACCGGCGAGGTTGCAATGCCGTTGCGGGCCCGTTCGCGGAGGATTTCTCCTCGGGGATGTCGATTGCGCGCGATCCCGTTCGACATACCTGTGAAAGCGCCCGTGGGGGCGCGCCAGGCACGCGGAGGAACGGCCATGCGGAAGATCATCTACTGGGTTCACACCTCGCTCGACGGACACATCGACGGCCCCGGCGGAGCCTTCGACTGGCCCGTCCTCGGACCGGACCTCGCCGCCTACGGCGACGCCCTCAACGAGCGCGTCGACACCTTCCTCTACGGCCGCGTGGTCTGGGAGATGATGTCCGGCTTCTGGCCCAACGCGGAATCGATGTCGAACGACCCGCACGACCTCGCCTTCGCCCCCGTCTGGCGGCGCACCCCGAAAATTGTCTTCTCCAAAACGCTGCAACAGCCCGAGGGGAACGTCCGCGTGATCGACGGCAACCTTGCCGAAGAGGTCACCGCCCTGAAGCAGAGCCCGGGCAAGGACCTGCTGCTCACGGGCGGTTCGACCCTGGCGGGCGCTCTCACGGAGCTCGGCCTGATCGACGAGTACCACATCGTCGTACACCCTGTGGTCCTCGGCGGCGGCAGGCCGCTGTTCCGCAAGCCGAAGGAGCGACTGACCCTCCAGCTCGTCGATTCGCGTTCGTTCGACTCGCGGACGGTGCTGCTCCGCTACGAACGCCCCCAGGGATGATTGCCTGGCTCCAGGGCGTTCAGCCTGCCACGAGAAGTCTTCGACGATGGGATGGATGGCATGCCGCTTGAGGGTGAGTACGAGCCGAGCCCGGAGAAGTGGGTACGCGACCAGGTAGAGACGTACGAGAGCTCCGGCGGCACCAAGGGCACGACGATGCGGGGCATGCCCGTCATCATCCTGACCACCCGCGGCGCCAAGAGCGGCAAGATCCGCAAGTCCCCACTGATGCGCGTGGAACACGAGGGCAGGTACGCGGTGGTCGCCTCGCTGGGCGGTGCGCCCAAGCACCCGGTCTGGTACCACAACGTCGTCGCCGACCCACGGGTGGAACTGCAGGACGGCCCGGTCCGCAAGGACATGAAGGCCCGTGAGGTGACGGGGGACGAGAAGGCCCTGTGGTGGGAGCGCGCGGTCGCGGCCTACCCCGACTACGCGGACTACCAGAAGAAGACGGACCGCGAGATCCCGGTCTTCGTGGTGGAGCCGACGGCCGAGGAGCACTGAGCCGCAGGACGGACGACGGAGAGCGGCCCTTGGACCGGCAGGCGGGCCGTCCAAGGCCTGTGGGCGCCTTCTGGGCCGGCGGCTCGCTCCGCTCGCGGCGCGCGGCCTCGGCTCAGCGCCGGCCGTGCTGTGCCGTGTCACCGTGCCGGGTCGGGGCAGCTACTCGCCGACAAGTTTGAGCCGGTACCTTTCGGTCAGTTCGGCGACCCACTCGTCCGAGAACCCGAGACCGTACTTCTCGCCCAGCTCGGCGCGCCGCTGGACGAACTCGGCAGGATCGGCCGCCGTCTCGGCGACCGTGCCCATCTCTTCGAAGAACCGCTCGAAGCCGGCCGGGGAGAGGATCTCCAGAATCCTCGCCGGTTCCGGTCCGGCATTCCAGAAGGTGTGCAGGATCCCTCGCGGCTTGAGGATGTACGAGCCAGGGCCTGCCGTGGCCTCCTGGTCACCCACCCGCGCACCGACGTGGCCCTGAAGGACGTATGAGAACTCGTCCTCGCGGCTGTGTACGTGCGGCGGTACGAGACGACCCGGCTCGATCGGGTGCTCGACGACCGAGAACTGGTTGCCGGTCTCCTCCCCCCAGATCTTGAAGTCGACTCCTATGCCGGCGAGCCAGATCGACTTGCCCTCGGCCGGTTCGATTACGAAGCGGAGAGCCCCCATGACGGCCTCCATATGTCGTATCCGTCATTTTCTGCCAGCCTATGCCTGGTATGCGAGGGGTGCCCAGCGAGAGCCTGTAAGGCGTACGGCGCGGCCGAGGCCGTGACAGTGGAGACCCCGGGCGCAGCGGCCAGGAGCCTCGCTTTGTCACGGCCCGGCTCAGCCGTCGCGGTCACTCATGTGAACGAGGGGTGAGCAGGGATCTCGGAAGGTCGCGGGTTGCTTTCCCCAGAGGCGGAGGCCGCCGCGGGGGCAGTCGTCGAAGTCTCGCCCGGCCAGCTCGGGTGACTTCCGCACCCGCGCCCATGCGTTCGCGGCGTTCACCGTCTGATGGCGCATGCCGCCAAATTCTGTCGACTCGGCGGCGACGACACCGTCCGGCACTGTCCGCCTCAGCGCGAGACCGGAAGGATTCGGCGGGGCGGCACCGTGCGTGGGTGGCCGGGCCGGCGCCACTCGCGCGGGTAGCCGACCGAGACCTCCTCGAAGCGGACCCCGTCGTACACCGTCGACCGGGGGATGTGCAGGTGGCCGTAGACCATCGCCGCGACATTGAATCGGCGGTGCCAGTCGGCGGTCCGCTCCGTACCGCACCACAGGGCGAATTCGGGGTGGTGCAGCACGCGCGTCGGTTCACGGACCAACGGGTGGTGGTTGACCAGCACGACGGGTATCGCCGGGTCCAGGGCGGCCAGTCGTACCTCGGTGTCCTTCACTCTGGCCTCGCACCATGCCTCCCGGCTCTCGTACGGATCGGGATGCAGCAGGAACTCGTCCGTGCACACCACGCCCTGCTCGTAGGCCGCCGCGAGCGCCTCCTCCCTGCTCAGCCCGGGGCTGGTGCGGAACGTGTAGTCGTACAGCAGGAAGAGCGGGGCCACTGCCACTGGACCCTGGGGGCCGGGCCAGACCGGGTAGGTGTCCTCGGGGGTGACGACGCCCAGGCTTCGGCAGAGCTCGACCAGATACTCGTAGCGCGCGACGCCGCGCAGCTGGAGCGGGTCCTCGCGCGGGGTCCACAGTTCGTGGTTGCCAGGTGCCCAGACGACCTTGGCGAAATTCGAGGCGAGGGTGCGCAGCGCCCAGGCGATGTCCTCCGACATCTCGCCGATGTCTCCCGCGACAAGGAGCCAGTCGTCCTCCGACTCGGGGCGCAGATCGGCGACGATCTTGCGGTTCTCCGGGTAGGAGATGTGGAGGTCACTGATGCCCAAGAGGCTTCCGGACGTGTGTCCCACCTGCTCTTCTTCCTCTCGACTCAGTGCGAAACGTGACGGTGACCGGTCGAGGCCGGACCGTCCGCCAGAATCGCACGCGCGGGCGGTACGGCATAACCCCCAACGTCCCAGGGGCAGTTCTTCGCCCAGCGCGTCACCAGCTCCGCACATGCCAGCGCTGGATCGCCGGATCCTGGAAGGCCTCCATCACAGCAGCGGCATCTGTGAGCAGCCATGGACGCGGCAACACATCACCCCCGACGGGCAGAGTCGGCTGGTCAGTGGCGGCACCCTTCCTCGACCACACCCAGGAAGCCGCCACCACAGGACGTGTGCCTGCAATCCCACCCTTCGGATGACAAGACCGTCGATCTTGCACCTGATGGGACGTCATGCCAGTACCGTCGCCCAGTGGGTAGTGCTTCGCTGGTGACGGGCCGGTTCCGGGCCCTGAATCGGTGCCGAGGGAGTGTGCGGAGGTGCGTGCGTGAAGGAACGAGACAGGGGAGCCCATCGGGGCAGCGACGCTGTTGGATGGCACCGGGGTCGGGGGCCTGGATCTGGGCTGCTGCTGGAACGTGAGAGCGAACTGCATGCCGTCACCGACGCCTTGGCCAACCTTTGTGGCCAGAAGGCCGCGAGAAGCAACGGCGGCGGGCTGGTGGTGTTCACCGGGGCGGCCGGGCTCGGCAAGACCAGCATGCTCGCGGAAGTACGGCGCATCGCCCTGGAGCGCGGCTGCGGGGCCCTGTTCGCCAGGGGCGGCGAACAGGAGGAGGGTCTTGCCTTCCACGTGGTCCGCCGCCTGCTCCAGCCTGCGTTGGCCGCGCTGTCCGAAGTGGAACGCCGTGAACTCCTGGGCGCGTGGTACGAGATCGTCGGCCCGGCGCTGGGGCTGTTCGCGGCTCCGGATGATGTGGCGCATGGGAAGGACGGCGAGAAAGCCGCGCTGCCCGACCCGCAGGGAGTGCGGGACGGTCTCGACTGGGTGGTGACCCGTCTGGCGATGCGCGACGCGCCGCTCGTGCTGATTGTGGACGACGCGCACTGGGCCGACGGCGAGTCGCTGGCCTGGCTGGCCTCTTTCGTTTCCAAGGTTGAGGACCTGCCGCTGCTGATGGTGCTGGCCTACCGGCCCGACCAGCTTTCCGAAGAGGCCGAAGGACTCCGCCGGATGGCCGGGAGGAACGGCGTGCGGCCGCTTGGCCTGGCCGCGCTCACCCAGGAAGCGGTCGCCGAACTGTTGCGCCGGGAACTCGGCGAGGATGCCGAGTACGGGTTCTGCCGCGAGTGCTGGGTCGTCACCGGTGGCAACCCGTACGAGGCGGTGGAGCTGACCGCCAAGGTACTGGAGCGCGGCATCCTGCCGACCGAGGAGAACAGCCCTTTGCTGCACGATCTGGCCGCTGCTGTCAAAGGCAGTGGTCTGGTCGCCCGTCTGCGGCGGATGGGCCCGACGGCTGTGCGGCTCGCCTGGGCGGTGGCCTTGCTGGGCACCGAGGCACCACCCCAACTGGCCGCGAACATCGCGAGCCTGGGCCCGGCGGAAGTGACCGACGCCGCCGACCGGCTGCGGGCGGGACGCATTCTCACCGGCAGCGACACCCTGGAGTTCGTCCACCCGCTGATCGCCACCGCGGTCTACCGGGCGATCCCGGGAGCGGTGCGGGTTGCCATGCACGGCCAGGCCGCCTGGGCGCTCCTCGACGCCGGTCAAGGCCCTGTCGCGGCGGCCCGTCACCTGCTGGAGACACAGCCGGAGCGGGACCCGGCGGTGGTGAAACACTTGCGTGACGCCGCACGGGCCTATCTGCGGGCCGGTGCGCCGGATGCAGCCCGCCGCTGCCTGGGAAGGGCTTTGCAGGAGCCTCCCCCGGCCGATGTGCGCGCTGCCGTGCTCTACGAGTTGGGCTGCTCATCGCTGCTGCACTCGCCCGTAGCCACGGTCAATCATTTGCAGTCGGCGTTGGAGGAGCCGCAGGTGACACCTGCCCTGCGTGAGGGGATCACCCTGCGCCTGGCCCAGGTTCTGGCACACACCGACCGGCTCGCGGAGGCGGCCGAGACGGTCGCCAAGGAGGCGCGCGAGGCGGTCGATTCTCGGGCCCGGCTGCGGATGCAGGCCTGGCATTTCATCTGGTCCGCCTTCCGTGTCGACGAGCCGGACTCTGCCGCGCGCTCTCGTCGCCTGGCCCGCCTTGCCGATCGACTGACCGGCCGAGATCTGACGGAACGTTATATTCTGGGCCTGCGGGCATGGGACGCCATGGTTCGCGGTGAGCGGGCGGACAACGTCGTGGACTATGCCGAGCGTGCCCTGCGTGACGGGATGAGCTGGACCGACCCGGACTGGGGCTTCGAGGTGCCGGTCCTGGTGGCACTGACGTTTATGTACTGTGACCGGCCACACCGCACGGAGGAGCTGTTCGCCGCGGGTATCGCGGAGTTCGAGGCCGCAGGGTGGCGCGGCGCGCACTTGTCCTACGGCTACGCACTGCTGGGCTACGTCCGCTACCGACGGGGCAGGCTCGCCGAGGCGGAGGACTTCGCCAGGAAGGGGCTGGACGTCGCCGAACGGGTGGGGGAGGGCGTGAGCGCGCGGTGCAATGCCGTGGCCATCCTCATCGAGGTGCTGCTGGCCAAAGGCGAGATCGCCGCCGCACAGGAACTGGCCGAGAGCCATGCCTTCGGAGATGACTTCCCGAGGGCGATGATGTTCCCGCCACCGCAGGCGGTGCACGGGGAGCTGCGCCTCGCCCAGGGCCGCACCAGGGAAGCGGCGATGGACCTCGCGGCGGCGGGGCGGAGGCTCACAGCGCGAGAGATGATCAACCCAACCTTGAGCCCCTGGCTCGGCCATCTGGCGCTGGCCGAAGCCGAGGAAGACCTCGAAAAAGCACGGGATCTGGCCCTGCAGGAGGCTGACCGCGCCGAGCGTGCGGGCATCGCCTCACAGGTGGGGATGGCCCTGCGCGTCGCGGCAAGCCTCACCGAAGGTCCGGAAGGCCTGCGCCTGCTGGAACGGGCCGTAGCCTGCCTCGAGCAGTCGCCGGCAGCCTATGAGTACGCACGGGCACTGGCGGATCAGGGCTCAGCTCTGCGGCGTGCCGGGCGGATCGAGGAATGCGCGGAGCAGCTGTATCTGGCGATGGATCTGGCGGCGCAGTGCGGAGCCGAGGCGCTGGCTACGACGGCCAGTCGCGAGCTTGCCGGCCTCGGGCTGCGACCGCGACGGCTGCGCGGCGACACGGCGGCGGAGTCGCTGAACCAGGAGGAGCGGAAGGCCGCCGAGCGGGCCGCGCTGGGCAGTTCCAACGAACTGATCGCGGAGGAACTGCGGATGGACGATACGCAGGTGGCCCGGTTGTTGTCCTCCGTGTACAGAAAGGTCGGGACGGACAGGGCGGGCCTGCGACGGGCGCTGCGGCTGCCGGCACCCAGATCGCTGAGCCTTGTTCCGTCTCGCGCGGATCCGGCCGGCCCGCAGGCCTTCGGGCCGGGGGCGGGCAAGCGAGGGGAAGGGTAGTGTCCGGCTCCCCAAGAATTGACATCACCCCTGGCGGGTTACGTGCTGGGGGAAGCGGTGAACGACGTCGGGCCACCAGGGCGCAGGGTGACGGTTCCCGTGGTCACCGGGTTCCAGACGAAGGCGGATCCGTGGTAGCGGGGACTGGTGCACGACCAGTGCCAGTTGCCGGCGAGCATGTTTTCCAGGGCATCCAGGTACGCGTGGACTTCCGCAGTCCGAGCGGTGCTGGCGAGCAGGTGGTCCCGCAGGAATAGGAATCGGCGCTCTGCCTCCTCGATCCTCCGGCATATCCGGTCAACGGCCTCCTGCAGAGCCACGCCGCCTCTGTCGCACAGGATGAGGACGGCGTTCATGGTCTCGCCCCTGTGCTGTTCGTAGGCGAAGGTGAACAAGTCATTGACGAAGGTGAGGTGTTCCGCGACCTCCCTCTGAAGATCCCGGAGTTCCGGCTCGGCGAAGAGGGCCTCGGGCAGGTCGACGCCCACTCCGTACTCGGCCATCGCGCTGCACAGGTCGGCACCCACGCTGTGGGCACGTAGCTCCAAATAGCTGGGGAGATCGGTGAACCCGCCCCCGTGCCGTGAGGCCACCTCTGCCACGAAGCTGCGAAAGAGGATTTGGAGCGACGCGAACAGACGCTGCCGCACGCCGGGAGCCGCCTTGGCCGTGATACGGCCCCAGACGTCCGAAAGAGCGGACGCGTAACCGGGCCCCTCAGCGGATGGCACTGGCTCGCCCCGCAGAACGGCGTCCAGCTCCCGGGCGAATTCCGCGGCGCGTGCTTCACTTCGGCCGGCATCGTGCGGGTTGGGCAAAACATCATCGATGCGGGAGATCACCGCGGACAGGTCGCACAGGTCGCGCATCCTGTCATAGGTGGCTTGTGGCCACACCAGACACGGGAAGAGGCAGGCGTACTCGAGGAATCGCTGCCGCTCCTCGGCTCCGGCGAACGGGAGATGCGCGCGGGACCAGCTTCCGGAGTTCTTCTGCAACTCTGGGGACTGGGGATGGTAGCGCGCGGGAAGTCGGCTTGGTAGGTGCGGCAGGTGAAACTCATACATCGTCGCTGTCGATGGTGGGACGTCATCCGAAGCCGACGTTCGGGCCTTCCCGGCGGCGTGTTGGGGCGTTAACGGAACAGACGTCTGCTTTTCCGGTCCGGGGTGGTCGTGACGGACTTGCTGCGTGAGGGCTGCCACCCATGGGGCGGGGATCCACTTGGCCGCCTGCCGGAATATCCTGCGTGGCACGGCGCTGCCCACTTCGCCGACGGATGAGGGGCGGCCTCTCCGGACCCTCCATCGGCTGATCCCATCGGGCCGTATTCGCCCCGTTTGGCCATTGCCGTCCGTCATCGTCCCCATTACTGATACTCCCTCAACTACCCCGCGGACGGGTCGATTTCGCACGTGGACTCGGGCTCGGTAGATGGCTTCCCTGTTCGACAGGGGATGACGCACAGGCGCGCCTCTTGACGCGGGGTGGATGCCCAGGTGGACCGGCTCCCAGTGCCGTGCCGCCCCAGGGGCCTCACGCGTCACCTGCTGGCCGGCCACCGCCCGGGCCCGACTGAGCCGATCCGTCTCCTCGGGACGCTCTCGGCCCGCGGCGCCGTCCTGGCCATCCGAGCGCGGATGTCCTGATCACCTAGACTCGGCGAATGGCGAAGTATTTCGACGTGCACCCCGAGAATCCTCAGCGGCGCACCATCAGCAATGTGGCTGACAGTATCCGTTCCGGCGCGCTCGTCGCGTACCCGACGGACTCCTGCTACGCATTGGGATGCCAGCTGGGCAGTCGTGACGGCATCAGCCGGATCCGGTCGATCCGGAACCTCGACGATCGTCACCACTTCACCCTTGTGTGCCAGAACTTCGCGCAGCTCGGTCAGTTCGTACACGTCGACAACGACGTGTTCCGCGCGATCAAGGCAGCGACGCCCGGCAGTTACACCTTCATCCTCCCCGCGACGAAGGAGGTGCCGCGCCAGCTGCTGCACCCGAAGAAGAAGACGGTCGGAGTCCGGATTCCTGACCATGCCGTAGCTCAGGCTCTGGTCGCCGACCTCGGCGAGCCGCTGCTCTCCAGCACCCTGCTCCTGCCCGACGAGGACGAGCCGCTGACACAGGGCTGGGAGATCAAGGAACGGCTCGACCACGTGGTGGATGCCGTGGTCGACTCGGGCGACTGTGGCACCGAGCCGACCACGGTCATCGACTTCTCCGGCGGCGAAGTCGAGATCGTACGCCGAGGTGCAGGCGACACCACGCGGTTCGAGTAGCCGCGTCGATGGCATCACCAGGTGTCGGGCACGGGCGTGTGCCCGGCGTCCCTGGCCACCACCATTGAATTGACGGGACGTCCGCTCAGCCGCCGCGCAGCCGACCGTCCGCGGCGAGCAGGTCCAGGACGATTCGGGCCGCCTGGCTCACCCGATGGCGGTCGCCATGGGTGAGCCAGGCGAGCTCGGCGGTCTCGCTGTGTGGTGCCGGCACCCCTCGGTAGTCGGCGGTGTGGCAGGCGATACGGACGATGGTTCCTGCCGGCTCGCCATGGGCCGGGGCCTGGACGGTGACCGTCGGGGTGATGCTCCCGGGAAGCAGTTCGACGCCCAGTTCCTCCCGCGCCTCCCGGATCAGGCTCTCATGAGCGCCCTCACCGGGCTCCGGCTTGCCACCGGGAAGGTAATAGGCGTCCTTTCCCCGGGATCGGACGACGAGAATCCGGCCGTTCTCCAGCCGGACCCACGCCACCTTCTCGATCACCTCGGTCATATGTCCGTGCCGAAGAACCGGTCGCCGAAGTCACCGATGCCGGGGACCATGTAGGCGTTCTCGTTGAGCCGCTCCTCGATGGAGGACGTGAACGTGACGATCCGCACCTTCGGATAGCGCCGGCAGACCGCGTTGATGCCCTCCGGCACGGTGATCAGGTTGACGAAGACGATGTTCTCCTCCGCGACGCCCTTGTCGAGCAGGAGCTGAATCGTGGCGACCGCGGTTCCGCCAGTGGCCAGCATGGGCTCGAGGAGCAGCACATGACTCTCGGCGATATCGCTGGGAAGCGATGTGTAGTAAAGGTGTGGGAGTTTCGTCTTCTTGTCCCGCTGCATGAGTATCTTGCCGATACGAATGGATGGGCAGATGGCACGCAGCGGCCCCTCCATGCTCTCGCCGGCGCGGACCACGGACACCCCGCAGATGCGCGAGGGAAGACGCAGGCCCTCGTAGGTCTCGCCGACCGGCGTGGTGACCTCGCACTTCTCCAATGGCAGGAGATTGAGGCCGGCTTCAATCAGCATCCGAATGATGCGTTCCGACGTGAGACTGCCGAGATATTCCTCGGTCGACGGTAATTTCGCGCTCAGCATGGTGTTCAGGTCTCCCAACGCTCGAAGTCACTCGTTCGGCGGTTGTTCGAAGGACGGGGGCAGTGCAGGCGTGGCTGTGAACTGGGCGGCCGCTGTCCGGTAGATGGACCGACCTCCCGTTCGCTCCCACATCCTGCGCATGACATGGACGAGCTTGGGATTGTGCTCTTCCTCTTCCTCGAAGGACCGGGCGACGGTCAGCTCCCAGTCCGGGCGCCACGTCTCGCTGCCGCCCGCGTCGGCCGTGTCCTCGAACGCGGAGTGCAGGGCCGCCAGCTTCGCCCGCTTCGGGAAGTCGGCGAGGGCGAATACAACGCCGAGCATTGCCGTCCAGTAACAGGTGATGACGTACCGGTGCATGTCCTCGGGCAGGCGTGCGGCGATCTGTTCCATCGCGTGGAGGGACGTGATCAGATGCAGCAGCACGAAATCTCCCGGGCGGGAGAGATACAGCAGCGTGGCCGTGTAGTACAGCTGTTCCCAGCTCGTCGGGACGTCCTGGTCGGCGATCCAGGACGGCGTGTCGTAGATCAGAGGATGGCCCTCCGCAAGCATCCTGGCGTTGCGGTACTGCAGCCCGGACCGGGCGAGTTCAGGGTGAATGCCCTCCGGCACGCCCGATTCTGGGACGGTGCCGAGCTCCTGCGCCCACTTGCGGAGCTGCTCGCGATCGTTGTCCCAGGCGCCTGCGATACGCAGCAGGGAATCAACGGCCGACGCGCCGGCGTCCGCGGAGGACGTCCGTTCCGGGTGACAGGACACGTACGAGAACGCCATGTACGCGAGACCCTCGATGGTCATCCACCGGCTGCCTGCCTCCAGGGCCCACCCCAGGTGAATGGTGGCGTGTGTGAAGGCACCGACCCAGCCCGGAAGCAGCGTCGGCACATAGCGCCGCAGCACCTCGTCCATGCCGAGTTCCCGCTCCTTGCGGTCGAAGAACTCGCAGTAGGACGAGAAGCTGGTGCGCCGGCCGAAGAACTCCTTCCAGTTCTCCTCCGTAATGACGTACTTGGACGGCCTGGGCGGTTCCAGGCCGTATCCGTACGTCGTCAGCTTCGCATAGTTGTCGTAGTACTCCTTGATTCGATCCGGAGACGCCCCGAGCAGAGCCAGCGCGACCACTGCGTGTTTGGAGTGATTGCTGAGATGCCCGTTGAACTCGATGTGGTAACTCCGGTCGTCCAACAGTTGCTCGATCACCGGTGAACTAATCACTGCACTTTTTCCTTCTCGCGGTGTGACTGTGACAACCTGGACAGGTAGATGCCCAGAAGCACGATGACCACCCCAAGACACCGCAGTCCATTGGGGGTCATTCCCTTGCTCTGCCAGTCGATCAGGACGGCGGAGATCATCTGGCCGCTGATCACCATAAGAGCGGCGTTCATCGCGCCGAGCCGGGGGAACACATAGCTGCTGACGGCCACGAACAAAGCGCCGAAGAAACCGCCCAGATAGGCGGCCAGGGGCGGGGAGGAGCCGAACTCCCATTGGCCGAGGGCTGCGAGAATCACGGTGAGGAGGAGAAAACCCACGACGTGGTTCCACAACGATGCCCGGAAAGGACCGATCGTCGCACTGAGCCGCCCGTTGATCGCGCGGCTGGTTCCGATGACCGCGCCGTTGAGAAAGGCGAGGAGTACGTAGAGGATCACGGTCACGCTCCGCCGAAGATGATGAGAGCGCTGCCGGTGAGAACACAGAGCGCCACGACGGCGTCCATGGCCACGAGGCGCCGTTTCGGGGTGTTGAACAGCCCGAAGTGGTCCGACACGAGTCCGAAGACGATCTGACCCACGAGCATGAGTGCGATCGTGCCGGACAGCGACAGACTTCCGTTCACGGTGATCGCGGCCAGTATCACCGTGAACGCGCCCGGGATGCCGCCCAGATAGAACCAGAGTGGCGCCTTCACCCGCTCCGGCTCCTCACCCGCACGCGTCCGGCGGAACAGCCGAGAGGCCGCCAGCATCACGAGCAGCACAGCTACCACCGCGCCGAGGCCGTGGGCCACCCACGACGCAAACGTGGGCGTCGTGTACTTCGCCAGAAGACTGTTGTAGTGGATCATCAGCGCGAGAAGTACACCTCCCGCGATGCCCAGCAGCCAGTCGGTCGAACGTCCGAACACGGTGACCACCCGTCAGCTCTGCGCCGATGCGGCTGTGAGGCGCGCCAGGACGTCGTCGAAGGTGTCCACCAGCCACGTGGGGTCGGCCGTCCGCAGTTCGTGCACACTGTGCACGCCGTACGTCACGGCGATCGACCGCATACCGCAGGCCCTCGCCATCAGCAGGTCGTGGGTGGTGTCCCCGACCATCACCGCCCGCTCGGCCGGTACCCCCAGCTCGCGCAGGACCATCTGGCCGGACTCCGGGTGGGGCTTGGGGTGGGTGACCTGGTCGGCGCCGACCACGACATCGAACAGGTCCCGCAGCGCCGCCGCCGTGAGCAGTGCGTCAGCGCTGGCGTAGAACTTGCTCGTCGCCACGGCGAGGGGCATCCCCTGGTCGCGCAGAGCCGCGAGGCCGTCCGCGACGCCGGGGAAGAGCAGTTCCACCGCCCTGGGCAGCACGATGTCGCGGAACTTCCTCTGGTACTGGCGTATTCCTTCGACCACCCGCTCGTCGTCGGGTGTGACACCCATGAGCTTGCCGAACGCCTGCTCCAGGGGGAGGCCGATCGTCGCGCGGACCTCCGCGGGGTCAGGGGTGTCGAGGCCCATGGCCGCGAAAGCGGCCGTGAACGTGTCCACGATCCCGCGTGGTGTGTCGATGAGTGTTCCGTCGAGGTCGAAGACGGCTACGGCGGTCATCGCCCTCCTTCCGGCGCGGGCGTACCGGCCGGCAGGCCCTCGGCGCGGAGCCGGGCGTGCGCCAGGGCGAGCCGGCCCGCCAGTTCGGCCGTGCTGATGAGGACGGACATGTTCGCCTTGGCGGAGCGGCCCTCGGTCACCTTGTCGACGGCGCGCATCAGGTACTTGGTGAGGCCATTGCCCCTGACGCCGTCGCGTTCGGCGGCGACCATCGCGTCGGCGATCGCGGCGTCGACTTCCCGGCTGTCGATCGCGTCCGCTTCCTTGATGGGTGTGGCGACGAGGAAGGAACTGCGGTTGCCGAGCGCCCAGTGGGTTTCGATGGCCCGGGCGATCACCGCCTCATCGTCCAGCCGGTGCGGGCTGCGAATGCCGCTGGTGCGGCAGTAGAAGGCCGGGAAGTCGTCGAACCGGTAGGAGACCAGCGGCACACAGTGCGTCTCCAGGAACTCCATGGTCAGGCCGAGGTCCAGAATGCTCTTCGCACCGGCGCAGACCACCGCCACCTTGGACCGGGTGAACTGGATCAGGTCGGAGGAGATGTCCATGGTGGTCTCCGCACCACGGTGCACTCCGCCGATACCGGCGGAGGCGAAGAACGGGATGTCCGCCAGCTCCGCCGCGACCACGGAGGAGGCCACGGTGGTGGCGCCCATGCCGCCCCGGGCCAGGACGACAGGCATGTCCCTGCTGCTGACCTTGGGGATGCCGGGTGTCGATGCGAAGCGTTCGATGTCCGCATCCGTCATCCCGACGAGGATGCCGCCGTTCTCGATGCCGATCGTGGCCGGGACCGCGCCACCGGCGCGGACGGCCGCCTCCACCTTCCGGGCGGTGGCAGCGTTGTCAGGGTAGGGAAGGCCGTGCGTGATGACATTGGACTCCAGTGCCACGACCGGTGCACCGGAGTGGAGTGCCTCCGAGACCTCCTCGCTGAACACCAGGGGGATGTCGCCGGGGTGGCGGCGCGTCGTCATGCGTCTCCGATCCTTGTCGTACTTCGATGTTGCGATATGGCGTCTTCAGTAGTTGGGGGTTTTGCGCAGCAGTTCCTTGCGCTCCACCAGCTCCGGGACGTAGACCTGCTCGTTCCAGGCGTCCTGATCGACCGGTTCGAGCGCGATGGATATGACCCCCTCGTCGCACTCGAAGGCCGACTGCACCGCCTTGGCCACCGCGGCGACCAGCTCGGACTCCTGCTCCTCGCTGAGCGCGACGGGGAAGTGCTTGATATTGACGTGAGGCAAGGTGAACTCCTCCTTCTTTTCCTGTCCTTGTTCCAGCCCCGGCTGCCGGCCACGTAGCCGGCGACGGATCGTCTGGACCAGCTCGTCGATGTCGGGATCGCGCAGCAGGCTGTAGTGGTCTGCCTGGAGGGCGATGACGGTCGGCGACTCTGCGGAGTAGCCGCTGCGGTTCTCGATGAACGAGTAGTCGTCGCCCCGCGCCTTGAAGATGGTCACCGGGGCCTCGATCCGGTGTTCCGCCAGTTCACGGAAGGTGTAGGTGAACTCGTACGTCTGACGGACGATCCGGACGATTCTCTGCACCAGTTCGCGGTCGAGGCCCCTGAACACCGTGGTGATGAACGTCGCGAAGGTCTCGTCGTCCGCGGCCTGCCGCAGGTACTCCTCCAGCAGGGGACCGCTGATGCCGCCCGCGAACACGGAGAAGAGGATCGTCACGAACGCCCTGTTGCGGTACGTCGGCTCGTTGCCGTGAACCACTGCGTCGTCGGCCCGGACCTTGGGTGACCCCGGTGCGATCAGCACCAGGTTCTCCACCTGTTCCCCGGCCTGCTCCAGCTGATGAGCCGCTTCGAAGGCCACCCGGGCACCGAAGGAGTAACCCCAGAGCGTGTATGGACCCGTGGGCTGTACGCGTCTGATGGCCCTGATGTCCTCTGCGGCCATGTCCCGGATGGTGGGATACGGCGTCTCCAGCGGGTTGATGCCGTACGCCTGAACGCCGTAGAAGGGACGTTCCATGTCCAGCTTGTCGGCGAGCAGGCGCAGGTTCATGGGGTAACCCCCGAGTCCGGGCCAGCAGTAGACAGGATTCCCGGAGCCGGAGCCTCGCAGCCGTATCAGCCGCGAGGTGGTGCCGGCATGGTCGCCGTCGATCCGGCGCGCGAGCTTCTCGACCGTCGGTGAATCGAAGAGCGCCTGGAGCGGGAGCGCACTCCTGAACGTCTTGTTGACCCTGTTGATGAGCGCGACCGCGATGAGCGAATTACCGCCGGACGCGAAGAAGTCGTCCCGCACCGAGACGGCGTCACGCTTCATCAGCATCTTCCAGATGTCCCCGATCCGCTTCTCCGTCCTCGTGCGTGGCGGGACGAAGGGGCGGTCGGCGAAATCCATGTCGGTCTTGTCCGACGCCTCCAGCGCCTTGACGTCGATCTTTCCGCTGGCGGTGAGAGGCAGCCGGTCCAGGATGACGACCCTGTTCGGCACCATGTAGTCCGGCAGGAAGTTGACCAGGTCCTCCTTGATCATCTCCGCCGGACCCTGCATATGGACCATGTCCTCCTTCATGCCCTCGCTGCGGACCTGCTCGGCACTCACCCGGCCGCAGACGAAGAAGTAGGAGGGGCCCGTACGTTCGCCGCGGGCTCCCAGGATGCCTGCGATCCGCTTCGCTGAGGGCAGGTCACTACCGGTCTCCGAGCTGTAGCCGGAGGACATGAATCCCAGGCCCAGGTCGTTCATCTGCAGGCGTTGCAGCTTGCGGCCCAGATCGACGTAGCCCTGCCAGCCACGCTCGGGCCTGCTCAGCACCGTGATCCCGAAACTCGACCGCTCGTAGACCCGCTGGTTGATGGCGATGACGTCCTTCTTGCGGACGAGTTCGCCTGATATGCGCTCCAGTTCACCGTCCCGGTACCGGTACTGGCCCGCCGACAGGTCGACGATCTTCCCCGGGTGCGCATGCACACATATGTCGAGTGTGTCGTCCTGCCGCTGCCCCGTGAACGGAACCGCCTCGAAAGTGCCGAGGTAGTAGTCCTCGTCGGCGCACTCCAGGAGGTCCTTTGCCTCAGGAGTGAGCTCCAGCTCCCTGATGCTCAGTCCGTACGCGGGGAGAACCTCATCGAAAAGGCCCACCATATGGCCGGTCTCGATGTGCAGGACTTCCTGGATGTTGTTCTTGTAGACCGGCTCGATCGCCCGCTTCTTGCCCACGAAATGGAACGTGAGCCGTGCCTCGTCCGCTGGTCCGGCATCGGGCGTCTCCCGGATCAGCACCAACTGGTGGTGCACGGGGTGGTAGTAGTAGTGCCCCGGTGGCAGCCCACCGGTCCCGCTCAGTTCCAGGTACATCTGCGTCGCGTAGAGCGAGCCCGGCGACGCGTATCCGTACTTCGGCAGCAGCCGCTCCTCGCTGAGGAACTGGCCGAAGTACCGCAGGATCTCCCCGAGTTCGGCGAGGGTCAGCTCCGCCAGACTCCGGGGCCGCGCGTCGGCGGTACGTGTGCGGTCGAGGAGCCGGAGAATGTCGGCCCTGGTGACGTCACCGTCCTCGAAGGAACGGTACGTCTTACGCGCGAACACGCGCCGCCGCTGTTCCGGGGTCGGCTCCTTGCCGGGAAGGTCCACAACCGTCCGGCCGGCGATCTCCGCGGTGTCGCGGCAGCCCGCGTTCGACAGCTGCGCCCTGACCTGGAGCTTGCTCTCCTTCGACTGATGGTGGGCGCCGTGATTGCCCTGGTCCATCAGCGCTGCTTCCTTCGGACTCAGCTCGATGCAGGCGATGAGGTTCTGGAAGCCGGTGCGAGGGTCTTCCTTGACGATCACCGCCGTGTTCTTGACCCAGTCATGGGTCTCGATCGCCAGCCTGATCTCGTCCGGCTCGACCCGGAAGCCCCGCAGCTTGACCTGATTGTCCACGCGGCCGGTGAACTGCACGGTTCCATCGGAATTCCACTAGGCCAGGTCTCCGGTCCGGTACAGCCTGGTGTCCCCGGTGTCCCGGCCGGACGGGTTGTCGACAAACCGTTCCGCGGTCAGCTCCGGTCGGTGGAGGTACCCCCGTGCCAGCTGCACGCCGGCGATGTACAGCTCACCGATCTCGCCCACGGCCACCGGCGACAGTGTTTCGTCGAGTATGTAGTAGCGGGTGTTGTGGACAGGCGAGCCGATCGACACGGCGTTGGGGCCCTCACCGACCCCGGCCCGGTCCACGGTGAAGGCGGACGCGTTGATGGTGCATTCGGTCGGCCCGTACAGATTGATCAGGTCACAGCCCGGAAGCGTGTCCAGCACCTGCACCGCCAGATTCCTGGACAGCGCCTCGCCCCCGCTGAAAACCTGCCTGAGCGAAGTGCACCGGTCCAGCTCCTCCGTGTCCACCAGTGCCTGCAGCACTGTCGGCACGCACTGCAGCGTGGTGACCCCGTACTCGGTGATGGCCTCGATCAGCCCTTCGGGATCGCCGACGACCTAACCGCGATCTGCGCCGCCCGGCCGGTGGCCGGTACTCCATGGTCGAATTTCGGCCGGTGCGCCGGCGGTGAACCGAGCACCCGAGCGCTTGCGACGAGAGCGGCGCCGGAGTTCAGGTCCGCGCAACTGTCCTCATCCGCGAGCGTCAGAGCCCATCGGTCGCCAGATGAGGAGGCGGCGCCTGTAAGGGAGGCGCCTGACGGGCATCAGTCCCAGTCAGGCGCCTCTTCGTCGCTCCTGGAACGAGCAAGACGGTTCGGGCTGCCCCTGTCGAACCCGTCCACGCGAGGGAGGAAGGTCAGGAGCGCGGCCGGCGGGGTTGATCGCCGCGCGCCGAGTCCTTCTCCTTGATCCGCGCCGCTTCTTTCCGGACCTCGGCCTGGGTGGCACGTTCCTTCTGCAGCCACTCGGGAAGGTCCCGCTTCAACGCGTCGATCTGCTCCGTGGTGAGGGCGTCTGTGATTCCGCCACGCGCGAGACCTGAGATGGAGATGCCCAGCTTCGCCGCGACCACCGGCCGCGGATGCGGGCCGTTGCGTCGCAGTTCCAGCAGCCACTCGGGCGGATCGGCCTGCAGCGCGTTCAACTCGGTGCGCGAGACGACACCCTCCTGGAACTCGGCGGGGGTGGCCTCGAGGTACACACCCAGCTTCTTTGCCGCGGTTGCGGGCTTCATCGTCTGGGCGGTCTGGTGCGACATCATGGTGTCAAGGGTATTCGAGCGTGTGCGCTACCTCCGACCACGACCGGTAACCTGGCCGAGTGACAGGCTCGGAAGTATCCCCTTCGTTCCGGCTTGCGTACGTCCCGGGAGTGACGCCCACGAAGTGGGTGCGGATCTGGAACGAGCGGCTGCCCGAAGTCCCACTGAACCTCATCGCGGTACCCGCCGCTGAGGTCTTCGACGTGCTGCGGAGCGGCGGCGCCGACGCGGGTTTCGTGCGGTTGCCTATCGACCGGACGGACCTCAGCGCGATCCCCCTGTACACCGAGGCGACGGTGGTCGTGGTCCCGAAAGACCACGTCGTGGCGGCGGTCGACCAGGTGTCCGCTGAGGATCTCGCCGACGAAGTCGTGCTGCATCCCCTCGACGACGTCCTCGACTGGGAGCGTCTGCCGGGACGGCCCGCGATCGAGCGCCCCGCCACGACGGCGGATGCCATCGAACTGGTGGCGGCAGGAGTGGGACTGCTCGTCGTCCCACAGTCACTCGCCCGCCTGCACCACCGTAAGGACCTCACGTATCGGCCGGTCTCGGACGCCCCCGAGTCGCGCATCGCACTGTCGTGGCCGCAGGACGAAACCACCGACCTGGTGGAGCAATTCATCGGGATCGTCCGCGGGCGGACCGTCAACAGCACACGGGGTCGCCCCCCGACCCCGGCACAGCCGAAGCGCAAGCGCTCCGATACAGGCGGCGCACAGCGGAAGCCCGCAGCCGGCAAGTCGAGCGGCAAGAGCCCACGGAGCGGTTCCGGCGGCCCCAAGGGCGGTAAGCGCGGCAAACCTCGCCGCCGGTCGTAGCCTCGGCGTCGCTCACCCGTGGATTCCGGGCAGCCTCCACCCGCGGACGTGTCGGTCCGAGCAGGCTCTTGGCAGCGACGGCGCTCAGCGTGGGGTGGTCGGCCGAATGACCGTCAAGCTGAAGTGAGACGAGGGCCTGGCCGCGCTGCTACGGGGCCGGCGTGGTGCGGGCTGGGCGATATACGCCACCCACCGTGAGCAGGCGCGACCGCGGCATCGCGGCCTACGCCAGGATATTCGCCCTGCCCGGGCAGGATGTGCCCGCGGCCTTCGCCGAACTCGTCGGACCGGAATTCGCCGAGGAGGCTCTCCAGGCCGCCGGTGGGGCCGGATGGTGGCACCCGGCGCTCACCGCACGGGACCGCAGCATCGCCATCATCACGGCCCTGGCCTGCCAGGGTGTCGCCGACAAGTGCCTGCGTACCCACGTTCGGCTGGGTATGCCCCACGGACTTGACCAAGACGCACTCACCGCGCTGACCGCCCTGCTGGCCGACTGCATCGGATACCCGCGAGCGTCGATCACCATGGAAACCATCAAGGACGAATGCGGGCACACCGACCGCATGGTGCCGTAACCGGCAGCGAGCCCACCGGTCGTACAGAGCTACACGTCACCTGGCCGTAGCTGTACGAGAACTGGGCAGGGTCAGCTGTTCAATGCCGCCGCCACGACGGACCGGGCCTCCTCCTGTACGCGCGTCAGGTGGTCGGGTCCGAGGAAGGACTCGGCGTACACCTTGTAGACGTCCTCGGTACCCGAAGGGCGGGCGGCGAACCAGGCGTTGGCGGTGGTCACCTTGATGCCACCGATGGCCGCCCCGTTGCCCGGAGCCTGTGTGAGCACAGAGGTGATCGGTTCCCCGGCAAGGGTGTCTGCCGTCACCTGGTCGGGGGAGAGACGGCTCAGTACGGCCTTCTCCTCGCGGGTCGCGGGGGCGTCGACACGGGCGTAGGCCGGTTCGCCGAACCGGGCGGTGAGCGACGCGTAGTGCTCGCTCGGCGTCTGCGCCGTCACGGCCAGAATCTCGGACGCGAGCAGGGCCAGGATGATGCCGTCCTTGTCGGTGGTCCACACCGAGCCGTCACGGCGCAGGAAGGAGGCCCCGGCGGACTCCTCACCGCCGAAGCCGAGGGTGCCGTCGGCCAGCCCGTCCACGAACCACTTGAAACCGACCGGCACTTCGATCAGCTCGCGGCCCAGGTCGGCCGCCACCCGGTCGATCATGCTCGACGACACCAGTGTCTTGCCGACACCGGCATCGTCGGGCCACTGGTCGCGGTGGGTGTAGAGGTAGGCGATGGCGGTGGCGAGATAGTGATTGGGGTTCATCAGTCCGCCGTCGGGGGTCACGATGCCGTGCCGGTCGGCGTCGGCGTCGTTGCCGGTGGCGATCTGGAAGCGGTCGCGGCCCTCGATCAGCGACGCCATCGCGTAGGGGGAGGAGCAGTCCATCCGGATCTTGCCGTCCCAGTCCAGCGTCATGAACCGCCACGTGGGATCGGTGTACGGGTTGACGACCGTCAGGTCGAGGCGGTGCTCCTCGGCGATGCGGCCCCAGTACGCGACGGACGCGCCCCCCAGCGGATCGGCGCCGATGCGCACACCCGCGGCGCGGACCGCGTCCAGGTCGAGTACGGACGGCAGATCTCGCACGTAGGCGCCGAGGAAGTCGTACCGTCCAGTGGTCGGCGCGGCCAGCGCCCTGGCGTAAGGCAGCCGCCGTACATCCTTCAGGCCGCCCGTGATGATCTCGTTGGCGCGCTCCTGGATCCAGCCGGTCGCCTCGGAACCGGCGGGTCCGCCGTTCGGCGGGTTGTACTTGAAGCCGCCGTCGGCCGGCGGATTGTGCGAGGGCGTGACCACCACGCCGTCGGCCAGGCCGGAGGTGCGCTCTCGGTTGTGGGTGAGGATGGCGTGCGACACGGCCGGGGTGGGGGTGTAGCCGTCGGCGGTGTCGATGAGCACGGTGACGCCGTTCGCGGCGAAGACCTCCAGGGCGGTCACCCGGGCGGGTTCGGACAGCGCATGGGTGTCGGCGCCGAGGAACAGAGGCCCGTCGGTTCCCTGCTGAGCCCGGTACTCGCAGATCGCCTGGCTGGTCGCGGCGATGTGGTCCTCGTTGAAGGCGGTGGCGAGCGAGGATCCTCGGTGTCCCGACGTGCCGAAGGCGACACGCTGGGCGGGTTCGGCCGGATCGGGGTGCAAGGCGTAGTACGCGGTCACCAGCCGAGGCACATCGATGAGGTCTTCCGGCCGCGCCGGCTGTCCCGCGCGCTCGTTCGGCATCCGTCCACTCCTTCGCATCGGTCGGTGCGATCAGTGCACGAGTCATGATCGCTTGTCGGTCGCGTCTCGTCCGGTTGCCCCTCCGCACGGATGTGCCGACGGACGTTCCAGTCGGGCATGCCCAGCTTGGGCCCGGGCATCCGCATCGGATGGCGACTCTCCGAAAGTTGGCCAGTCCGCTGCCGGCCACCGTCACCGCCGTCGCTCCCGACAGCAACATGGCTCGCAGGCGGCGGGTACGGCGGAACCGTACGCCGCTGGGACGCACAGCACCGGCATTCATCGGTGAACCGGAGATGGTCCCGTGACGGTCGCATGGCGGCGATGCGAAGCTGTCGTTGCAGATGTGGGTCTGCCAACTGCCTCCTGTTGACCGGGGATCGGTGCGTGGATAGCTTCACCGGCATGTGGATCTCCTCGCGGTTCACCCGGCGGCGTGCCGTCGACATGATGCGTGTCGCCGCCGCGCTGTGTAGCTGACCGGCGCCGCATGCCGCATGCCGCAGCCATCCGCACGTACCGCCGCCCCGTCGGGCGGTCCTTCTTGTGGTGCGTGCGTGTGCGTGCCCTCAGCACTCATCAGAGAGCCCCCGCGAAGGAGTACGCGTGAATCCGCTCAGAACCCGCCGCATCGTCCATCACGCCCGCACCGCCCTGGTGGCGCTGGGCTCGGTCGCCCTCCTGGCCGGCTCCGTCACCGTCCCGTCAGCGGCGGCTGCCGCGGCGGAGGAGAGGCAGGCGCCCGCTTCCGTGGCGCTCGGCTGGTACGACACGACGGCCGCGACCGTAGCGGCGGGCGGCGCCGCGACTCAGATCACCAACAGCCGGACCTGGGCCATCAGCTGGCTCGCGGCGGCGCGGGCCGTGCGGAAGGTGCCGCCGGCCGTCGACCGGCAGGACTTCCAGGACGCGGCCCTCGCATCTGCGGTGCACGACTCCCTCGTAGTGCTCGTTCCGTCTCGCGCTGAGGCGCTGGACGCCGCGCTGCGCACGACGCTCGACCGCATCCCGGACGGACCTGCCGAATCGCGGGGCGTAGCGGTCGGCGCCCGCCAGGCCCGGCTGGTGCTCGCATCACGTGACGGCGATGGCCTCGACCCGGCTTCGGTGAACGCGCCGTTCACCGTGCCGCCGGCGGCCCCGGGCGTGTGGCAGCCGACTCCGCCCGCCTACGCTCCGGCCGCGCAGTACGGCAACCGGCTGGCCAGGCCGTTCCTGCTGGACAGTGCCGACCAGTACCGGCTGCCCGCCCCTCCCGCCCTCGACTCCGCGCGCTATCGTGCCGATCTGACGGAGGTGCGTGCGTACGGTGCCGTGAACAGCGCCGTACGCACAACGCACCAGACTGAGACCGCCGACTTCTGGTTCGGTTCCTCGCTGACGCTGTACACCGAGCCGTTGCGGGTCGCCCTGTCGCGGTCGCCGCAGTCCCTCGCCGAACGGGCGGGGCTGGTGGCGCTGTTCCACGTGGCACTGGTGGACACGCAGATCGCCACGTCCGACAGCAAGTACACGTATCAGAGCTGGCGCCCGGTCACGGCCATCCGCACCGGCACGATCGACCCGGACACCGCGTGGACGCCGCTGCACGCCACGCCTGCCCACCCGGACTACCCCAGCGGCCACAACACCTACTCGGGTGCTGCGGAGGCCGTTCTCTCGGCGCTGACCGGACCTCGCACGGCCCCGTTCGAGCTGACGAGCCCCACAGCACCCGGAGTGACACGCACATACACGGCCTGGAGCAGTCTGTCGAAGGAGAACGAGGATGCCCGAGTCTTCTCGGGGATCCACACCCGCTTCGCCGACAAGGCGGGCCTTGCCCTCGGCAAGCGCGTCGCGACCCACGCGCTGCGCAACGCAGGGCGGCTGTTCGGCGACCTGTGAGCGAGACGCCCGCCATACGGCGGCCGGGACCGGCATTGTGTCTCTCCCCTCGAGCCAAGCTCGCGCGTTTGCGCGTAAGCCGACGCGGTTACGGACACGGGTGCTCCTCGCCCTTCGGCCCCCACTTGGTGCGTTCATCGCCGCGCGCCACCGTGCCGCACAGCAGCGCGGTCGCCGGCTCGTGGCTGCTGCCCCGCAGGACCGCAAGCAGCTTGTCCTCCGTCAGCCGTCCCCCGCCCGCCGCGCCGTGCGCGTCGATACGGCCGGTGGCGCCGTCGAAGCCCCCGCCGCCCAGGCCCTGGTAGAGCACGCCTTGCAGCAGCCCGCGGTCGAGGCGGTCGTCATGGCCGCCGGTGGTGCGCCAGGCCTGGTCGATGCCTTCGGCGAGATAGCGCAACGCGTCCCAGGCGAGCGCGACATGGCCGTCCTCGCGCATGGCTTTCGTCCTGGCGCTGTGGTCGCCGCCGTACGCACGGTCGTACGCGGCGAGGAAGGCCGCGGCCTCCGGGCTCCGTGCCGCCAGCGTGGGGGCGTAGCCGTGCGAGACGTAGAAGAGGGTGAGGCCCTTGAAGTCGTCCCAGGGGCGCCGCTCTTCCGTCAGCGTGTTGGTGACGTCGTCGCCACCGAGGACGCTGATCTTTGGGCAGTCGCCGGAGATACGGGCGATCTCGGCCAGGAACAGCTGGAACTGGCTTGCCCGCGCCGACCACACCACCGCCGTCCGCGGCTCCTCACTCACGGCACGGCAGACCTCGCGGGCCAGGTCCTCCACGGTCGGCACGGGCCGCCCGCCGAGCGCACCCGGCACGGGTCCCGGTTCTGGTGCGTCGGTGGGGGTGTAGAGGAGTACGTCGGTGCGCCCCGGCCCGTACGAGGCACGGAAGGACGCGGCAAGGCTGTTGCTGTAGGCGTCGGTGGCGTCGGCGACGAGACTCACCCGGCGCGCCTTCTGGCCGCCCGTGGTCATCCCGGCGCTCGAAGCGAACGCTGCCATCAGCTCGGCGGCCCGCGCATCGGTGGGGGCCGTCTGGTAGTAGTGCTCGCCCTGGCGAAGGAGTTCATCGGCGGTGCCCGAGGTGCCGACCATCGGGATGCCGGCCTTGTCGAGGGTGCGTATCGCGTCGTACGTATTGCGGCGGCTCTGCCCGAAACCGACGACGCCCGCGATGGACGGATCGCTCGCGGCGAGCTCCGCGATCCGGTCGGCGACGGCGGGTGCGTCCTTGAAGCGGTCACCCGCGTTGGCGGCGAGCACCCGCAGCGGGACGCGCTCGCCGGAACGCAGCGCCTGGGCGTTGATGTGCTGCTGTGCCAGCGCGATGCCGCGCAGCTCCGCCAACGTGCCGCCGCGCACCGGGTCTTCGGCGTACTTGCCGCCGGTGAGGGGGCCGAAGTAGACGATGGTGCGGCGACCGGGGCGCGGGTCGTCGCCGGGCCGGCCCGCGAGCTCCTTGTCGACCTCCTCGTTCTGCCGCTCGATCTGCTGGAGCACGGCCCGTACGGCCTGCTCCCTGGGCTCCTTGCCGAAGCCGGCCGCGCCTTCGGCGACGCCGACGCACTGCCCGTCGGTGCCCAGGAAGGTGGAGCCCTGGCAGGGGTCGTCCTTTTCGCGGCTCATGATGTCCGGTACGAGGACGAGGCCGGCGGCGAGTGCGAGCGTGAGCGTTCCGATGCCGAGCACTCCGGCCACCTCGGCGCCCGGACCCCAGCGCGGCGACGGCGTCACCAGCGTAGGCCAGCGGCCGAGCCAGTAGACCGCCGCCTGGTCGTCCTCGGGTCCCTCGGCCACCGGCACGACGATGCCGGTCGGCTGGCCCGGCTCCATCCCGCGCCGCTCGATGTTGATCAGCTCGGCGCCGGCGAGGGCGAGGCCCGATGCTTCGATGTCGGGGATGCGCGAGGCCAGCGAGCGGACGCCGCCTGCCACTGCGAACACCGAGGTACAGCGCAAGTCCTCCATGGCGGAGCGGAGTTCACGCAGGAAGCGCTGGACGCGCGAGTCGGCGGGCCCTGCCTCGTCGAAGAGAAGCACGAAGCGGGAGGTGCGGCGTCGCCGCCAGGGGTTGAAGAGACGGGCCCGGCACGCCTGGTCGAGATCGGCGAGCAGAGCGTGCATGAGCACTCGGTCCATGCGCTCCGGCTCATTGGCGGGCTCGCCGTGTACGAGGTCGAGCGCGGAGCGGAAGAAGTCGGTGGGCGGGCTGCCGTGCTGACGGCGCACCCACTCCGCGTACCAGCTGCGGCTGCGGGCCCGTCCGAGCATGCGGCGGTTGGCGCGCCAGCCGTAGAAGGCGCGCGGCAGCCGCTGGAAGAGCGGGCCTGCGATGAAGTTCCACAGCAGCTCGAGCAGCGTGCCGCCGCTGGCCTGGTCGCGGCCGCCGAGCCACCACAGGGTCTGGGCGGTACGGGACCAGTTGCGGTGCTCCGCGTAGCAGTGGTTGCGCAGCTCGGCGTGGCGGCGCTCCATGAGTCCTTCGATGGCGGGCGCGGTGACGACGGAGCGCAGCAACCGGTAGCTGTGCAGCCGTAGTTCACCAGTGCCGGGCGGCATGGTCTCGGCGAGCTGAAGCGTCAGATGCTCGAAGAGCTCGAGCGGCGGCGGGTCGGTCCCGTCCGGGATCTGTGGGATGTACGCGTGCGGGGCGAGGACCTCGCTGCGGCCGCGCATCCGTGAGCGGAGCCCCGTGACGATCTGGCGTCCCGCATTGCCGCCGCCCGGCTCACTGAGCAGGACGACCGGCACTCTGCTGCGGCTGCGCCGCGGCTGTACGACCAGTTTGTCGAACGCGTCGATGAAGCGCTCGACGCCCGGATATGCCGGAATACGGCTTTGTGGATCCCCCGCAGTCATGAGCAGGCCCCCCTTGTTCCCCCTGAGAAGCAAGGGTTATTCCCCTTGACTGCCATACGCAAGCCTGGAGTTGGATCACATGGCAGGAACAATCCTGCCGGGGAGTCCCCGCCCTCGGCTTCTTGAGGGCCTCGCGCGCCCGGTCGTACCGCGCCACCCTTCGTTGGCGCCCGGTCTTTGACGGCAACGCTGGTGGCAACGTCAGCGGACGACTGGACGGGCGAGGAGAGCAGCATTTCCGGCGGCGCTGTGTTCGGGTCATCCCGGCGCACGCAGAGGGTGCCTACTTCACCCCCCGAATGGCAACGACCACCAGGTGGCTCACACGTCTTCGCTCCCTTCCGTCCGGCGTGCGGCGGCCGAGCGGGAGCCCACCAGGAGCAGGCACAGCACCGCGACTCCGGCGACGGCTCCAGTGAGGAGCAGCAGGGGCTGTAGGGGGGCGGCGGTGGCGGCGGGCTGGGTGTCGGTGGCGGCCTGCGCCTGGGCGGGTGCGGATGAGGCGGCGGAGGGCGTCGGGGAGGCTGCGGACGGCGAGGGCGGACGGGTGCTGCTGCGGGGTGTGGCGGGCGGTGCGGCGGCGGACCTCTCGGCGTGCTGGTGCCGCGCGGTGGGCTCGTGCTCGTGCGTGTGCGACGGGGCGGCCGACGGGCTCGGAGCAGCGGCCGCCTTCACGATGAGCTGTCCCGTCATGTCGGGGTGGACCGTGCAGAGGTAGCGGTACGTGCCAGGGCTGGTGAAGGTGTGGCTCCAGCTGCCTCCCTTGTCGAGCATCGGGGAGTGGAGCGAGTGCGGACCGGACGTGGACTTGACGTCGTGCGGTGCGGTGTCCTGGTTGGTCCAGGTGACGGTGGACCCAGCGGTGATGGTGAGGGCGCGCGGGGTAAACGCGTAGCCGGACATGCGGACTTGGTACTGGCCTGCGGCGTGGGCTGCGGTGGACGGGAGGCCGATGAGGGCCGTCGCCACCAGGAGCATGCCGGCCGCAAGGGCGCGCAGCAGGATGGTGGTCGTGGGGGTGGCGGTCACGTGAACTCCGCGGCGACGAGCAGACGCAGCCGGTCTGCGGGACGGGTACGAGGCAGCGCGAAACCAGTGGCGGCGCGCAGGAGGCGGTAGGGCACCTGTGTGGAGCCGGTGACCAGCAGCCGCTCGGCGATGCACTCGACGACGCGCAGCGGGAGGTCGGTGGGGAGGGGCTTGTCCCGCAGTGTCAGCCGGCCGGGGCAGACGAGTCGGGACCCGTCGTCGGCCGGTTCGCAGTGGTCGCTTTCGAAGACGAGTACGGAGCGCCGCAGCGGTCCGCCGGTGAGCTCCAGGCGTAGGGCGCAGCCGTCGGCGTCGGCGGGCACGGTCAGGGTGGCGTCGGATGCGGTGAGGCGGCGGCGCATGGTGACGAACGGGCCGTAGCAGGCGGTGAGTTCGACGATGCAGCGATCGGTCTCGGCGGTGTAGGTGCCGGGGCGGGGAAGCCGGCGCGGGCCGTCGGCGGACTGCGGAACTGGGGGCAGGGGCAGGGTTTCGGTCGTCATCCGGGCACCTCTGTAGGCGGCGGAGGGACAATGGCGGGGGTGGCGGGCCGGCCGACTGTGACTCGGCCGGCCCGCCACTCGTCGTACCTACGTGGTCCTCGGCAGGACCCGGCGGTCCTCAGCGGGGGTCGGTGACCCTCAGCAGGACTCCGTGAGGTACTTCTCGGTGGGACCGAGCAGGTGCTCGGCCCATACGGTGTGCGTCTTCACGTACGCGTCGGGGTTGAGGATGTCCTGGATCTGCTGGCCGGGCGACTCCTCCAGGTGGGCGGACTTGACGTGCTGCAGCAGCACGCTCAGCGTCCCGTCGGCGGTGGCGCCGCCGCCGTCGACCGCGGGCGTGAGGATCGATTCGAGCCAGACCGTGTGCATCCTGATGTAGCTGTCGAGCTTCAGCGCGTCCTGGATCTGCTCGCCCGGCGACTCCTCCAGATGAGCGGACTTGAGGTGTTGAAGGATCGGCAGCAGGACCTGCTGGACGCTGTGGCACTGCTCGTCGGAACCACCGCCGCCACCCGTCGAGCCACCGCCACCCGTCGCACCTCCCGAGTTCGCGCCGCCGGAGTGGGAGCCGCCCGACGTACCACCGGTGTGGCCACCAGATGAACCGCCCGTACTGCTTCCGCCGGTCGACCCGCCGCCGGAGGTCGAACCCCCGGATCCGGAGCCACCTGTGCCCGATCCGCCCGAACTGCCGCCGGAGTTGTCGTCTACGACGGTGATCTGCGCCTTCATGTCCGGGTGCACGGCACAGTAGTACGAGTACGTGCCGGGCTTGGTGAAGGTGAATGACCAGCTCTCGCCCTTCTCCAGGTTGCCGGAGTCGAACTCCTCCGGGCCGCTGGTGGTCGTGACCGTGTGCGGCGCGGAGTCCTCGTTGACCCACTTCACGGTCTCGCCGACGGAGACCGTCAACTTCGGTTGTGCATAGGCCATGTTCTTGATCACGATGGTGTGATCGGCTGCCTTGTCCGACGCGGCCGCGGGGTGTGCCTCATGTGCCGCGGCGGGGGCGGCGGTGTCTCCCGCCGGGGCCCCACTTGCCGACTGGAGCAGCGCCAGACATGCCACGGCGGTGACCGCGGCGGCCAGTCCACCGATCAGTAGCGCGCGATTGCCCCGCCGGGATGGCGCTCTGCGGCGCCGGGTTTCTTCATCCTGCATGATGAGCACTCCTTGTAAGGGGGGACAGTTGGGACTGTCAGCGACCGGGGGCGGTCGTGACGAGCAGACTCGCCGCGCCGAGGACGGCCAGGACGAGGCCCGTCTCCGCAGCAACCGAGTAGACGAAGGGCCGTACGGTGGCGCTGTCGCCCCGCAGCAGTACGGCGATGTCGAGCCGGGTGCGCACCCAGCTCCGGCTGCGCTGCGCGACGAGCAGCACGGTGGCCAGCAGCGCGACCTTGACCAGCAGCAGCCGCCCGTACGAGGTGTCGAACAGCGCCCCGAAGGACCCGAGGACCTGCCAGGACAGCACGACTCCGGCTGCCGCGACGGCCGCCACCGACACCCCTGCGAGCGTGGAGTAGCGGTGTACGACCTCGGCCAGCTCGTCCGGCCGGCGCCGCGGCAGTACGCCGACCAGCAGCACTACGAGACCGCCGATCCACAGCGATATGCCCAACAGGTGCACCAGATCGGCGACCGCACCCCAGCCGGGGTGGTTGCCCTCTGTTGCGTGCCCGGACATACCGACCGTGCGCAGCAGGCCCAGGCAGACGACGGCCGCGCCCACCCGCCAGCCGGGCGAGCGTGCGGTCCGCTCGCCGCCCTGCAGCACGGCGGCCAGTACGACGGCGGCCAGCAGCCAGAGCAGTGCCCGCGCGGCCCTTGCGATCCCGGCCTCGCCGGCCAGCGCGTCGGCGTATGTCGCCGGCTCGAGGGCGTCACCGAGCGATCCCATGGCGGCGTACGCGCCCTGCAGCCCGGTGCCGGCCACCGTTGTGGCGAGCCCGCACACCCAGGCCAGGGTGAGGACGGTGCGGGCCCGGCGGACCTCGCTGCCCTGCGGCCATAGCAAGGTAAGGAATCCGAGGCTGCCGACGAACAGCGCGAGGGCGAGGTATTCGACCCAGCGTGCGGCGGTGACGGAGTCCCGCAGTGCGGAGGAGGGCGTCGGGACAGCATCCTCGCCGCCACGATCCGCGGGGGCAGCGGCGCGTATCTGGAAGGAGACCTTTCCTGCGGTGGCGTGGCCGTCGTGCTCGTCGGCCACCCGCCACACCAGGGTCAGCCCCTTGCCCGCGGCGCCAACGGAATCCGGGACGGCGACTGCGACGGCTTGAGGGCGGCGGGCATCGGGCCGGGTGACTGCCAGCTTCTTGCCACCTGCCGTCACCCGCACTTCCGCCGGATCGACGGGCTCACTGAAGGTGAGCTGCACGGCGCTCGGGGCGTGGTCGAGCCGGGCGCCGTCCTTGGGGTTGGAGGAGGTGAGTTCGGTGTGGGCGGAGGCCTCGGGCGCGCACAGCAGCACAGCGATGAGGGCGAGAAGGACGGCGCTCGCTCGGCGGACTGTCATGGCGTCGCCTCCGCGCCGGCGCTCGGCACAACAGGGGACACGACACCGGACATGAGGCCGGTGCACGCGGGCGGAGCCGAGGCCGCCGCTGCGGATGAAGGCGAGGGCGAGCGCGAGGGAGTGCCGGGGACAAGGAGGCTGTTCAGCAACCCCTTCACGGGCCCGACGACACCGTTGAGCAAGGGCTGCACGAGGTGCACCTCGCCGTCCTGGCACGCCTGCGACTCGGACGGCGAGGGACTGGGCGACGCCGGCGCGCCGGGACCAGTCGGATGGCCCGCGTGGCCCCCAGGTTCAGAACCGTGATCGTGCGCGGATCCCCCGCCGGGCACATCCGTCACCGGAAACATCCCAGCTGCGCCCCCGCCTTGCCACCCACTACCAGTGCCGGGCACATCTGTTTCGGGGGTATCCGCCTCGGAGGCGCCTGCGGCGGGCGGCGAGGCGGACGGCGGCGCCGACGGGTAAGTAGTCGGCGGTGAAGCACTGTTCACGGCGCCGGCCCCAGGAGCGCCGATGCCGGAGGCGTATCCAAGGACAACGACCACCGCCGCGACAAGTACCCCCGCAACGACCTCGTCACGGTGATCCGCCGGCCATGACGCCCTGGGAATGAAGGGCATGGGCACTCCTGTCGTGGTCACATGAGTTGCGATGCGAAGGAGTGGAGCGGTGCGACGATTCCCGGGCACTACACGTCAGTTAATCGAGGGTTGCATTACCCCTCTCTCAACACCTGTCTCCCCTGTGAGAACGGACAGCTCCACCGAAGGCCCCGCATTAACACCCGTGAAGAAACAGTGAATTCGAACGCGCTTCGGGGATCTCTTTTCAGAATCACCAACTATGCATATGCCGCCTGATCTTGAGGCCGGCCGTCCGCCCTCTGGGCGAGGTCGCGCTGCCCCGAAGCGCCGGGCCGGGGGGCGGGGCCTACGAGAGAAATACTGCGCGGCCAGACTGCGGACGAGGTCCTTGGTCAGGCGTCCACGGAGTTTGGCGTCACCGGCCTCTGATCGGCTGTAGACGTGAATGATCCGGAGCCGTTCCCCATGTACGGAGGCCGACTGGTCCAATTCCTCGCGGAGGATGGCTGAACGCGGGTCACGGTTGACCGGCGACGACACCTGCGACAATGAGCCGACGGCTATGCGGGCGTGTCGCCCTCCAGCCGGCGCAGCCGCTCGGCGTCGCAGGTCCGCGGGCAGGTGATGCACGCCTCGGCAGGCCGGATCGTGTAGTAGAGGCAGCAGCCGAGTCGGGTACGGGTCGGGTACGACTGTCCGTCGCGGCCCGCCAGCTGCCGGAAGTCGGCGCCGCCGGGGAACGGCGGGATGGGGCCGGGCAGCAGCTCCCCGGCTGACCGCATCGCCTGTTCCTCCTGCCCGAGCGTGCGGCCGAGGTACCAGATGCCGGAGATCAGGTCGTCGCCGACCATGCCCCACAACGCCCGGGGTCCGCGCCGCAGTTGCGGGCCGATCGCGGCCAGCAGCGACCGTACGTGGTCGGCGACCACGGCGCGCAGCTCGGCGCGCAGCGCCTCCTCGTGCTCCAGCACCCGCACCCCGGGGAGCCGGGCCGCCGGGTCGTCGGGCAGGCAGGCGAAGCTGCCGGGGACGACCTCGAACGCTCCGGTCACCAGGTCGATCCGTACGTCCCGCGGGCGAATCCGCGGCACGCGCCGCTCCAGATACCAGGCGCCGCTCATCAGCAGGCAGATGGACCAGAGGTAGTTGTGCAGCGCGCGGGATGCGGCGACGTCCGGACGGGCGGTGTGCTCGTAACGATCCAGGATGCGCGCGGCCTCGGCGTCGATGAAGGCGTCGAGCGGTTCTGCACAGTCCGCCAGCTCCGCGCCGTCGACCCAGCCTTGGGCCACCCCCGATCCGGGGGCGGCCACCTCTATGTGCAGCGACTCGCAGTGCACGAAGAGGCGCCGGTAGGTCGCGGCGAGCAGAGCGGAGGCGCTCACGGCGGGTCCGACCACCGGAAAAGCCGGGGCCAGAGTCATCGACACTCCTTAACCACATCGGACAGGGGTACGGGAAGGCAAGGCTCACCTTACCTATGTGGATCAGGTCTGCAATCAAGCGCATCCCGCGGCGCGGCGCCAGGTTGACAAGCTTAGGTATAGCTAACCTAAGCTTGTCGATCGTGTCCAAAAACGAGCCGGTCACCCTCCCAAGTGGCCCATCCGCACGGCGGATCCCCCTACTCCTCGCCGGTCTCGGCGCGTTGACGCTGTGTGCCGCTCTGAGCCTTGCCCTGGGTGCCCGATCGGTGCCGCTGTCCACCGTGGTCGACGCCCTCTTCAGCGACGGGCACGGCAGGGACGCCATCGTGGTCACCGGCCTCCGGCTGCCGCGTACCGTCGTCGGTCTGGCGGTCGGCGCCGCGCTCGGAGTCGCCGGGGCCGTCGCCCAGGGCATCACCCGCAATCCGCTCGCCTCGCCGACCACTCTCGGCATCAACGCGGGCGCGGGCTTCGCCGTAGTCGTCGCGATCTATGCGCTCCATCTCACCCGCCCCGTCGAATACTTGTGGTTCGCGTTCGCAGGAGCAGCGGCCGCGGCGCTGTTCGCCCAGGCACTCGCCCGGCGCTCCGGTGACCTGGACCCGGTACGGCTCGCGCTCGGCGGCACCGTGCTCCAGCTCGTTCTCATGTCCTGGACCTCGGCCGTCATGCTCGCCAGCAAACGGACGCTGGACGAGGCCCGCTTCTGGCTGGCCGGTTCGCTGGCCGGACGCACCCTCGACGTGCTCTGGCCGGTGCTGCCGACGCTCGTCATCGGTCTGGTTCTCGCGCTCGCCATTACTCCCGCGCTCAACGCCCTGTCCCTGGGCGACGATTCGGCCCAGGCGCTGGGCGTGCCGGTGGCGCGGATCCGGCTGCTCGGCGGTCTCTCGGTGGTGCTGCTCGCGGGTTCGGCGGTCGCCGTGGCGGGACCCGTCGCGTTCATCGGCCTGGCCGCACCGCACCTGGTCCGCCTCGTCCTCGGCTCCGACCATCGTCTGCTGGTGCCCGGCTGCCTGGTGGCGGGACCGCTGCTGTTGCTCGCCGCCGACGTCCTCGGCCGGCTCGTCGTACGCCCGTCCGAGCTGGAGGTCGGCATCGTCAGCGCCTTCCTCGGCGCACCGCTGCTGGCGGTCCTGGCCCGGAAGGTGGCCCGATGACCGACACCGTACGGACCGTGAAGGCCGCCGAATCGGTGTCGCCCGCCAGTGCGCGGACCAGGCAGCTGCGCCGCATCCTGCTGCTCGGCGGCTGCGCCCTGATCGTGCTCTTCGTGCTCGTCACCGTCTCCGTGACCACCGGCCAGATGCCGATGGCGCCGTCCGTCGCGCTGCGCGGGCTGTTCGGGTTCGGCGACCCCGCCGACGTGCTGGTCGTGCAGGAGTTCCGTGCGCCGCGGATGGTCGCCGCTCTCATCGCCGGAGCCGGTCTCGCCGTGGCGGGTTCCATGCTGCAGCGACTGTTCCGCAACCCGCTCGCCTCCCCGGATGTCATGGGCGTGACCGGCGGCGCCTCCTTCGGCGCGGTGGTGCTGCTGGCCACCGGTGTCTCCGCGTCCCTCATCCCGGTGGCCGCGCTGGGCGGCGGCATGCTCGCCGCACTGCTGCTCGGGGTCTTCGCCTGGCGCTCCGGACTCGCCGTCACCCGACTGGTGCTCGTGGGTCTCGCCGTACAGGCCGGGCTGGCCGCCGCCGTGAACCTCATGGTGGTGCGCTTCCCCGCCGAGCTGGCCAACTCCGCGCTGCAGTGGACCACCGGCTCGCTGTACGGACGGACCTGGATCGAGGTCTGGGCCGCGGGCGGTGCGGTGGCTCTGGCCCTGGCCTGCGCCTTCGCCCTGCACCGGCGGCTGGCCGTGCTGGACCTGGGCGATGACTCCGCGGGCGCACTGGGCCTGATCCCGTCCGCTGCCCGGCTCCAACTCCTCGTGACCGCCATCGCGCTGGCCTCGCTGGCCGCCGCGCTGACCGGCCCTGTCGCCTTCGTGGCGCTCGCCGTGCCCCACGTCGTGCGCTTCCTCGCGGGGCCGCCGACGGCCGGGACCCTGGCGCTCACCGGGCTGGCCGGTGCCGTACTGCTACTCGCCTCCGACCTGGTGGTGCAGCACCTGCTCCCGGTGAGCGGACTGCCGGTCGGGGTGGTCACCGCCACGCTCGGCGCCCCCTGGCTACTGGTGCTGATGATCCGTCAGAGCCGCCCCGTCAACAGGAGTCTCGGATGACCGCCCAGCAGCTGAACCAGCTGTCCACCCACGGACTCGACCTGCGCTACGGCGACCGGCTCGTGGTCGGCGGCCTCGACCTGGTGCTGCCCGGCGGCGCCGTCACCGCCATCGTCGGCCCCAACGCCTGCGGGAAGTCGACCCTGTTGCGCGGCCTCACCCGGCTGCTGGCCCCGTCGGAAGGCACCGTCGCGCTCGACGGCGCTGACATCCACCGGATGACGGCCCGCTCCCTCGCCCGCCGGATGGGACTGCTGCCGCAGCAGCCCGTCACGCCCGACGCCATCTCCGTCGAGGCGCTGGTCCGTCTCGGCCGCTACCCCCACCAGCGGCTGCTCAGCGCCTGGTCGGCCACCGACCAGGCGGCCGTCGAGGAAGCCCTGCGTCGCACCGGTACCACGCAGCTGCGCGATCAGCCGGTGGACCAGCTCTCCGGCGGGCAGCGGCAGCGCGCGTGGATCGCCCTGGCCCTCGCTCAGGACACCGACCTGCTGCTGCTCGACGAGCCCACCACCTTCCTCGATCTCCGGCACCAGCTCGACGTACTCGACCTGGTCGCCGAGCTGCACGCCGAGGCCGGGCGCACCGTGGTGATGGTGCTGCACGACCTTGGACAGGCTGCCCGGTACGCCGACCACCTCGTGGTCCTCAAGGACGGGCAGTTGGCCGCGGCCGGAGCACCGGCCGAGGTACTCGACGCGGAGCTCGTCAAGTCCGTGTTCGACGTCGAATGCCGGGTGATCCCCGACCCGGAGACCGGCACCCCGCTGGTCGTCCCCCGAGGCAGAGGGGCCCGGCAAACCGCCGTCCCCGCCTGATCGCGCATTACCCCAACTCCCGCTCACAGCAAGGACACCGAACCCTCATGACCACCAGCTCCCCCCTGCACGGAATCAGCCGGCTCATCGCCGCGCTGCTCGCCGTCGTTCTCGGCACCGCCGCGCTCGCGGCCTGCGGCGGCGAGAAGTCGTCCGCCACGGACGACAAGGCCAAGGCCGGCGCGGACTCCGCCGCCTTCCCGCGCACCATCAAGCACGCGATGGGCAGTACCCCGATTCCCACCCAGCCCAAGCGCGTCATCGTTCTCGACACCGGTGAACTGGACGATGTCACCCTGCTCGGCATCAAGCCGGTCGGTGCGGTCTCCCCGCACATGAAGACCGAGGGCGGCTTCCCGAACTACCTCAAGGGCAAGATCGACGGCGTCAAGGACGTCGGCCCGATGGAGGAGCCGAACCTTGAGCTGATCGCTTCCCTCAAGCCCGACCTGATCCTTTCCTCCAAGGTCCGGCACGAGAAGGTCTACGACAAGCTCAAGGGCATCGCCCCGACCGTCTTCACCGAGACCACCGGCGCGCCGTGGAAGGAGAACCTGAAGGTTCACGCCGAGGCCCTGGGTCTGGAGAAGCAGGCCGCGGGCGCGCTGAAGAGCTACGAGGCCCGCGCCAATGCCCTCGGTGAGGCCATCAAGAAGAAGTACGCAGGGAAGATGCCGTCTGCTTCGGTCGTCCGCTTCGTCGCAGGGCCGACCCGCCTGTACCAGAAGTCCGCGTACAGCGGCATCGTGCTGAACGACATCGGCCTCGTACGCCCCGCGTCGCAGAACTCCGCCGACCCCAAGACGACCATGCTGGACGTCAGCCCGGAGCAGATCGACAAGGCCGAGGCCGACCTGATCTTCGTCACCGTCGCCGACTCCCCGGAGAAGACCCAGCAGAAGGACGTCACGTCCAACCCGGTCTGGAAGGACCTGAAGGCCGTCAAGGACAACAAGGTCTTCACCGTGCCGGACGAGACCTGGATGTCCGGTATCGGCGTCCAGGCCGCCGGGAACATGCTCGCCGACGTGGCCAAGGCTACCGGCGTAGAGCTCCCCAAGAGCTGATCCGCAGCGGGGGCGGACCGCCGCCCGGCCCGCCCCCGCCCTGCTCGCCGTCCCCGCAACTCTTCGCTCGGAAGGGGCCTTTGCCCATGCGGCTCTACCTGCTCGCCCTCAACCCCACCGACTCGGTCACCGAAGGCTTCCTCCCCGCCGCCGCTCGGCTCGGCCTCGACGTCACCGTGCTCACCGACCAGCCCGAGGCCCACCGGCGCGTCTACCCGGACATCGAAATCCTGGAGTGCGACGTACGCGACTTCCGCACCGTCATCACTCGGATCGCGACCCACCACACCGCCGACGCGGTCTTCACCAACAGCGACCACCTGCAGACCCAGACAGCCCTGGCCGCCGACTACTTCGGCCTCCCCGCCAAGAACTGGCAGGCCGCACTGCGCGCCAAGGACAAGGCGCACATGCGGCGCCACCTTGCCGCCGCGGGCGCCGACACCGTGTGGTCCACCGAACTCACGGCCGGCCAGGACCCGGGCTCGCTCATCGCCCTCGACGTGCCGTACCCCTGCGTCCTCAAGCCGCGCGAGGGTGTGGCCAGTGAGGACGTCGTCCTGGTCGACGGCCCCGAGGACCTCGTGGTGCGCTGCAAGGAGATTCAGGCGCGGCGGCCGCAGACCGCGCTGGTCGTCGAGGAATACCTCGCCGGCGAGCTCTACACGCTGGAGACGCTCGGTGACGGCCGCATCCGCCATGTGCTGGGCGGGTTCCACACCAAGCTGTCCCCGCCCCCGTACTTCATCGAGGAGCGCCTCACCTTCGTCCCCGCGCATCCGGAGCCGATTGTCGAGCAGGTGCTGGCGCAGCTCGACGCGCTCGGAGTCGGGTTCGGCGCCTGCCACACCGAGTTCGTGGTGCACGACGGCCGCGCCCGCATCATCGAGGTGAACTACCGCGCCATCGGCGACCAGTGCGATCTGCTGCTGGCGCAGCTGCTGGACATTCCGCTCTTCGAGCACATCCTCCGTACGCATCTGGGCGAGCCGCTGCCCGCGGACCTCGGGGCGCGCACCGACGGCCGGGCCCTGCTCGAATACCCCTGCGCCGACCGAGCCGGGACGCTCAGCGTCGCCCCTGGCGCAGCCGATCTGACGGTGGACGGCGTCACGTTGACGTACCGACCGCTGCGCGAGGTCGGCGAACGGCACGAGCTGTACGGCACGAACCGCGACTACGTCGGCATCGTTCGGGCCACCGGCACTGGCCAGGAGACGGTGGACCGGGTCGTGGCCGACTTCCTTGCCGCGCAGCGCTGGGAGATCGCCCCGTGACGGCGACAACCACAGCCCTCGACACCGAGACGGACGACCTGCTGCTGCGCGTGCTCAGCGCGCTGCTGCGCGAGGACGTCGTGGGCCTGCGCACGCGCAGCACACAGGTCGAGCGGCCCGACGGGCCGTGGCTGCGCCTGGACACCGGAGACGGCGACGCACTGCTGATGCCGGTTCGCGAAGACGGATTCCAGTGCGAGTCCGCCGCACGGCTGCCCCTGCTGGAGCGGGAGTCCGACGGGGCCGAACTGACCAGCCCGGACGAGGCCCTGGCTGCGCTGAGCGCCCTCGCCGACCCCGCCGACCTCGGCGGCTTCGACGCCTTCGCCGGGGAATGCAGGCAGACCCTGGCCACCATGCGGCTGCACGCCGAGTCGCACGACGAGGTCACCGCCCGGCTCACCGCCAGATACGGGACCGACCCCGCCGACTGGACCGGTCTCGGCGGCGCCCTGGCGCACGACACCCTCGCAGCCCACCTCGACCACCCGGTCTACCCGACCGCGCGCGGCCGCTCCGGCCTCACCGGGGACCAACTGCGCTCGTACGCACCCGAGTTCCACCCGCGCTTCGCGCTGCGCTGGCTCGCCCTGCCTCGGGAAGCGGTCACCATGCACCGCCCGGACGGCGACGCGGAACTGTTCGGCCTGTGGCCCTCGCCCGCTGTGATCGGGCTGCCGGAACTCGACGGCAGCCACATCGCCTTCCCCGTCCACCCGCTGACTCTCGGGGCACCACTGCGGGACGCGCTGCGTGCCACCGGCCTCGAGGACCGCGCGGTCCTGTCCGACCGACCGTACCTGGAGGCCGTACCGACCCTGTCGATGCGGACCGTGGCTCTCGCCTCGGACCCGGCCCTCCACCTCAAACTGCCGCTGGCCACCGCCACCCTGGGCCTTCGCAACCGCCGAACCATCAAGCCCGGAACGCTGGTCGACGGTGCGGCGGGCCAACGCCTGCTGGAGACGGTGATCGCCCGCGAGCCCCGCTTCCGGGGCACCGTGCTGCACGCCGACGAGAGCCGCTTCGCGCACGCCGGACACGAACTCCTCGCCGCACTCTGCCGCCGCTACCCGGCGGGTCTCGACGATGCCGTCGTCGTGCCGATGGCCGCGCTGCTGAGCCGGGCACCCGGTGGCCGGCTGCTGATCGACCATCTCGCCGACCGCTTCTACGGCGGCGACCCGGCCGCTCTCCTCGACGCCGCCCTCACTCTGCTCTTCGACTGGCAGACCGCGCTCTTCGGCTATGGCATCGCGCTGGAGTCCCACCAGCAGAACATCTCGCTGGTGCTGGACGGGCACGCGGGCAACCCGCGCATCCGGCTGCTGCTGAAGGACAACGACGGGCCGCGCATCAACGCCGCCCGACTGCGCGAGACCCTCGGCGCGGACGCCCCGGACCCGGCCGAGTTCGACGACTCCCGCATCTTCGGTGAGAGCGACCGGCCGGTCGCCGACCTGTTCACCACCATCACCGTCCACCTGTGCGCGGGCGCGTACGCCTTCGGGCTCGCCCGGCACGGCCGCGCCCCGCTGGACCGGCTGCTGCGGCTCGTACGGGACCGGCTCACCGAGGCCGTCGAGCGCCTGGGCACGGGCCCGGGCGAGCCCGGCGCCGTACTGCAGGCGTACGTGTTGGACGCGGACCGGCTGCCGGTGAAGGCAATGGTCACCGCGGGCACTCTCCTCACCAAGGAGCGCTCGGGCGCGGCCGACATCAACAAGCACTACACCACCGGTCCCAACTACCTGCTGCGGGGAGCGTGACCGGCGATGACCACCGCAACGTCCGAGGCCCGGCTGGCGGG